>CAZHCG010000071.1:0-16334 GCA_964530995.1 uncultured Myxococcales bacterium
GCGATCCATGCAGCCCGGCTGCAAGCCCGCCAGACCGATCACCAGCGCGACAGCGTTAAACGGCAACCTCTTCATGACTGTTCCTCCCTGAAAACGGAAAAACCCACACATCTCTATTTCGTTGGACATATTAGTCGCGCAATCGGGGAAAAGCAACCGAAACGAATAATCACTTCTCTACCGCTACCGCCCTCGCCGCCGGCCCACGCCCGGCCGCCGGTCTTCCCAGGTGCGACCGGCGCCGCCCCCAGCCTGCCAGCAGGCTCTCGAACAGCAAAAGGACGACCCCGGCCACCAGCAGATGAGGCCAGGCCGGCAGCCAGCCCTCCACCGGCGCCAGCTCCGTGCGATCCCCCAGCGGCTCCATCCTGCGGGACGGATCCGACTCGGCCGGATCGGTGACCACCACGAACTCCTGCTCGGAAAGCTGCCTGAGACCTCCGAACTCCGGCACCTCCGCCCAGACCCGGTACCAGCCCGGCGTCTCCGTTCCCCGGTAGCTCACCGAGGCACGGCCGGCGATCTCCTGGGCCGCGAACGCCGTCTCCTCCCCTCGGGGATCCACGACCACCAGCCGCCGCATTCCCTCGCCGACCTCCACCTCGACAGGATCGCCGACCAATACCCGCTCCGGACCGCGCTCGCCGAGACGGCCGGCCAGGTGTCGCGCGATGCGCTGCACCAGCGGCAGGAATCCCGGTCTGATGGGCAGGTCGGTCCAGTCGCGGTCGAGCGAGGTCGTCAGCAGCATCGCGATACCCCGGCCGGCGCGCCTCTCCAGCAGCAGCGGCACCCCGCTCTCGAGCTCGGCGAGCAGCGCCCGCTCCATCGATGGATCGGGCTCCACCGCCAGGTGCGCTTCGACCCGCACCTGCTCGAGCCCGGTCGACCCGTCGCCGAACGGCTCGAAGACCGGGTGGGCGCGGTTGACGGCGCCCACGGAGAAGCCCTCGCCGCCCCGCTCCTCGCGCCGCACCGCCCGAACGCGCGCCGGCATCAGAGACTCCAGGCCGGACGGCACACCGCCGGCGTTCCCCGGCGAGACCAGCAGTCCTCCGCCGTCGCGGACGAGCTCCACCAGCCTGGAGGCCAACGTGCCGGGAAGCGAGCCCACTCCGGCGACGAACACCGCGTCGTAGCCGGTGATCGTCCCGGCCGCGGCCGCCTCCGGATCGACCACCACCGCGCGAATCGGCACCTCGCCCGGAGCCGGAGTCTCCAGTGCGCGCCGCAGGTAGAACGCCTCGTCGCGGTAGGAGCCCGGCCTGAAGTCTCCGTCGATCACCAAGACCTCCAGGTCGCGCCGCACCTCGACCCGAAAGTGGCGCACGTCGTCGGCCGGCAGCGCGTCCCCCGGCAGCCGCACCAGACCGCGGACGAAACCCTCCTCGGTGAAGCGGTGATGGAAGCTCTTCGTCTCCACCCCGCCGGCCGGCAGGTCGAGAGCGCCTCGCGCCGCCTCGCTCCCCTCCAGCTCCAAAACGACATCCAAGTCCTCGATCGCGTGGCCGGAATGGTTGGCTACCAGCGCCCGGATCACCACCTCTCGCGCCGTACCGCCGCCCTCCGGCTCGACTTCGACCCCTTCGACCGCCACGTTCCCCGGCGGAGCCTCCGATCCGGCTCCCACCACTCGCAACGAAATCCCCGACTCCCCGGACCAGGGCAGCGGCCGCTCGCGCCAAGCAGCATCTGTCAGATCGGTGAGCAGCAGCACTTCCCGCTGAGGCAGCGGGCTCGTCTCCAGCATCCTCCAGGCCAGGCGCAACGCGCCGGAGATGTCCCCGGAGCGGTAGCCCGGAGCGGACGACTCCACGCGTTTCGTCACGGAATGCAGATCGAACGTCAGCTCCTCGTTCGCTGCTCGCGCGGGACGACCGGCCAGCACGAAGCCGGCCGCATCGCCGGGCCGCAGCCTGCCCAGCTCGACGACCGCCCGCCGCCGCGCTTTGACGAACAACGCCTCGCCCCCCCCGTCCGAGAGCCTCGTGCTCAGCGAGTCGTCGAGAACCACGACGAGCGCCAGCGCCGACCCCGAGCGAATCCCCCCCGGCCGCCGTACCGACAGCCCGGGACGCGCCGCGGCCAGCACGAAGGCGCTCAAGACAAGCAGGCGCGCGATCAGCAACAAAAGATCTCGAAGACGCTGGCGTGGCGCCCGCCTGGCGACCACCCGGCGCAAGATGTCGACGGCGGGAAACGGCACGCGTCTCTCCCGCGCGCGCCGCAGGTGAAGCCAGATCGGCACCGCCAGCGAGAGCAGCCCGAGCAGCATCCACGGAGACTCGAAGCTCACCGCGCCCTCCCGGCGCGACGGCGTCTCGCGACGAAACGGGCCAGCGTCGCCTCCGGCGGCGCGTTTGTCTCGGCCTGCATGAGGTCGATCCCCGCCTCGCCGGTGACCCGCCGCCAGCGCTCGCGCAAGGCCTCCACCTCGCGGCGATAGTCCCCGCGTATCCGCGACGGATCCACCTCCACCTCTCCCTCGTTCTCGAGCCCGAAAAAGACGGCCTCGCGATCGGACGGCAGATCTGTCTCATCCGGAGAGAGCACGTGGAACAGGGCGACGTCGTGCCCGCGCGACGACAGGCTGGCCAGAGCGACCTCCTCGCGGCGGCCGGCTCCCCACAAGTCGCTGGCAAACACGATCATTCCGCGTCTTCCGGCGGCCTCGGCGGCGCGGCGAATCGCTCCCGAGTAGTCCGTGCCGCCTCCCTCGGGCGTCTCCACGGTTGCCAGGCGCGAGAGCAGAGCGAAGAGATGATCGGGATTGCGTCGCGGGGGCAGGTGCTCGATCACCCGGTCCGCGAAAAGCAGCAGGCCCACGGCGTCTCCCTGGCGAACCAGCACGTGGGCGATCGCCCCCAGCAGCACCGCAGTGTAGCGCAGCTTGGAGGCCGCCGCGCGTGTGCCGCAAAATCCCATCGAAGCCGAGCAGTCCCCGACCAGCAGGCAGCGCAGCGTGACCTCCCGTTCGTGGCGCTTGACGAAGTAGCGATCGGTCCGGGCGAAGGCCCGCCAGTCGATGTCGCGCAAGTCGTCGCCGGGCGCGTATCTCCAGTGCTCCGAGAACTCCACCGAGGCGCCCACGTGGTGCGAGGCGTGAGCGCCGCCCTGCAGACCCTCGACGGTGCGCCGCACCTCGATCTCCAGCGTCCTGATCGCTTCGAGCGCTTCCGCGTCCAGCGGTGTGCCCGGAACCCCGTTGCTCCGATCGCTCATCTCGAAACGGAATCGATCAGCTGCTCGATGATCGCGTCGGCCCGCACGCCTTCGGCCTCGGCCTCGAACCCGAGGACCAGCCGGTGGCGCAGCACCGCAGGCGCCAGCGCGGTCACGTCTCCGGCGTCGACCGCGAACCTCCCGCGCAGCAGGGTTCGAGCCTTGGCCGCGATCACCAGCATCTGCGCGGCGCGCGGCCCCGCTCCCCACTCTACGTAGCGCCGCAGGGACTCGGGAGCGTCCGGTGAATTTGGCCGCGACGACCTGACGATCCTCACGGCGTGCTCGATCACGTGGTCGGCCGCCGGGACGCGCGGCACCAGCCGCTGGAGCGCTGTCAACAGGTCGCGGCTAAGCAGGGCCCGCGGGCGCTCGCGGCGTTCGACCGTGGTGCGCCGCACGATCTCCATCTCCTCGTCCCGGGAGGGATAGCCCACGTCGACCTGCAGCATGAAACGATCGAGCTGGGCCTCGGGCAGCTGATAGGTGCCGGCCTGCTCGATCGGATTCTGCGTGGCGAAAACGACGAACGGCTCTGCAAGCTCCCAGGTCCTGCCTCCGGCGGTCACGGCTCGTTCCTGCATCGCCTGCAACAGCGCCGCCTGGGTCTTGGGGGGCGTCCGGTTGATCTCGTCGGCCAACAGCAGGTTGCAGAAGATCGGCCCTTTGACGAAACGAAAGCGCCGGCCCTCCCGCTCGGATTCCTCGATGATGTCGGTGCCGGTGATATCGGTCGGCATCAGGTCGGGGGTGAACTGGATACGGCCGAACTCGAGCGAGAGCGCTCCGGCGATCGTCTTCACCATCAGCGTCTTGGCCAGACCGGGAACGCCCACGATCAGGGCGTGACCCCCGGCCAAGAGCGCCATCAGCAGGTGGTCGACCACCTCCCGTTGCCCGACGATCTCATGATCGATTTCGCGCAGCAGCTCCTCTCGCGCGCGGGCCACCCGCTCGACGAGCTGCTCCTCGTCGAATTCGACCGCCGGCTCGCCGACGCCGTCCGATTCTCTCGATGTAATACTCATCCTTCCGAGCCCGAGGTTAGTGCATTCGGGGGCAGATGCCCAACGACTTTTTCTTTGTGCTATACTGCGCTCCGTTCGGCACGCGAGGAGGTCCGATGTCGTTTTCGTCCGGATACGCCGTTGCGGTCGCTGTCACGATCGCCGTCTTTTCTCTTCTCTCCTGCGAGGTGGAGAACGACAACGACGTGGGGTGCCTCGATTCCGACTGCGAGGCGTCCTGTCTGTCGCAGGGCTACCCCTCGGGAGCGTGCGACGAGGACGGAGAGTGCCGTTGCGTCGAACCCGACGGAGGACCCTACGAGTGGGACACCGGGGCCGATGCCGATGCGGACAGCGACACCGACAGCGACACCGACAGCGACACCGACAGCGACACCGACAGCGACACCGACAGCGACACCGACACCGACAGCGACAGCGACGTCGATGCCGACACCGATGTCGATACCGACTCCGACACCGGTACGGCATCCGACACGGGAGAGATACCGGACGCGGGAGACACCGACTCCGACACCGCGAGCGCCTGACGGCTTCTGATGTCCCCTCCTGGCCGAGAAGAGATCGAAATTCGTCCCGCCGAGCTGGACCGCGGCCGCCCGATCCACCTCTGCGGGGTCGCCGGCAGCGCGATGCGCGGTCTGGCCGCGATGCTCCGCCAGCGCGGTTTCGCCGTCGTCGGAACCGATCCGCGCGCCGCGGAGGTCAGGGATCTGCTCGAGCCGCTCGGCGTCGCGGTCTTCGCCGAGCAGGACGGGCGACGCATTCGCCCCGACTCCCAGCTTCTGGTCGCCACCGCCGCAATCCCCGCGGATCATCCCGAGATTCGCGCGGCCCGCGGGCTGGGGCTGCCGGTGGTCAAGTACGCTCGGATGCTCGGCGCGCTGATGTCCGAGTCGGAGGGAATCGCGGTCGCGGGCACGCACGGCAAGACGACCACCACCGCGCTCGCGGTGGCGGCGCTGCGCGCGGCCGGAGCGCGCCCCGGTTTCGTGCTCGGAGGGCAATCGAATCAGCTCGGCGGGGGCGCCGACGCGGGCGACGGATCGCTGCTGGTGGCAGAGGCGTGCGAGTACGACCGATCTTTTCTCGAGCTCGCGCCACTCAGGGTGGCGCTCACCAACATCGAAGCGGACCACCTCGATGTGTACGGCGACTTTCGAGGAGTGCTGGGTGCGTTCGATCAGTTCGTCTCCAGGTTGCCCGCCGACGGCACGCTCGTGTTCCCGGCCGGGTGTCCTCACGCCCGAAAGATCGCCGGTCGCGCCGCGGCCCGCGGAGTGTCTTTTTCGATCGACCTCGAGAATGTTCGGTCGGAATACTGCGCCCGCGAGGTCGCTCGCAGCGGAGATCGCACCACCTTTTCACTGGCGATCCGCGGCCGCGATGCGGCCGCGGTGAGATTGCGTCTCCCCGGACGGCACAATGTTTCGAACGCCCTGGCGGCGCTGGCCGTCTGCTGCGAGGCCGGCTTCGATCCCGAGCTGCTGGCGCGGGGGATCGGCGGCTTCGCCGGAGTAGAGCGCCGCTTCGAGCTGCGGGGCGAAGCCGGGGGAGTCGCCGTCGTCGACGACTACGCTCATCACCCCACCGAGATTCGCGCCCTGCTGGAGGCCGCTCGCGAGCGTTTTCCCCGGCGCCGCGTGGTCGTCGCGTTCCAGCCCCACCAGGTCTCCCGCACCGCGGCCTTCCTGGACGAGTTCGCGCGCGAGCTGTCCCGGGCCGACGCGTTGGTGATCGACGACATCTACGCCGCGCGGGACGGCTCGGACGCCGAGATTAGCTCGGCGGAGCTGGCAGACCGCACCGCGGGCCACGGCGGCCGCGTGGAGCACATTCCGACCCTGGAACGAATCGCGGATCATCTCGAGGTCTTGCTGCGACCCGGCGATCTGCTTCTCACCGTGGGTGCGGGCGACGTTCACCTGGTCGCCGGAGAGGTGCTCGAAAGGCTGAAAGAGAAATAGCCGCAACGAAGCACGATGGTGTTTTCGGCCGTTGTCAACCTTTTTTTTAGAATTTTCCCGCTCCTCGAACAACTAACATCAGTGAATAGTGAAAATGGCCGCTGATCGGTCCGCGGGGCTGGTCGGCGCCCTAAAAGCTTAGCTCTTTTTTTAGGGGAGGTGGCTTCGATGAAAAAGATTAACCGGCCTTTGGACATCAAGAGCGTCAAGAAACATCGCCGGGAAGATTGCGTACATTACGAAGGCTGCCTCGAGGAGGCGTCGGCTCTGCTGTGGCCCTCGTTCTCCTGCGAGGGTTGCAAGCAGTTCGCTCCCAAACGCAAGTCGATTCCGCGCAACGATCACTGCTCTTCCCCTCTGGCCTGGGAGATGTGAGGCCGCTTTTTTGACCGACGCAAACGGAAGGGTTACGCGTCGATCATGGCGACCCGCGGCGAGTACACCTACCCCTACCCCCGGCCGATGGTCACGGTCGACGCCGTCGTTCTGCGCGAGATGGAAGGTCGCCTCGAGGTCCTCCTGATCCGGCGCGGCAAGCCTCCCTTCGAAGGACGCCCGGCTCTGCCCGGCGGCTTCGTCGAGATGGGAGAGGACCTGCCCGATGCAGCCGCGCGCGAGCTTGCCGAGGAGACCGGAATCGAGAACATCCCGCTGGAGCAGGTGGGGGCCTTCGGCAGACCGGATCGCGACCCGCGCGGACGCAACATCTCGGTGGCGTTCGCGGGAGTGGTGATCGGAACGGGCGAAAAGCCGAGCGGCGGAGACGACGCGGCCAGCGCCGAGTGGGTCCCGCTCGAAGAGGCCGGCGAGCTCGCGTTCGACCACGGAGAGATTCTCGCCGCGGCTCTGCACCGCCTGGGAATCGACAAAGCCTGACCCCGGTCGCGGAAGGCCGCCCGGCTAGTGCCTCGTCAACCCCACAATGCGGGGTCAGTCAGGCCGGCCCTCATCGGAGGGTTGACGAGGCACTAGAGGCGTTTTTCTTGGAAGTCAATCAGGTGGGAAGAAAGGGGCGGAGTCGTGGCCTACCAGCGCCGACCTCCGCCACCGCCGCCGCCTCTGTTGTCGCGACGCTTCTCCCGCGCCTCGTTGACGGTGATCGTCCTGCCTTCCAGCTCCGTCTCGTTCATCTCGTCCATCGCGGCGGCGGCTGCTGCGTCGTCCTCGAAAGTGACGAAACCGAAACCGCGGGAGCGTCCCGTGTCCCGGTCGGTGATAATCTTGACCTCGCTAGTCTGTCCGAAACGGTTGAACGCGTTCTCGAGTTCAGCCTCGCTCGTGTTCCAGGACAGGTTGCCCACAAACAACTTCTTCATCTCGCTTCTCCACTTTGCCGGACGCTCTCGCGCCCATGAGTCCACGGCCGCCGTCTCGACGGCCAGAAAAAAGATGGCCGCCACGAAGACAGCCGCCCGAGTCCCGCCCACCGCGGACGGGCTCACGTCTCAAAAAGCTGGGACGCAGCGCGCATAATACATCAATCCCTTTTCAAGGGGAGACCTTCTTTTGAAAAAAAATCATGGAGGCATTTAGCCGCGGCAACCGAAGTGTTTTTCCAGCCCCGCGAGGAATCGCGTGCGTCGGTGATAGCGCTTGCGCCAGTCCTCGGTGCGATAGCGATGCTCGGTGACAATCAGCCTGGATCGAGGCCTGGTGAGCGCGACGTAGAACGTCCTGGCCTCCTCCGCGATCTGCGCCGGGTTCCCGAGGGCCACGGCCGGAGAGCAAGGATAGTTGTTCTCCACGGCTCCGGGGAGAATCACGGTGTCGAACTCGAGCCCCTTGGCCCGGTGAACCGTGGAGACGACCAACCGGTCCTCGTCCAGGATCAGGTCCGGCTCACGGTAGATCATGTAGCGGTAAAGGTTGCCGGCCAGGAGATCCTCCAGCGAAGCGGGCGAACAGGTCTTGTCCATGTGTCGGATCAGCTTGCCGCGCAGCATCTCTTCGTGCGGCCACTCGTACCTGGGGACATGCTCCCGCAGGTGACCGCGGTAGAGGTCGAACACCTCCCCGAAGCCAATCTCCTCTCGACCCCTGGCTCTCAGGCGCTCCAGCAGAGGCTGGAGCCTGTCTCGAAGGCGCTGCAGCACGGCCTTGTGATCTCGTATCGCCGTTTTCGCGGAGCGTCTCCTCTTGCGCGCATCCACCGCCAGGCGCGCGAGCAGGCTGACCGTGGCGCGCGCGTCGTCCAGCGCATCGTGACTGTTGACTCCCCGGAGCCCCAGCAGCTCGAGCAGCGAGGCCAACGTGTGACGCGGAGCTCTCGGGTACAAAGAACGAGCGGCGCGGAAGGTGCAATACCGCTCCGATCCGCTGTCGATAGGCGGAACTCCGGAACGGCGCAGATTGGCATCGAGCATCCGCCAATCGAACGAGAGATTGTGCGCGACGAGCGGCGAGTCTCCGAAAAAACGTCGTGCTTTTTCCAACGCGCCGCGGCGCTCCTCGCCTTCTCGCCCGAGCCTGGCGGCGCTGATTCCGTGGATCCCCTCCGTGGCGGCCAACGACTGATCGGTCCGCAGGTAGAGGTTCAGAGCGTCCACGGGCTTGCCCTTGCAGAGCTTCAGCGCCGCGATCTGCACGATGTCGGCGCAGGCGTAATCGAGCCCGGTCGTCTCCACGTCGAAAACCACTGGGCTGCCGCGCCGGTAGCTCTCTGCCAGGCGAGCGGGGGACCAATTGGAAATGTCGATTTCACCCGAGAGCATGTCGCCCGGGTTGACTCCCGCCTCGAACAGCTCGTTGACGATGCGGCGCGACTCCTTGAGCGTCCGCACCCCGGCGAAGATCGGCAATAGCCGTATCCAGGAGATGCGATCGTCCGGATTGTTCAGCACGGACAAGAAAGCCATGAAGTCCTTGGCGTTGCGGGTGCGAAACAGATCGAAATCGAAAACCAGGAAGTGATCCATGCCGGCCGAGCTCAGAGCCGAGGAGTGCTCCATGGCTCTGCGGTTGGTGCGCGTCAGAATCGCGATGCTGCGCTGACCGAGCTCGATCTGCTCGGGAACGATCTCGTTGGCAATCGCGCGCCGCTCGTGGCTGTCGTACTCGAAGGTGAGCAACTGCATCGCGTCTCCCGCGGACTCGCTGGAATCATCTGCCGAGATGTCGAGCGTCGTTTTCAGGATGCGCCTCGCGTACCGCTCGTAAAATCTCAGGAGATACGCCGGCGAGCGGTAGTTGGTCCGCAGATTGTGTGAGCAAAACCCGGCGGTCTCTCGCTCCAGCCGAGACAACGAGCTGCCCATGAACGAGAAAATCGATTGCTGCGCGTCTCCGAGAACCAAAAGATGCGTGCTCTCGCCGCACAGAGAATCGAGAATCGACCACTGGATCGCGTTGAGATCCTGGGCCTCGTCCACCTGGAGCCAGTCCAGGGCGACATCTCCTTGATCGGGCCGCCGAATTTGCAGGTGGTGATCGGCCAGGGCGAGAATATCGTCGAAATCGATCGCGATCAGCTTGTCCTTGAACGACATGTAGCGCTGAAAAGCATCGTCGAGAAAGCGTGCGAGGTCGGGATCGCCGCACCGGATCCGCCTGGAGCTGTCCGCGAATTTGCCGAGCATTCGTTCGCTCTCCTCGACCACTTCGTTGCCGAGCTCCAGAACCTTTCGCCGCCGGAGTCGAGACCAGAGCTTGAGCAGCTGCACCAGATTGCCCGGCAGAGGAAGCCCGTCGATTCTCTTTGGATGCCGGCGGCCGTATTCCGCCAGGGTGTCCTCGACCGACTCGGTTACCAGCTGGTGCGAATCCTCTTCGTCGAGCACTGCTCCGCACAGCGGAAAGTGGCCGTTGCGCTTCAGAAACGCGATCCCGAAGGCGTGGAAGTTACCCACGAACACTTCTTTGCAGTCGAGAGGTATGCGCTCTTTCATCACTCTCGCCGCGCGGTTGGTGAACGTCAGGCAGGCCATCCTCCCGGGATCGACCCCGCGTTGAACCGCCAGACGCACGCGGTGGGAGAGCAGCTCGGTCTTGCCGGATCCTGGCGGGGCAAGAACTCTGTGCCTGCCGGAGCACAGCTCCAATACCTCGCGCTGATCTTCGTCGAATTGCAAAGCGTTCCTCCAGGGTAAAAAGAGCCCTCGGCGATCCACCTGCGACATACATCGACCGAACCCACCCAAGAGTTGCAAAAAAGATCCCGACCCCTCAGACACGCTGAAGCGCAGCGTGGTGAAGCGCAGCGTGGTCAGATAATCCATCGATTGGAAAACTCCGCTCCTGGCGGCATCTGGCGCAGGGTCCAAACCTTTTTTGCAACCGACCGAATCCGATTGCGTTGACCACAGGCGCAGGGTGCGGCAGTATTTTCACCGACCGTGAGAGATCCAGAAAAGGAGGCTCGATGTCCGGCCACAGCAAGTGGAGCACGATCAAGCACAAGAAGGGTGCGGCCGATGCCAAGCGCGGCAAGATCTTCACCAGGCTGATCCGCGAAATCACTACCGCGGCTCGGCTGGGCGGCGGCGATATCGACGGGAACCCCAGGCTGCGCAAAGCGGTCGACGACGCCAAGGCCCAGAACATGCCCGGGGAAAACATCGATCGCGCCATAAAAAAAGGCACCGGCGAGCTGGAGGGCGTCGTCTACGAAGAGGTCAGCTACGAAGGCTACGGCCCGGAAGGGGTCGCCGTGCTGGTCGAGTGCATGACCGACAACCGTAACCGTACCGTCGCCGACGTGCGTCACGTGTTCTCCAAGCACAACGGAAACCTGGGCGAGAACGGCTGCGTCTCCTGGATGTTCGACAAGGTGGGCCTGATCTCGGTGGATGAAAAGAACGCCAGCGAGGAACAGCTGATGGAGTTGACGCTCGACGCGGGAGCGGAGGACATCCGCCTGGAAGACGGAACATTCGAGATTCGCACCTCCCCCGAGTCTTTCGAAAGCGTGGTGGCGGCTCTGGATAGGGGCGGCGTGGAAACCGACAACGCGGAGATCACCCGCCTGCCGCAGACCACTGTCTCGCTTTCGGGCAAACCGGCTCAGTCGATGCTGAAGCTCTACACCGCGCTCGACGACCACGACGACGTGCAGAATGTCTACGCCAACTTCGACATCCCCGAAGAAGAGATGAAAGCCTTCGGTTGATGATCACCGTCGGGATCGATCCTGGCTCGATACGCACCGGTTACGGTATCCTCCGCAAGGACGGCTCGCGTCTGCGCCGGATAGCGTCGGGGACGATAAGGCTCGGTGAGAAGGCGCCGCTGGCCGAACGACTGGTACGGCTCCACGGATCGCTCGAAGAGATACTGACCGCGCACGGACCGGACGAAGCCGCGGTGGAGGATCTCTTCTTCGCCAAGCACGCGATGTCCGCCCTCAAGCTCGGTCATGCCAGGGGAGTTGTGCTGTTGTCCCTGGCACAGCGCGGTCTGCCCGTCTCTTCCTACGCCCCCGCGCTGGTGAAGCGATCGGTGGTCGGAACCGGGCGCGCGGCCAAGGATCAGATTCGACACGTGGTGCAGACCATCCTCGGCCTGAGCGAGCTTCCCGCCGAGGACGAAGCGGACGCTCTGGCGATCGCAATCTGCCACTGCAACGCCCCCCGCCTTGCTCCGACTCGCTGAACGCCGCATCACCAACGCTACAAACGCCGCGCAATCCGTGCTAAGCAGGCCGGCGATGAGCGCCCCCGAGATCGAAGCCGACTCCGCGGGAGGCACGCCGGCAGAAACCGCCGACGAAGCGCCCGGAATTCGCCGCGCGGTGATAGTCTCCAGCGCCGTTTTCGCCGCGCTGGGCGCCCTGATCGGTCTGGCCCTGGGGCTGGGGCCGTCCGCCGGAGATGCCGATGCTGGAGAGAGCGACGCGGCTGTCTCCGCCGCGGAGTGGCTCGGCATTCGGGTTGACGGCGGCGGCGACGCGGGTGCCCCCGACGGGGAGGCTGTTGCGGATCAGGCACCAAGCAGCGACTCCGCCGAGGCTCACGACAGCGCCGAAGAACCCGCGGCCGAAGGCGAGACCGTGCATCGCGGCGAAGTCCGCTCCGGCGTCCCCGTGATAAGGAGTCTCACTTCGCTGGGGCTTTCCGCCGGAAACGCGCAAAGCCTGATCAATGCGCTGGACGGCTTGTTCGATTTTCGCCGCGCTCGCGCCGGTCAGACTTTCGAAGTCCGTCTCGACACCGAGACCGGCGAGCCTACCTACTTCCGCTACGACGCCTCTCTGGTCGACGTCTACGAAGTCCGCAAGCGCGGCGACGATTACGCGGGTCGCAAGAAGAACATCCCGACCCAGAAACGCACCCGCCGTTTCGGCGGCACGATCGCCTCCTCGCTGTACGCGGCGCTGGACGACGCGGGTGCTCACCCATCCCTGGCGGGAGCGATCGTCGACGTGCTTTCGACACAGGTGGATTTCTACAAGGAACAACGCCCCGGTGACACCTTCCGCGTGCTGGTGGAAGAGGAGCGCCTCGGCGACGAGTTTCTAGGCTACGGTCCCGTGCTGGCGCTGGAGTACGATGGCGTCAAGGCGGGACGAAAACGCTTCTTCCGTTTTCGCGCTGGCAAGTCGGACCCGACCTACTACGACGAGAAGGGCATCTCGGTTCCCAGATCCGTGATCGCGGTTCCGTTGCACTACACGCGCATCAGCTCGCCGTTCGGAATGCGTTACCATCCTGTCCTGAAACGCAAGAAGCTGCACAACGGAGTCGATTTCGCCGCCGGTCACGGCACGCCTGTCTGGGCCTGCGCCGCGGGCGAGATCACCGTGGCCGCTTTTCGCGGCGCCAATGGCAACCTGGTGGGAATCGACCACGGCGACGGGCTGCACTCGTACTACGCGCACCTCTCCCGTTTCGCGCGAGGGATTCGCCGCGGTGTCGAGGTGCGGCGCAAGCAGGTAATCGGATACGTCGGCAGCACCGGCCGATCCACCGGACCGCACCTGCACTTCGGTCTCAAGAAACACGGGAAGTTTCTCGATCCACTCAAGTACAAGATTCGACCCGGTCGGCCCGTAGCTCCGCGCTACAGGGCTCAGCTCGAAAAGCTGATCGAAAAACGTGGATCCGAGCTAGACCGCATCCGGATTCGCCCACCGTCCGAGCCGCTCGCCAGCTCTCCGCCGGAAGGCGATGAGGTGCTCGGGCTGGAAGAGGATCTCTGAGCCGGGTCAGATTTCTCCCAGCGCTTCCGCCGGCGCCCAACCGTCTCTTCCCTGACCGTCTCGCAGTCTGGCCCAACCGTCGTTGTGCTCGAGCAGCGTGACCCTGCTGCCTTCCTCGATTGCAAACCGCTCGACCTCGCTGTCGGGCCCCTCCATGACCTCGAGGGTGCCGCGCCTGATCACCACCGCCTCGGTCGTATCCGCTTCTTGGATGTACTTGCCGATCGCCAACGCTCCGCCGGCCAGTGTCAACACGGCGAGCACGCCGGCCAGCACGCCGAGCGTGAGGCGCGGTGTCTCGGACAGCACGAAGCGCCGCACGATCAGCACCGCGAACAGCAGCAGGTGGAAGCCCAGCAGACCCAAGGCCGCCGACCGGGACGAAAAGCGGTCCAGCACGGCGCGCCACGGTCCGACGGCCGGAGCCAGCTCCGCGTCGCGACCGGCCTCGCTGGCCCGCCGGGCGATGAACTCGCGCACCAGCTTCAGATTGTGGCGCGCGTCCTCGTGGCCGGGCTCGATCCGCAGCACTCGCTCGTAGTGACGCACGGCTCGTCCCAGGTTGCCGAGACGCGCCTCGGCCGTGCCGCGGTTGTAGGACAGCGCCGCCGACTCGACGCCGAGATCCTCGAGCTGCCGGTAGATTTCGATCGCTTCCTCGTATTGACCGTTCCAGAAGACCTCGTTGGCCTCGTCAAACAGCGAATCCACCGATTCGGCCCCGCCGGCGGCCGGCAAAAAAACCAAGGCCGCCAGAAAGGCGGCGACGAGACAGGTGCGGTGCTGCATCATCCGGCGCCCTCCTCCGGCGAACCGACTCGCACGCGGCTCAGCTCACGGATCAGCTCCCTGGCGGCCGCCAGCTCTTCGGTGCGCTCGTCGAGATCCCCGCTGCTGCGGGCGAAACGCGCGAAGTCGCACGACTCCATCTGATCGATCACGCGCTCCGCCTGCTCCTCGGCGAAACCGCGACGGACCAAGCGTTCCTTGAGCTCGGCGCTGGTGTCGCCGGCGACCGGCGCCTCGAGGCGATCCTCCAGGAAGCGGATCAGCGCTCGCTGCACGCCCCCGTGAAACTCCTCCGGGTCGAGCGCTCGCATCTCCCGCTTCAGCTCGGCCAGCGATCGCAGCGCCCTCGCATCCGCGTGCTTGGAGCGATTGCGGGCGCGGGTCTCGGTCAATCGTCGCCGCGCGCGAGAGATCGCCACCACAGCGATGTAGGCCAGCGGCGCCAGCATCAGCAATGCCAGAAACCAGGGGCGGACCAGCAGTGGAGAACCCCGCTCGATCTCCAGATCACCGCGGGATTCGATCGAGCGCAGCTTGCGGTTGAGACGCTCGTAGGCGTCTATCTCGCGATCCTCGGCCTCCTCGCCGGCGGCGGCGGCCGCCACCGAGGCGCGCGATCGCTCCTTGGCCGGAGCGACGGTGATTCGCCGCGCCTTGCTGCTCAAAGTCCGATACTCCCCGGCCGCCGGATCGAAGTAGTGAAACTTCAAAGAAGGTATCTCCAGCTCGCCCGACTTCTCCGGGATCATCAACACCTTGCTCCTGCGCGTGCCGGCCACTGTTTCGCGCGAGGGACGCAGGTTGACCTCGTACTCCGGAGTATAGACCTTGAAGCTCTCGAGATCCCGAACCTCGGGCAGAGTCACGTTGCGCAGATTTCCCTCGCCCGTCACCGACAGTGTCAAGGTCACCGGCTCTCCCATCTCGACCCGCCTGCGATCGATCGAGACGGCGAAATCGTAGCGCCCCACATTGGTCGGCTCGAAACCCTCCGGCTGCTCCGCCGCCGGAAGCGGATCGACTCGGATCTCCACGGGCGGAGAGGAGCGTTTCACCGAACGGCTGCGAGAGAAGAAGCCACCGGAGCGGACCTCGACCTCCACGATCGCGGGCTTGATCACGGCGGTGCCCGGCTCGATCGGGAACAGCGCCAGCTTGCGCAGCACCGCGCGCTCGTAGCCTCGTCCGTCCACGCTGACCGGCTCGAACTGCAGCCTGCGTCGGCCGGAGAGCAACGTTTCCACCCAGAAGCCCTCGGTCCCCGGCTCGCGCGAAACCTCCACGTCCGATATCCGGCGCGAGGTGTAGAGGTAGACGGTCATCACCGCCATCTCTCCGACGGTCGCCTCTCGCTGGGAGACATCCAGCTGGACGAAGTAGTCGGAATCCACCCTGGCGCCCGCCAGCTCGTCCCCGGAGAGGCTCGGCTCCGGGCCTCCGGGAGCCGGAGCGGGCGCGGACGGCGCGGGTGCGCCCGCATCGGACGGCGAGATCGACGATCCCGAGTCGACCACGACCAGCGTGCGCCGGTCGCTCTGGAAGGTCTTGCCGTCCACCGTCACCTGCACGGGATCGAGCTCGTAGCGTCCGGAACGCTCGGCTACCAGCACGAAGGTGTAGATGCTCTTGCTCCGCATCTCCCGCTGCGCCTGCTTCCCCATTCCGAAGGAGAACGAGAACGACATCGGGTGCGACTCCGACTGCCGAATCACGCGCAACCCGCGGAAACGCGGCAGCCTGATCCGAGGCTCTCCGCTGCTGTGGGTGGAAATCGTGATCGTCAGCTCGAACGGCTGCCCGGCGACCAGCGGCTCGCGATCGACGTTGATGCCGATCTTGGGAGGCTCTACCGCCCTGGGCTTCTGCGCTTCGACCGGCGCGACGAAGACGGCCGCGATCGCGACAGCCAGCAACGGCACGCATCTGCACGCTCGCCTCGTCATCACCAGTCCTTTCGCGTTCCCCGCGGAACGCGCGCGCCCCGCTGCCGCGCCCTTTGCTGAAACAGGTTCTTCTGTCGTTCGTCCAGGCTGTCCAGCAGCCTCTCGATCTCCTGCTCGGTGCGCGGTTGACGCTTCTCCTCCTGCTCCTTCTGGGCCTGCTTTTCCTTCTGCTGCCCGCGCTCTTCGTCCTGCTTCTGCTCGTCCTGCTTCTGCTCGTCCTGCTTCTGCTCGTCCTGCTTCTGCTCGTCCTGCT
>CAZHCG010000071.1:16434-24211 GCA_964530995.1 uncultured Myxococcales bacterium
TCTGCTCGTCCTGTTTCTGCTCGTCCTGCTTCTGCTCGTCCTGCTTCTGCTCGTCCTTTTCCTTCTTCTTTCTGCGCGCCAGCTCCAGGTTCCAGGCCACGTCGCGATTGCCCGGCTCGATCATCAGGCTCTTCCGATAGCTCTCGATTGCGCCGGCATAGTCATCCTTGCGGAAGAACGCATTGCCCAGGTTGGACAAAGCGCGCGCTCGAATCCGATCCGGGGCGTCGGCCTCTGCAGCGAGATCGAGCGACTGCATCGCCTGATCCAGCTTGTCGTCCCCCGCTCTCATCAGCGCCAGACCGCGATTGAGGTGGACCTCGGGGCGATCCGGAAGAGAGCGGGCCGCCTCGACGTACTGCTCGGCGGCCTTTTGCGCCTTGCCGGCGGCCAGCAGCTCGTTGCCACGCGCCACCCGATCGTTCTCGGACTCGAAGAGATCCCAGGCGGAGGCCGCCTGTGGAATCGCCAGCACGGCCAGCCAGGCCGCCAGCGCGCGAACAACCGACGCTCCGATTCTCGTCGATATCATCCGCGCCTCCTCCTGCGTCTCCTGGTCGTGCGCTCCGGCACGATGAACGCCGCCGCGATCAACACCGCCGCCGGAGCCAGGAACCACTGGAAGACGTCCTCGTAGACCGTGATCTGCCTGGCCTGGATCTCGGACTGCTTCATATCTCGTATTTCTTCGACGATCTCGTCCACCCCGGACATTTCGCTCCCGGCGCGAAAGTACCTGCCCCCGGTGATCCTGGCGATGTCCTTCAGCTTCTCCTCGTTGTCGGGTGTCAGCGCCGTGGTGACGTACTCGCCGTCCGGACCCTTCTGGTAGCCCATCGCCGTGCCGTCGTCGAGGTACCTGGGAATCAGCTCCGGCGACTCGGATCCGATCCCGACCACATGGACCACGATGTCGTCCTCGGCGGCCTCCTCGGCCGCGGCGATCGGATCGCCTAAGTGATCTTCGCCGTCGGTGAGCAGCACGATCACCTTCGATCTCTCGTCCATCCGATCCTGCTGCTCGGCGGGCACGTCCTCCGGATCGGGTCGCAGCATGCGAATCGCCGAAGTCAGCGCCTTGCCGATCGCGGTGCCTCCCACCGGCATGTCGTATGGTCCCACCCCCCGCCAGAACGCCGTGGCCGCGGCGTAGTCGGTGGTCAGTGGAAAGCGCATCACGTCTCCGGCGAACGCGACCAGCCCGATCCGATCTCCGGTCAGCATCCCGATCAGGTCGTCGAGCTCCAGCACGGCTCGCTCGATACGGCTGGGCTGCACATCCTGGGCCAGCATGCTCTTCGAGAAGTCGAGCGCCACGACGATATCGATTCCGCGCTTCTTCAGCATCTGGATACGTCCCCCGTACTGCGGTCGCGCCGTGGCCAGGATCAGCGACACCATGCCCAGCACCAGCGCGATCCCCCGCGCGGCCCGCAAGTAGGGCGAGGGACGATCCACCTGCTGGAGAACGGTGCGGCTCTCGCCCATGCGACGCAAATCTCGTCGCCGCAGAAACACGCCGGCCAACAACGCGCCGGCCGCCGCCAACGGCACGATCAAAAACAGCAGCGTCTCGGGCGAGGCGATTCTCACGGCGTCCTCCTCAAAGCCACCAGATCGAGCAGCAGACCCAGCGTCGCCAGCACCAGCGCCGGCCACAGGTAGACGGGAAACACCTCCGCGTAGACTATTCCCCGATCGGCGATCCGCGAGCGCTCGAGCGCGTCGAGAATCTCGTGGAACGAGGTGATCAGGCCCTGCTTGTCGGTGGCCTCGAAGAAGGCACCGCCGGTCTGCTCGCTCATCTCCCTCAGCAGCTCCGGATTGACCGGCACGTTCTGCGTGCCGAAGATCGGCAGGTTGAAGAAGTCGGTACCCTGGTTGACCCGCGCCTCGTCGCGCTGCCCTACGAGGATGGTGTAGATCTTGATTCCCAGCGTCTCGGCGAACCCGGTGGCCTGCTCCGGCGAGATGTTGCCCGCGTTGGAAGAGCCGTCGGTCAGCAGGATGATCGTCTTGCTCTTGGCGCCGGACTTGCGCAGCCGGTTGATCGAGACCCCGACCGCGTTGCCGATCGCCGTGGCCTTGCCTCCGATCACGCCCAGCTCCAGCTCGGAGATCATGCTGGCCAGCACCGAGTAGTCGAGCGTCAGCGGACAGAGCGTGTAGGCGTTCTCCGCGAAGATCACCGCGCCGATCCGGTCGTTGCGCCGCCGCTCGATGAAGTCCTTCACCACCGCCTTGGCCGCCTCGAGGCGCGTCGGCTCCAGGTCTCCGGCCTTCATCGACATCGACACGTCGATCGTGAGCACGATGTCGATCCCCTCCATCTCGGTCTCCTCGGGTCGACTGGCGTCCTGCGGCCGAGCCAGCGCGACGACGATCAGGGCCAGCGCCGTGGCGCGCAGTCCCGGCAACAGGGGCAGCAGGCGCGCGCGCCACCCTCGCCCGGACTCTGCCAGCAGTCGCGCCAGCGGATGACGGACACGCCCCGAGGTGCGACCCTCGATCATGCCGGCGGCGACCACCGCCGGAACGGCCAACAACCCGAGCAGCAGCCACGGGTTCTCGAAGCGGAGCCCCGAGCCCTCGGACAGCCAGTCCGGCAGGTAGACGGCGGTCGCGACGCCGAGCAGCAGCGCGGTCCAACCCAGGATCTCGAGCCGGCGCCGACGGCTACTCATCGCGCCCCTCCCCGCCGCCTTCTCCCCCCTCGCCCTCGGCCGTCGAGCGCGGCGTGGTCGCGCTTACCAGCCCGATCGCCTGGTCGAGCATCCGCTCCGAGTCCTCGTCGTCGGGAACGTGCTTGGCGAACTTGACCAGGTCCGTCTCCTGCAACAGCTCCTCGATTCGGCCGTAGAGCTCGGAGCCGGGCTCGACCCTCCCCTCGCGCAGCAGCGCCAGGATCTCCTCGCTGGCGCTCTCCAGGGCGTAAAAGCCGTAGCGGTTGCCCAGGTACTCGCGGAACGCCTCTGAGAGGAGCACGTGGAACTCCTTGCGCAGATTCTGCCGCAGGTATCCGGCGTCGCGCAGCCTGTAGAGCTTCTCCAGCGCTATCTCCTCGGGCGGACGCGGCGGCGCTGGCGGCGGACCGCGCCGCGGTCTCCTGCGGCTCCACAGCCAGCGGCCGAGCAGGGTCAGCAGCGCTATTACCAACGCGGCGGCGACCGCGCCGAGCACGTACAGCAGGGTGTAGTCCTTCTCGTAGACCGCCACCCCGGGACCGCTGTCCGGCTTCAGCTCGGGATTGGGCTCGTTGGCCAGCAGGCTCCGGATCTCGACCGTTGCGGCCGGAGTCTCCAGCCGCGCGATGCGACCCCGATCGTCCACCGCCGTCAGCGTCTGGGCCGGCAGCTCGTGCTCGCCGGTCTCGAAGGCGACCAGCGTGACCTCCAGTGTCTCGACCACCCAGCCGTCCTCGGCCGCGCCGCTCTCGCGCCGCTTGGACTGAATTTCGAACGGTCCGAAGTCCGCCCCGCTGGAGAGGTGGACTCGATCGCCGACGCGCCGCCTGACGCTCGCCTTCCAGCTGATCGGATCTCCGATGCTTCCGCTGAGCGGCTCGACCTCGAGCCGCACCTCGGGCCTGCGCTGCGGCGCAATGCCCGGCTCGCGATCGTCTCCCCCTCCGTCTTCGATTCCACCAGCGTCGACGAGCCGCGGGCCGGCATCGCTTTCCTCTCTGCCAGAGCCGGCGTCGAGCTCGGATTCCTCGACCGCGCCCCCGCCCACCACCTCGCGCAGCGCCGCGTCGGGACCGGCGTCGACGGCGCCGGCCGGTAGCGCTATCGCGGCCGCGACGATCGCCGCGGCGCGGCTGACGAAAAACCTCATCCCCTTCTCAGGGCCCTCCTCCTCGCCCGAATTCGGAAGAAGCTCACCAGCGGAGCGAGCGCCTCGTCGTCGGTGGAGAGGTTGATGTAATCGATATGATGCTTGCGCAACAGCGCCTCGCGCTCCGCGCGCCAGCGCCCGACCCGCCGCGCGAACCTCTCTCGCACCGCCCGCGATCCGGTGTCGACCGCGTGAATCTCGCCGCTTTCCGGATCCTCCAGATAGACCATCCCCAGCGACGCCATCTCCTGCTCGCGCGGATCGCAGATGCAGACCGGCACCAGGTCGTGCCTGGTGCTGGCCAGCCGCAGCGAGCGCTCCCAGCCCTCGGCGATGAAGTCCGAGATCAGGAACGCCACCGCGCGCTGACGGGCGACCTTGCCCAGGTAGTCCAGGCCCGCGCGCAGATCGGTCCCCCGTCCGGCGGGGCGGAATCCGAGGATCTCGGAGATGACCCTCAGCACGTGCTTCTTGCCCTTCTTGGGCGGCACGAACAGCTCGACGCGGTCGGTGAACATCACCAGCCCCACGCGGTCGTTGTTCTTGATCGCCGAGAAGGCCAGCGTGGCGGCGACCTTGGCCGCCAGACGCGACTTGGTCTGGCTCGTGGTGCCGAAGCCTTCGGAAGCGGAGACGTCGACGAGCAGCATCACCGTCATCTCGCGCTCCTCGACGAACTGCTTGATGTAGACGTCGTTCATCCGCGCCGAGACGTTCCAGTCGATCAGTCGCACGTCGTCGCCGTGCTGGTACTGCCGCACCTCGTCGAAAGCCATCCCGCGGCCTTTGAACACGGACTGGTACTGACCCGCGAGCTGGTCGTCGACCAGGTGGCGCGTGACGATCTCTATCTTGCGAATCTCGCGGAACAGCTCCGCGTGATCCGTCGCAGCGCTCTGGTTCCGACTGCCCGTCACGGCACCTCCACCGTGTCGAAGATGCGGCGCACAACGTCCTCGCTGGTCAGCTCCTCGGCCTCGGCCTCGTAGGTCACGATCACCCTGTGACGCAGCACGTCGGGTCCGATCGACTTGATGTCCTCCGGCGTCACGTATCCGCGATGCCGTAGAAAGGCGTGAGCCCGCGCGGCGTGGTTGAGCGCGATCGAGGCGCGGGGAGAGGCGCCGTACTCGATGAAGCGATCCATCTCCTCGAGCCCGTAGCGGCCCGGGCTGCGCGTGGCGAACACGATATCGATGATGTAGTCCTTGATCTTGTCATCGATGTAGACCTCATTGACCACCTTGCGGGCGTCCAGGATCCGCTCCGGGGTGATCACCGCGCCGACCGGCGGAACCTCGGCGCCGGCCATGCGGTCCATGATCGCGCGCTCCTCCTCGCGCGACGGGTAGTCGACCTTGATCTTGAGCATGAAGCGGTCGACCTGCGCCTCGGGCAGGGGGTAGGTGCCCTCCTGCTCGATCGGGTTCTGCGTGGCCATCACGATGAACGGCACCGGCAGGTCGAAGGTCTCGTCGCCGATCGTGACCTGCTTCTCCTGCATCGCCTCCAGCAGCGCGGACTGGACCTTGGCCGGGGCGCGGTTGATCTCGTCGGCCAGCACCAGGTTGGCGAACACCGGCCCTTTCTTGGGCGTGAACTCGCCGGAGTGCTGGTTGTAGATCACGGTTCCGACCAGGTCGGCGGGCAGCAGGTCCGGCGTAAACTGGATGCGCTGGAAATGCGCCTCGATCGCGTTGCAGAGGGTGCTGACGGTCAGGGTCTTGGCCAGGCCCGGAACGCCTTCCAGCAACACGTGCCCACCGCTCAGCAGTCCGATCAGCACGCGCTCGACCATCTCGCTCTGTCCGACGATGACCTTGCCCATCTCGTGCATGATCTCGTCGACGAAACCGCTCTCTTCCTTGACCATCTCGTTGATTGCTCTGACGTCGTGGCTCATTGGCTTCCCCTGTCACTGTTGTCGCCGGCGACCGCTGTCCGCGCTGTGCCGCGTCGATTCATCCGCCACAACCGCTGCGGCTGCGGCTTATTCCCGACCGCGCCCCGCAAAAGGGGCGCTTCCCGGGTCGAACCCCTACTCCGGAGCCTCCCCTTCGATGATGACCAGCGTGCCCGGCCGCTCGTCCGAGGCCGCCACTCCGTGCCAGCTCGACGGCAAGCGCGGCGCGGTCCACTCGAAGAGGAAGCGGGCGTCCGCCGGCGAGAGGTTGATGCAGCCGTGGCTCCGGGGGCGCCCGTAGTGCGAGTGCCAGAACGAGGAGTGGAGCGCCACGTTGCGGTGCACGTACTGCACCCAGGGCACGTCCTCCACCGAGTAGACCTCGTCGTCGCCTACCGTGCCGGCCATGTCGTCGGTCAGGTGCTTGAAGCTCACGTTGAAGCGGCCGGTGGGAGTCTCGGTTTCGGGATCGCCGGGCAGACCGGATGAAATCAGCGTCGCGTAGACCGGCGTCACGCCCTGGTAGGCCTCGAGGCTCTGGCGCGACAGGTCGATCAGGATCCACTTCTCCCGCTCGCCGACGCCCTCGGGCGGCTCGCGCAGCTCGAAGTAGACGACGTTCGTCGACTTGAGCCAACGATCGCCCTCTATCCGATAGAACGGTATCCCCGGCCCCTCGGACTCTCCCAGCACGCGGTAGACCGCCAGACGATCCACCGGCCCGATCCCGCGGAAGCGGTTGCGGCGCTCGGTGTAGAACGCCGCGTGACGCGACGAGACGATCGCGGCGGGCAAGGGGCTGGAGCCGAGCACCTCGTAACCCCGGTAGTCGGGCGGTCGCACCAGGTGCACCTCGTTGCCCGGAACGTAGTCGCCGTCGACCGTCTCGTAGTAGAAGCGACGCAGCTCGTCGTCGAAGACCCGGTTGGCGACCGAGATCCAAAAACCACGGATGAGCAGCTGGCTGACGACGCGGTGCTTCCGCTCGGTGTAGCGGTAGTAGTCCACGCCGCCGTCCGCGCCCTCGGGATCGTGCGGAACCACCTCGGTGGGCGGCTCGCCACCGTCGATCCCGGCATCGCCTCCGGCGTCTCTTTTCCCCTCCACCGAGAGACCCGCATCGATCTCGCGCTCCGGCGGCTTCCACAGCTCGTCCTCGGTGGGAATCCGCTTGTAGGCCGGAGTCCAGTCGCCGCGGACGAAGCCGTGGCGGTACGGATCGAGCTCGTCGACGCGCGGCGGAGGCGGCGGCCGATGGACGTAGCGCGGCTTGGTGCCGACCAGCATGCCGCGCCCCTGGCAGACGTAGCCGCCCTCCTTCAGCTCGTACCACCCTTCCGGGCATCCCTCGGTCGAGTAGCGCGGATCGCCGAGACGCACCCGCGTTCCCTTGCGGAAGTAGCCCAGCCGCGGGGACTCCATGTCCGGAGCGGACCAGATGCTGACCCGCTCGAAACCGGCGCGCCCGTGGAGATCGTGGGAGGTCACCGGCCGCGGCTTCCCGCCGATCGGAGCGGCGTCCACCCCGGCGTCGCTCTCCTCCAATCCGGCGTCCAGACCACCGGCGTCGCCGGCCGCCGCGTCGGCCGCCAGCCCGCTGCACTCGCAGGGAGGGCACTCCGGGCACTCGCGACACCCTAGCAGCAGAATCACCGCGCAGCAGAGTCGCCGTGCTGTCCGCAAGGAAAACATGCGCGGGTTGATATCAGAGCCCCCCGCCGGATTCAAGAACCGGCAAAGCCGAGCACTCCGCGCTGTGGGGAAATCCTGACCGCGCCCTATTCAGGGCGCGGGGCGCACGCCCGGACGCAGAGGCGGCCTCGGCGGAGCCGGTCCGGTCAAAGCTCGAGCCCGCCGGGCTTGGCCGGGAGGGTCACCGGCATCGCAGGAGCACAGGCCATCCTGACCGCGCCCTATCAGGGCGCGGGGCGCACGCCCGGACGCAGAGGTGGCCTCGGCGGACCTGTACTCATCCCGAGGTGGTCGAGTCGTGCCAGGACGGGTGGTGCGAGATCCCTCCCGGCTGTTTCCTGTACGGAT
>CAZHCG010000072.1:0-23647 GCA_964530995.1 uncultured Myxococcales bacterium
GTTTTTATTACCAAATCGCATAAAAAAATACACGGGGGAAGGACGCGATGGTGAGCCGTTGAACATCTTTGTGCTGGATACCGGCGTCGAGAAGTGCGCCGAGTACCACGCGGATCGGCACGTGGTGAAGATGATTCTCGAAAGCGCGCAGATGCTCTGCACCGTGCTCGGCGCGTACGGGGTTCCCGCGCCCTACAGGCCCACCCATCGGCGTCATCCTTGCACGCTGTGGGCCGGAGAGTCGCTGGACAACTGGTCGTGGCTGCGCTCGCTGGCGCTGTGCCTCAACGACGAGTACCGGCTGCGCTTCGAGCGCGAGGTCGATCACAAATCGGCGATCGTGGCCCGCGAGCTGCCCCGGCCGCCGATCCGCTCCCGCGGGCTGACCGAGTTCGCCCAGGCGCTGCCCGAGCGCTACGCGGTTCCCGGAGACGCGGTGCGGGCCTACCGCCGCTACTACATCGGACAAAAGGTCCGCCTGGCCCGCTGGACCAAGCGCCCCGTGCCGGATTGGTTTCTCGAAGGAATGCGGCCGGGAAAATAGCCTCGCGGACGTGAGGGATCTCAGCCGTCCGGTTTCGTGCCGACAACGAAGACATCGATTTGACAATTTTCGAGCTCATCAATTCAATCAGCACCAGCGATCTCGGGGCCAACTGCTCGCGCGTTGTGAGCGAGGTGGCCTCGACCCGCCACAGCGTCGTCATCACGAGACACGGTCGACCGGTGGCCCGTATCGTTCCGCTCGACGACGAGGACTCCCAGTCGTTGTTCGGCTTCGCCAAGGGAATGATCGCAATCAGGGGCGACATAGTCGAGCCGATCGATGTCGAGTGGGAGGCGGCCGAGTGAGGCTGCTCGCAGACACGCACATCATGATCTGGCTGGCCGAGGGGCACGAGCAGCTGCCGGATCGGTCTCGGCGGATTCTGGACGAGTGCGCCGTCGATGAGGGCATCGCTGTCTCGGCGATTTCGTTTTGTGAGACGGGGATGCTCCAATCCAAGGGGAGAATCGCCATCTCGCTGCCGATTCGCAAGTGGCGGGCACTGGTGCTCGACGTCGACGGAATTTCGGAAATTCCGGTAACGGGCGAGATCGGGATCGAGGTGGTCGGGCTTCCGCCGGGGTTGCACTCCGATCCGGCCGACCGCCTGATCGTGGCCACCGCGCGTCTGCACGGGCTGACGCTTCGGAACGCGCGATCGTCGTATCCTCGGCTACGCCCGAAGCGGACACTTGAGCGCCGTGGAGCTTTGGTCTCGCAAGCGTGATATGTGCCGGTCGAGGAACGAGGCGAAACTGCGTGAATCTCACGCGCGTCTACGGCGTGAACATCTCGACCAGTGTCTCTGGGATGGCTCGGCCGGTTTCATCGCCCAGGGCTTCTATACGCCTGACAAGGCGTCGCTCGTCCACCGTGCGGATCTGGTCCACGGCCGCCACCCCTCGATTCCCCGCGCACCTCGATTCTCAACTCGCCTTTGCGACGATAGCGTTATTGCATTGCAATTATATGCTTGCGCTTGTCAAATCCTCAGTCGTGGATCACCACTCGCGTGCCGGGGTCGTCCCGGGTGGCGACCACGCCGTGGTAGCCGTCCGGGAGATCGGGGGTGGTCCAGAAGAAGAGCCGGTGGGCGTCGGCGGGCGAGAGGTTGACGCAGCCGTGTGAGCGCACGCGGCCGAAGCGATCGTGCCAGAAGGCGGCGTGCAGGGCGAAGCCCTCCTCGAAGTACTGCGTCCAGGGGACGTCCTCGATCGAGTAGGCCTCCTCGCCCGCCTCTGGGTCGTCCATCGTGACAGAGACGTGCTTGCCGTAGATGCGGAACTCGCCGGTGGGGGTCGCGTAGTCCTCGCGGCCGGACGAGATCAGGGTGGCGAAGACGGGCAGCTCGCCCTCGTAGGCGACCAGCACCTGCTCGGAGAGATCGATATCTATCCAGCGCTCGCCTGGCTCCAGCTCCTCGGGGGGATCGGCGCGACGGGCAACGGCCGCGGTGCGATCCACTACGTACAGCTCCTCGCCGACCCGCGCGTAGCGCCGTCCCTTGCGCTCCAGCTCGCCCAGGTAGGGCAGGGCGGTGTAGCGCGGGACGCGCTCTTCCTCGAGCAGCCGGTCGCCGTCCTGCTCGCGGCGCAGCAGGACGACTCCGCCGCGCACCACGAAGGCCAGCGGCAGCTCCAACTCGTCGCCGAGCAGCACGCCGCTCAGCTCGCTGGGCGAGGCCGGGTAGAGCGAGCCCTTGGGGACGTACCGGCCGCGCACGGTGCGGCGGTAGGCTTCGCCCTCCTCCGAGACCGCGACGCCGTCGATGCTGACGTAGTAGCCCTTGGCCATCCGCAGGTGGACGTAGGGAGGAAGCTCGTAGGGGTCGACCGCTCCGCCGTCTCCGGTGTCGACCGCGGCCGCGATGTCGTCCTCGCGCTCGGCGAAGGGAGCGGGGGGCGGGCCGGCGTCCGCGACCACCACGCCGCCGTCCGCCGCGCCGCCGTCGGCCGCGATCGCCGCGGCGCGGGCCAGCGCGTCTTCCAGCGAGCCGCGGTCGAGATCCTCCGCGGAGCCGGAAGCGCTCGCGGGCTCCTCGCCCGATTCGAGCAGATCGATTCGTTCGAAGACCTTCTCGGTCCGCTCGATTTCCTCGGCGGTCGGCAGCTTCCAGTACTCGGGGACGCCGTCCTTTCTGGCGTACATGTAGTCGTAGGGCAGCGTGCGATCGAGCTCGGCCGGCGGCGGAGAGGGGGCGAAGCCGACCGGCTCGTCGGCCACGTTCACGCCCGCGCCGTCGCAAACGTAGCCGCCGCCGCTCAGCTCGTGCCAGCCGCGCCGGCAACCCTCGGTCGAGACATTCTCTCCCAGGCGGAAGGCGGTTCCGCGGCGGGCGTAACCGATCACGCGCGCGTCCGGCTCCGGGGTGGAGCGGATCTGGGTGTGAAAATGGTAGGCCACGCCGTGCAGGGGAAATAGCTCCTCGAGAGATTTGTCCGGGTTCTGCTCTTCTCCCTCTTCCGATCCGGGCTCTTCCCCATCGTCTGACGGGGTCTCGGGCTCCTGCTGGGCGGAGCGCTTCTCGGCACGCAGCAGCTCGCGCTCGTTGATCAGCGTGGGGTCGGGCTCCACGCCTTCGCCAAGGTCGACCTTTTCTGCGGGCACGGGAGGAGGAGCGACCGATTCGGACGCGGGCTCGGCTTCGTCGCCCAGGCAGCGCCACAGGCCCGCGGCGGAGAGGCCGCCGAGGGCCAGCGCCAGCAGCATCGTTTTCAGCCGGCCGGCGCGCGCGGGCTTGCGCGGTCGTCTTTTCCTGTTGGATTTCTTCCTGGCCGTCAATTCGCCGTCTCCTCGCAGCGTTCGTTATCCAGCATCGATCCCCATGATCGTCTTTGTCCAGAAAACGACCCTTGCACGGGAACAACGCGCGGCGGGCCGGCTCTTGTTCCGGCCGGATGCGAAGCTCGAATCGAAAGATCTCGGTCGCGGCTCAGAGCAGGGAGGCCAGAGAGGTCAGCACGCCGGCCGTCGCAGAGGAGCCGGCGGCGCGGCAGTCGCAGCCCCCGTCGTCTCCTCCGTCGTTTCCGTCTCCGGCGTCCGCGCCCGCGTCGCCGTCGTCCGGTCCGGCGTCCTCCTCGTCGTCCGGGACGGCGGGCTCGTCCGAGAGGGTGGCGCCGAGCAGGTTCTGACAGCCGTAGCCCGCCATCGAGCCCTTGCAGACGATCGAGAAGTAGTAGTCGGTGTTCTTCTTCAACGGCAAGGCGGTGATGTTGGAGACCGAGGCCTCGGTGATCTTCTCGTCCTCGTAGACGTGAACCATGTCGTACTCGGCCTCCCAGTTGAGGTAGTAGCCGCTCTGGGACCAGGAGTACGAGATCGGCTCTCCCTCGCGGATGTAGACATCGTAGGCGTCTCCGAACGGCTCGATCGTCAGCGTCAGCACCTCGGTCTCCTCGCCGGCGCTGATCTCGTACTGGACCGACGAGGGAGTGCCGTTTGAGGAGAACGAGTAGGGCATGTACTGGAAGTGCTGTGAGCCGGGCTCGACCGGAACCACGCGCTTGCAGAGCCTGAGGTTGCGGGCTTCGATCTCGTCCTGGATCGAGGCGAACTCCTCGGCCGTGATCTGGAGCTCCGGGTCGGAGTCCTGCTGCATCGCGTAGGCCTGGGCTTCGAGCGATACGCCGTAGTCGTTGAAGTCCATGACCGTGTTGCCCGCCAGCGTTCCGAAGTGCAGGTGGACCGCCTTGTCGTTGCCGACCTGGTCGCGGATCGACCACATCGTTCCGCTGATGATCATCCCGTCGTGGTGCCCCTCGCCCATCAGGCCTTCGGGGCAGCGCGCGTCGTTGTCCGCGTTGCGCGAAACGCCGATGTACTCGCCGAGCTCCGGGTTGTCGTGCACCGAGCAGGGGAAGAAGTCGGCGGTCCCCTCCTCGATCGCGGTTCCCGACATGTCGACGCCGAGGTGGTCCACGTTGTACATGACGTTGTTGAAGACCTGCGAGGAGACGGCGTGCGTGAACTCGTGGCGCGTCACATCGTTGTCGTAGGAGAAGTCGCGCTGTCCCTGCCCGAGCACGATCATGTCGGCGTTTCCGTAGTAGTCGCTGGAGCCGAGGAAGAAGCCGTTGGCGAAGTTGGCGTTGACGAAGATCCAGATCGACTGCCCGCTCTCCATCGACTCGGCGTCGACGAACTGCGCCGAAAAGCCGAACTCGTCGCGCATCCACTTGTAGTAGGTGTCCAGCGAGTAGTAGGTCTGCACCTCGGCGAAGCCGTCGTCCAGCTGGTTGTTGCCGTCGAACGGAGCGACGCCGGTGAATCCGTCTACGTCGGTCGCCAGCGCCTGGTGCTCCCACTCGTCGCATTCGCCGGTCTGGCTGTTGAGGCTCAGGCAGCGCGCGACCCGGATGTAGTCCCCGTAGGTGTGGTAGGCGTGCTCGCCGTCTGCGACGATGTTCTCCAGCAGCTCCTCGTGCGTTTCGGAGTCCACCTCGGGATTCTCGGCGTAGACGTTGGCCAGGTGGCGCCGGATCGCGTCGTGCATGCGAATCACCGAGCCGCTGGTGGCGTCGACGAAGACCACCCACATGTGCGGACCGGGAGCGGACACCTGGACCCGGTAGACGCGCACGGTCTCGCCCTGGAGCGGGAGGTAGCCGTCCGCGACACCGACCGCCTCGCCGACTCCATCGAGATGATCGAGCGCGGCGGAGATCGCCTCCTGCGAGTCGATCGCGGCCGGGCCGCGTCTAGCCGGTGGCGAGGCCGCCGTTGAGTTGACCTTGATGATCCGCCCTTTCGAATCGATGTGGACGATGGCGCGGCCGCCGAAGACCGGCAGACCGTCGATCAGTTGATCGAACCGAAGATAACGCTGATCTCTATGAGCCACGGTGCGCGCGTGCTCGATGCTGGCCTGCGGGCCGTCCGGCCCCAGCAGCTCCCGGTGGTCGGCCAGGAACCGCTCGGCGGCCTCGACCGGATCCTCGTCGCCCGTCTCGAGCGCGAAGCCGTAGACCAGGTAGAACCCGTTTCCGTTCTCCGATTCGACGAAGCGCGCGTCGGGGTGCTCGGCCGAAAAGGCGCGAGCGGCTGCGTCCAGCTGGGATGCCCGAGCTCCAGGCGAAAACAGCGCGAAGAAGGCGATCAGTGTCGTGAACGTGCATGCGAGGTGCTTCATCTCTTTTTCTCCTTGTTATATCGGAATAACCCGACTGGGAGCGCGCGGCAACCTTCGACCCCGCCGGGCCGGCTTTTTCGCGCGCCTGGGAGGGCTTTTCAGTCGTCGGAGCCGGGCTCCTCGGAGCCTTTCTCCGGGGCATGCTCGGCGTCGTTTTCGAGCGGCGGGGGGAACTCGGAGGGGACCGCCTCTCGCGCCTGCAGGCGCTGGTACTCCTCGAGCAGCGAGCGGCCGTGCTCGAGTTGGTCCTCGGGCACCAGGAAGGAGACCGGACGCTGCACCTGCGGCGTCAGGCCGCCCAGCACCGGGGCGCTGTGGCGATCGGTCATCCCGAACTCCAGCCCGTGGTTGTCCAGGAACACGGCCAGCAGCTCGGCTTCCACCGGATCGGAGATGCTGGCGAGTCGGACGTAGTCGCCCGGGGCGGCTTTTTTTTCTTTTGTCATCTGCGATCTCCTCGTCGGTAGGCGGAGCGAGCTCAGTTCTGGACGCGCTCCACTTCGTACACGGACCTCTGTTGGCGCAACGCCTTTATCAGGTCGTTGAGCTGAGCCAGGTCCTTTACCATGAATGTGAAGAAGTTGTCGGCGCGCTCTCCTCCGTCGGTGTCGCAGTGCGCCGAGGCGATGTTGATTCCCTTGCCCTGGAATGTGTTCGTCATATCGGCCAGCACGCCCGGCCTGTTGTTCGTGACCACCTTCAGCTTGACCGGGCGCTGGGAGACGGCCTTGGAAGACCACTGCACCGAGATGCGCCGCTCCGGGTCGAGCGCGGCGGCCTTGTTGCAGTTGCGCCGGTGGACCACGATCCCGCGCCCCCGGCTGACATAGCCGATGATGTCTTCTCCCGGCAGCGGATTGCAGCAGCGGGCGAAGCGGACCAGCAGGTTGTCCACGCCGTCGAGCACGATCCCGTTGTCGGTGCGCGCCACCTTGCGCATCACCTTCTCGAGAGCGGTCTCCTTGACCTCTGGCGGGACCCGCTCGCGCTTCTCCTCGGGCAGCAGGCGCTCGACGACCGCCTGCTTGTCGAGCTTGCCGTAGCCGAGCACGGCGAGCAGGTCGTCCACCGAGTTGTGCTTCATCTCCGAGGCGACGCGCTCCACGTCTCCGGCCTTGAGCATGCGCTTGTACGAGCAGCCGTACTTGCGCAGATCCTTTTCGAGGATGTCGCGTCCCACCTGCCGGGATTGCTCGCGCTGCTCGGCGCGTAAAAAGGAGCGGATCTTGTTTTGCGCGCGGCTGGTCTTGGCGATCTCCAACCAGTCGGTCGACGGCCGCTGGGTCTTGGAGGTCACGATCTCGACCCAGTCGCCGTTCTGTAGCTCGAAATTGAACGGGACCTGCACGCCGTTGACCCGCGCACCGGCGCAGCGGTTGCCCACCTCGGTGTGGATTGCGTAGGCGAAATCGAGCGGCGTCGCCCCGCGGCGCAGCGACTTGACGTCTCCCGCCGGGGTGAAGACGAACACCTCGTCGGTGAGCAGGTCGACCTTGACCGAGTCGAAGAACTCCACCGAATCCTGCGTGCCGTCCTGGTGCTCTAGCATCTCGCGCAGCCAATGGTAGACGTGGTCCGACTCCTCGGTGCTTCCCTCCTTGTAGCGCCAGTGGGCCGCGACGCCGTACTCGGCGACGCGGTGCATCTGCTCGGTGCGCAGCTGGATCTCCATCCGCTCGCCGCCCAGGCCGACCACGGTGGTGTGCAGGGACTGGTAGTGGTTGGGCTTGGGCATCGCGATGAAGTCCTTGATCCGTCCCGGGACCGGAACCCAGCGCGAGTGGATCAGCCCGAAGATGGCGTAGCAGTCGGCCTCCGACTCGCAGATCACGCGAAAGGCGACCGCGTCGTGGACTTTTTCGTAGTCCACCTTCTGGGAGACCATCTTGTTGTGGATGGAATAGAGGTTCTTGAGCCGTCCCGAGACCTGCGTCTTGTAGCCCTTCTTTTCGAGGAACTTCTTCAACTCCGAGATGGTGCGCTTGATGTATACCTCGCGAGCCCGCTTCTTCTTGGCCACGCGCGCCTTGAGATCGGCGTGGTCCTCGGGCTCGAGCGCGGCGAATGCCATGTCGTACAGCTCGGAGGTCAGCCACGAGATGCCGAGCCGGTTGGCCAGCGGAGCGTAGATCTCCCATGTCTCCTGCGCGATTCGTTCCCGACGTGAGGGCTCCAGGTGCTCCAGCGTGGACATGTTGTGCAGCCGATCCGCCAGCTTGATCAGCAGCACGCGAATGTCCTTGGCGGTCGCGATCAGCATCTTGCGGAAGCTCTCGGCCTGGCGCTCCTGGCGCCGAGTGAACTGCACCTTGGACAGCTTGGTCATCGCGTCGACCAGCCTGGCCACGTCGCCGCCGAACCTGCTCTCCAGATCTTCCCGGGTGGTGTCGGTGTCCTCGATCGTGTCGTGCAGCAGGGCGGCGCAGACCGAGGCGGAGTCGAGCCCCAGGTCGGCGACGGTCTTGGCCACCGCCATCGGGTGCACCAGGTACGGCTCACCCGACTGGCGGGCCTGACCCTCGTGCTTTCTCGAGGCGAACAGGTACGCCCGCTGGATTGAAGAGGTGTCGCCCTGGGGTTGGCGCGAGCTGTAAGCTTTCAATATCTCGTCAATGCGAACCATGTCGAGCCTCGCCAAAGCGGGTTTCCGCGCGTATCGCGGGCCGCGCCCGGGGCCAGAGGCCGTCGACACGAGTGTTGCAGCTTTGCCCCCCTCGGGCAAGCCCGGAATCTGCCCGTCGGGTAGTTTTCACGCTTGGCGGCGGTCAAATCGAGCCGGGTCGCAGCTGTTCCTCCACCAGCGGGGCGAGGGTCTCGGCGACCAGGCGCGCGCCCCTGTTCGTGTAATGGCAGTGGTCGCCGAAGTGCTCGAAGTCCTGGGGCACGGCCGCGGCGACGTCCGCGACCGGCACCCCGACGCGCTTGCCCAGCTCCTCAACGGCCCGGTTGTACTCGCGGTGCGCGTCGATCGTGCCCGCGACCGTGAGCTGCGGCAGGTGCCTGGCCAGCCCGGCCAGCTTTTCCGGGTGCTTCCGTTGGTTCTCCTCGGTTACCGACATTCCGTAGGTGGACAGCAGTGGCACTATTCCCCGGTCCCGCGCCAGCACTGCAATATCTCGCAGGTTGCGGGTGAAGGCTTCGACTCCGGGTGGGGTGACCTCGTCGTACGCGTTCTCGTGGCGCCCTTGCGGCGCGATCCAACGGGTGCAGTAGTAGAGGAAGCGGCTGGTCTGGATCAGTCTGCGCATCATCGAGGTGTCGCGGTCTCGGAAGTGCGAGTAATCGGGCTCGAAGCCGGGCTCCCGGTTGGGCTTGAAGTCGTTGTAGCCCTGGTAGACGAGCACGCCGTCGGGATCCACGTGGGCTCCGCGCCAGACGAAGTTCATCAAAGACTCGGCGGAGTTGTAGCCGGGCACGCCGCCGTTGACCACCTCGTAGCGGACCCCTTCCCCGGCGCGCTCGTTGAGCATCCGCTGCAGCTGCGCGGACCATGTTTCGTCGTCCTCGTTGCGCGGATCCCAGGTTCCCGAGCCGCCCAGGGTCAGCAGCCGGATCGTGCCGGGCGGCTTGGGAAGATCGAACTCGGCGCCGCGAAAGCCGCGGGAGTTGACGTGGTACTTCTCGAATTCGGCATCCGGTCGAGGAACTTTGATCAAGTAGGGGTGGTCTTGAAACAGCACCGATTTTTCGTTGGCGCCGAACAGCGGATTGCCTCGCCCGAGGTCGATCACCCGGGTGCACCCTTCTACCAGAAAAAAAAAGATGACCAGGGTGAACACGATCGTGCCGATCCGCTCGAAAAAACCGGAGATCCTTTTCTGGTTAGCGTTCATATCCGTCCTTTCGACTCGTTGAAGGGCAGCGTATCCTATCTCATGAGAGCCGGTGTAGCATCCGCTTGCTGCGGGAATAGCTCTCGTGTAGCGTGCCTGCCGACATGATGGCGAGCTCGAAAAACGTTTCTGCGGGGCGCACGATTCTGGGAATCTCGGCTTTCTATCACGACAGCGCCGCCTGCGCGCTGCGGGACGGTCGCCTGGTGGCCGCGGCCCAGGAGGAGCGCTTCAGCCGCCGCAAGCACGACCACCGCTATCCCAGCGAGGCGATCCGCTACTGCCTGGACGAGCTGGGAGTGACCGGCGAGCGGCTCGACCTGGTGGTCTTCTACGACAAGCCGCTGCTCAAGTTCGAGCGTCTCTTGATGACCTACCTGCAATACGCCCCGCGGGGCGTCGCCTCGTTCGTCAAGGCGATGAGCCTCTGGATGAAGCAGAAGCTGTGGATCGAGGATCGAATCCGCAAGGAGCTGAAGTACTCGGGCAGAATCCTGTTTCCCGAGCACCACGAGTCGCATGCGGCCAGCGCGTTTTTCCCTTCTCCGTTCGAGGAGGCGGCGATCCTGACGATGGACGGAGTCGGCGAGTGGTCGACCACCAGCTACGGCCGGGGGCAGGGCAACCGCGTCGAGCTGATGGGCGACATCTCTTTTCCCCACTCGCTCGGCCTGCTCTACTCGGCGTTCACCTACTACACCGGCTTCAAGGTGAACTCGGGCGAGTACAAGGTGATGGGGCTGGCGCCATACGGACGGCCCACCTACAAGCGGTTGATTCTCGATCATCTGATCGATCTCAAGGAGGACGGCTCCTTCGAGCTGGACATGTCCTACTTTGATTACTGCGCGGGGCTGACGATGACCGGCCCGCGCTTCCACGAGCTGCTGGGCGGTCCGCCGCGCAAGCCGGAGAGCGAGCTGACCCAGCGGGAGATGGACCTGGCCCGCTCCGTGCAGGAGGTGACCGAGGAGGTCGTGCTGCGCATGGCCAGGCATGTCAAGCGCGAGACCGGAGCGCGCTGCCTGTGCCTGGCCGGAGGGGTGGCGCTCAACTGCGTGGCCAACGGGATCCTGCTGCGCGAGGGGTTGTTCGACGAGATCTGGATCCAGCCGGCGGCCGGAGACGCCGGCGGCGCGCTGGGCGCGGCGCTGATCGGCTGGCACCACTACCTGGACGAGCCCCGCGAGGTGGACGAGGGGCGGGACGCGCAGCGCGGGTCCTACCTCGGTCCCGAGTTCGATGACGACGAGATCGGGGCCTTGCTTCGAAAGGAGGGGGTTCCACATCGGGCTCTCGAGCCGGAGCGGATTGCCGCCACCACGGCCGAGCTGCTGGCCGAGGGCAGCGTGATCGGCTGGTTCCAGGGCCGAATGGAGTTCGGCCCGCGCGCGCTGGGAAACCGCTCGATCATCGGCGACGCGCGTTCGGGCGAGATGCAGCGCAGGATGAACCTCAAGATCAAGTACCGCGAGAGCTTCAGGCCGTTCGCTCCCTCGGTGCTGGCCGAGCACGTCTCGGAATGGTTCGAGCTCGACAGGGACAGCCCCTACATGCTGCTGGTGGCCGACGTGGCGGCGGACAAGAGGAGGGAGCCGAGCGAAGAGGAGCGCGCGCTGACCGGGTTGGACAAGCTGGGCGTGGTGCGCTCCGAGGTGCCCGCGATCACCCACGTCGATTTCTCCGCGCGGGTGCAGACGGCGCACGCCGAGACCAATCCGCTCTACCATGAGATGATCGACGAGTTTCGCCGCCGGACCGGCTGTCCGGTGATCATCAACACCTCGTTCAACGTGCGCGGCGAGCCGATCGTCTGCACTCCCCGTGACGCGCTGCGCTGCTTTCTGCGCACCGAGATGGACTACCTGGTGATCGGCCGCTACCTGCTGGACAAGGCGGAGCAACGGCCGCCGGAGCACGACGACCGGCAAGAAGAGTTCGAGCTGGACTGACGGACGGGAGAAGACGCGGTGCTGAAAGGCGCATTGAAAAATATCAGCTCCACCAGGAAGGACCTGCGCGGTTTCGGGCTGGTGATCGGAGCGGCGCTGGCGGCGATCGGGGCGCTGCTGTGGTGGAAGGAGTGGCCCCACTGGTGGACGCTGGTCGCGGCGGGCGGGCTGTCGGCGCTGCTGGCGCTGGCTTTTCCCGCGGCGCTCAAGCCGCTCCAGATTCCATGGATGCTGCTGGCGCTGGCGCTGGGATTCGTCGTTTCGAGAATTCTGTTGGGGGTGTTGTACTTTCTGGTGCTGACCCCGATGGGGCTGATCGGCAGGCTGCTGGGCAAGAGGTTCCTCGACGAGCGGATCGACCGCGGGGCGGAGAGCTGCTGGCGCGTCCGCGACTCCGGAGGAGAGAGGCGCGAGCGGCTCGAGAGGCAATTCTGACCCGAGGGAGGATGGGCCATGTCTAAGCTGTCGATGTTCGCCGAGCTGTGGCGTTTCATGAAGGTGCGCAAGAAGTTCTGGCTTTTGCCGATCGTGCTGGCGCTGGTCCTGCTCGGCGCGCTGCTGGTCGTCTCCGAGGGCTCGGCGGTGGCGCCGTTCATCTACGCGCTGTTCTGAGCCCGGCGCCGCGGGCTGGCGTCTTCCCGACCGACCGGGCTTCGCCGATCGGGTCGTTTGGGATACCATGAGGCCGCAAGGTGGTTATGCGGACGACGCGAAACGCAATCGCCGTGGGGCTGGTGACGCTGTTGGCCGGCGTGGGCCTCTACTACACCCTGAAGGTGGTCGACGAGTCGAGCACCTCCGGCGAGCTGTACCGCGTCTGGGCCCTGTTCCCGGACGCCAGCGGCCTGGTGGAGCGCTCGCGGGTCACGATGGCCGGCATTGCGGTGGGGTACATCGACGAGATCGAGCTGATGACCTATTTCGACGACGCGGGCGCGGCCGACGCCGGGGCGACGGAACGCAAGCGGATGGTGGGCGCGCGGGTCACGGTCGCGGTCGAGGGCGACGTGCCGCTCTACCGGGACGCCAAGGCGATCAAGATGGTCGGCTCGGTGGTCACCGGCGACTATCTGATTGTGCTCTCGCCTGGGGATCCCGAGACCGGGCGGCTCGAGGACGGCGATCGGATCGAGGCGGAGGTCACCGGGCTGTTCGATCAGGTCGACACGATCGCCGAGGACATCGAGCAGGTCACGGGCAACCTGCGCCGCGTGTTCGGCTCCGAGGAGGGCGGCCGCCAGATGGGAGAGATGCTCGCCAACCTCAGCGAGATATCCGAGTCGGTCAACAAGCTGCTCGCGCAGAACCAGGAGACGGTCAGCCGCACGCTGGAGAACATCGACGGGATCACGGCCGACGCGCGTCCCGGCCTCGAGCAGATCGTGGCCGACATGCGGGAGATCACCTCGGCGCTGCTAGAGTTCGTGGAGCAGAACAAGGATCGGGCCGGCGAGGCGGTCACGACCGCCGACGAGACGCTCAAGGAGATTCGGGTGGCGGTCTCCAAGCTCGACCGCGTGCTGGACAACGTGGGTGACGTCTCGGAGGGCGTGGCCGAGGGCGAGGGCACGGTGGGCCGCCTGCTCAAGGACGACAAGCTGATCGACGACGTGGAGAACGTGGTGGACGACGTGGGCGGGTTCGTCCACAGAGTCACCGCTTTGAAAACGATCGTGGGGCTGGCCGGAGAGTTCAACTTCTACGAGAACTCGCTGAAGACAATCTTGCAGCTGCGCCTCCAGCCGCGGGAGGACAAGTACTACCTGATCGAGGCGATCTACGATCCCCGCGGCGCCACCGCGCGGCGCGAGACCGTGGTGGAGTCGACCAACCCCGACGAGCCGGCCCAGTACCGCGAGGTGCGCTACGTGACGCGCGACAGCCTGTTGTTCTCGTTCATGTTCGCGCGCCGGCTGCGCTTCGCCACCTTCCGCTTCGGGATCAAGGAGAGCTCCGGCGGGTTGGGGCTCGACATCCACCTGCTGCGCGACCGGGTCGAATTGTCGACCGACCTCTACCGCTTCGGCGAGGACGTCTACCCGCGCCTCAAGGGGATGGCCGCGATCGAGTTTTTGCGCCACCTCTACATCGTGGGAGGCATCAACGATTCGCTCAACGAGAGCCGCGACTACTTCATCGGCATGATGGTTCGTTTCAACGACGAGGATCTGAAGTCGATCCTGGCCTTCTCCCCCAGTGTGCCCGGCGGATGAGCGGGGAATCGGGCGAGGGGAGACCGGGCGGCGCGCTGGCCCGTCCGGTGCGGGTGGCCGAGGGCACGGTGCTGGGGTTCGCCGCCGGTTTTCGTCACCTGCTGGGAGGGCTGCGCTTCGCCTACGTGGATCACCGCGAGCTGGCCAAGCTCTACGTGCCGCCGATGGTGCTCGGCGTCCTGATCCTGGTCGGAGGCTGGATCGGCTTCGCCTACCTGGCGAACGACGTGGTGGCCTGGCTGTGGGCCGAGCCCGAGCAGGACGCCTGGTGGGGGATCAAGCACTGCCTGTGGAGCGCGCTGGCGGTCGTGGTCTGGGCCGCGTTCTTCTTCGTCACGATCGTCAGCTCAGCGGCGGCGTTCGTCGTGCTGGTGGCGCCGTTCAACGACTTCATCTCGGAGCAGACCGAAGGGATCATCGGCAGCTGGGAGCCGCGCCCGATCAGCATCCGTTTCCTGCTGGCCGATCTGGTCCAGACCGTGGCCTTCGAGCTGGCGCGCCTGGGCCTCAAGGCCGCCTGGCTGATTCCGCTGCTGATCCTGTCCTGGATCATCCCGGTGATCGGCCACCTGGTCTACGTTGGCTTCGGCGGCTACCTGCTGGCCAAGTGCTTCGGAATGGACTACGTGGACTGGACGCTGGCCAGGCGCGGGTACAGCTGGAAGGAACGGCTGGCCTTCGCGCGGCGGCATCGCTGGGCGCTGGCCGGTTTCGGCACGGCCGTGATCCTGGCGCTGGTGATTCCGCTGGGGTTCGTGCTGGTCTGGCCGGGAGCGGTCACGGGCGGCACGCGGCTGGCGGTCTCCCTGGGGCCGGAGGACCGCAGGGACAGGGGGGCGGGCGAGGCGGCTCGCGAGGACTGAGCAAAGGGCCGAGAGGAGAGAATGCCGAACGCGCGCTCCGTGGTGTTGGTGCTGTGGACGATCGGCTGGGCCGTGATCGGGCTGACTGCGGCGATCATCGATCCGACGAAAAGGCTCTACCTGTGGTTGGCTCAGCGGCACTGGGCGACGCAGATCCTGTGGCTGGCCGGAGTCGGTCTCTCGGTGCGGGGCGCCGAGAACGCGGACTGGAAGCGTCCCTACGTAATCGTGGCCAACCACCAGAGTCAGCTCGACATCCCGGTGCTGATGGCCGGCCTGCCCGGCCCGATCCGCTTCCTGGCCAAGCGCAGCCTGTTTTTCATCCCGCTGTTCGGCTGGTCGATGTGGCTGGCTGGTTTCATTCCGGTCGACCGCGGTCGGTCCCGGCGCGCGCGGGCATCGGTCAGGCGCGCCGCCGAGCGGATTCGCCGCGGTCCGTCGCTGGTCGTGTTTCCCGAGGGGACGCGCAGCCCGACCGGCGAGGTGCAGCGCTTCAAGTCCGGGGCGTTCGTGCTGGCGATCAGGTCGGGAGTGCCGATTCTGCCGCTGGCGGTGCGCGGGACGTTCGAGGTGGTGCCCAGGCACCGCCTCTCGGTCGAGCCCGGGCCGGTGGAGCTGATCGTGGGGCGACCGATCGAGACCGCCGGCAAGAGCATGGCGGACAAGGAGGACCTCCGCCGCGCGGCCCGCGAGGCGGTGATCGAGATGCACCGGACCGGGGAGCCGGTTTGACCGCGCGGGCGCGAGTTGATATTGATTTGGTTTCGAGCGGACTTCCGGTAGAATCCGGCTTGACGAGCGAGACGGGGAGCATTCCATGAAAAGGATCGCGAAAATCCTGTTTGGCATCTCGATGGTCTCGGCCTTCGCGGCTCCGGCAGCGGCCAACGAGTACACCGACGTAATCGATGCGTTCGACAAGGAGATCGGCGATCCGTTCGATCTCAATCTGCGGGTCGGGTACCAGCGTGAGTACGAGCAGGGGTTGATTCGAAGAGAGGATTTTCGGGGGACCCCTCACGAGTGGGATGCCTACGCCTACACCAACATGTTCGAGTTCGAGCGCACGGCCCACATCCTGGATTTCGAGCTGGATATCGGCCTCTACAAGGACATTTCGCTGCGCGTCGGCTTGCCGCTGGTGCTCAACGATACCCGCGAGCTGAGGGCGCGCCAGAACATGCAGTGGGCCGACGTGAACGGCATCGCCGGAGGGGACGAGCTGTTCGCCCTGCCGTTCAAGTCGCCGGAGCGTAGCGGCGTCGATCACATCGAGGTCGGGCTGTGGTGGGGCATTCTCGACCAGAGCCGCGACGACACCAAGCCCAACTGGACCGTTTTCGCCGAGGGGCGCTTCGCCGTGGGCGACAAGCTCCAGGCTGCCTGCGACAAGTACGGAAGCCACAACTGCAGCGGCGAGGACTACCAGTACACGGCAGAGGACGGCACCCGGCACGACGTCGATTTCAACACCAAGGGCGGGATCAGCCGCGGCGTCAACGAGCTGAGGGCCGGCACGCGGCTCTCGCGCCGCTACGGCTGGCTCGATCCGTATTTCGGTTTCGAGGCCTTGATCGGCTGGCCCCAGGAGGGCGCCGCCTACCAGATCTCGGGCAACGCGGCCGGGCAGATCAACGACATGCCGCCCGTGGTGGGCCGGCTCGACTTCGGGTTGGAGTTCATCCCCTGGGACGTGCCCGAGCTGCACCGCAAGCTGGTGATCGGACTCGGCGGCGGCGCGATGTACCACTCCGAGGGGCGCGAGTACACGCCGCTGTTCGACGCGCTGGGCACCTCGCCCTACTTCACCACCCAGGAGTATGTAGATTTCAACGGCAACGGGCAGCGGGACCCGGGCGAGGCAGCCGCGATCGACACCTGGGAGGGCATCACCGACGTGGAGAACTACGCCACCTTCTACGGCCAGCTGTTCGTCAGCGTCCAGCCGGCCAAGTACATCAAGCTGCGCGTCGGCAGCAACCTGGGGCACGAGACCGAGCACTTCATCACCAAGACCGACCAGTGCCCGGCCGACCAGATGCAGTCCGACGGAACCTGCGCGGTCTACAACTACGGGCACCGGCCCGAGCTGGACGCCCCGGGAAACCGTTTTCGCGCCGAGCAGACCTTGCTGTGGACCCTGTTCGTCGACCTGATCGCCCAGTTCTGATCTGAGCAGGCCGCGCCGATTGCGCCCACAACGGAGGCCGAATGCGACGCTTGGCATTTTCAGTTGCGGCGGCCGCTGTGCTGACCGCCGCGCTCGCCGGACGTGCCGGCGAATCGGAGCAGACCGTTCTCGAGTACGAACGATGGTTCACCGAGCAGGCGCTGCGGGTCGTGCTGATCCACAGCGGCACGCGGGGCGAGGAGGTCTTCGGCCTCTACGAGATGGTCGAGGAGCCGGTCTGGCCCGGAACCCGGCGCCACCTGCTCGATCCGACCGGCTACGGCAAGTACCGCTTCAGGATCTACGATCGAGCCACCGGCCGCGAGATCTTCAGCCGCGGATACTGCACGTTGTTCGGCGAGTGGCTCTCCACCGCCGAGGCGGCCGACGGGCTGTGGCGCTCGATGCCCGAGCCCTTGCGCATGCCGATGCCGCGCGCTCCGATCGATCTGGTGGTCGAGGTGCGGGACGACGACAGCGGCGAGATGCGCGAGCTGGCCGAGCTCGAGCTGGATCCGAACGCCCACCACGTGCGCGACGATCGTCGTTTCGATTTCGAGGTCTCGCTGCTGCACGAAAGCGAGCGCCCGCCGGCGTCGGCGGTCGACATCGCGATCGTGCCGGACGGCTACACCGAGCGCGAGGCCGCCAAGATGCTCGCCGACGCCGAGCGTTTCACCGAGCGTTTCCTCGTGGAGCCGCCCTTCGATCGCCACGCCGACGAGATCGCGGTTCGGCTGGTTCACGCCTTCTCTCGCGAGTCCGGTCCGGACGAGCCGCGCAAGGGAGTCTTTCGCGACACCGTGGTGCAGACCAGCTTCGATACGTTCCGCTCGCCGCGCTACCTGACCACGGACGACGCGGAGACGCTCGCCGAGGTAGCCGGGCTGGCGCCGTACGACGCGATCTGCGTGATGGTCAACTCCGCGCGCTACGGCGGCGGGGGAATCTACAACTCCTACTCGATCTTCACCTCCGACTCGGAGTACTCCGAGTACGTGATGATCCACGAGTTCGGGCACGGTTTCGGGGGCCTGGCGGACGAGTACTTCTCGGCATCGACCGGCTACGACGAGGACCAGTTCTACCGCGAGGGCGTGGAGCCCTGGGAGCCGAACATAACCGCGGCCGACGAGCGCGGGAGCGTCAAGTGGGCCGAGCTGATCGCGCCCGAGACGCCTGTGCCCACGCCGGACACTTCAGAGTACGACGGCGTGGTGGGGCTGTTCGAGGGCGCGGGCTACAAGGCGCGCGGGCTTTACCGACCGACGCGCGACTCCAAGATGTTCCACAAGGGCCTCTTGCCCTACGGCCCGGTCAACGAGGCCGCGTTGGAGAAGATGGTCCGCTACTACACCAACGAGGAGATGGATTGATGCGGCGCGCGACGTTGTTCCGGGCGGCGCTGTTGTTGGCGGCCGGGTGCGGATCGAGCCCGGCTCCCTCCGCGGAGCCGGCCGCTCCGGAGGCGTCCGTCGAGCGGGACGCCCGGCTCGGTGAGCTCGAGGTGCTGCCGGCCCCGGAGCTGCGGCCCGGGTCCCGGGAGGCCGCGGCCGCGACCAAGCGCCGCGGGGGCGCGGCCGTCGCGTCGGGATCGCTGATCTTCCGCGGCGCGAGCGCCGGACTGGTGATCGAGGAGCTGGACGAGGCGGAGGGCGAGACGGAGCTGCTGGAGAGGGCGGCGGTCTACCTGCCCGGCGCGGGAAACGACGTCGCGCTCGTCGGCGAGACCGTCTACGTGGCGCTGGGTCCCCCGGGGATCGCGGTGGCCGACGTCTCCGATCCGGCCGCGCCCGAGCTGCTCGCTCTGGTCGACACACCGGGCAGCGCTCAGAGGCTGGAAGCGGCGGGAACGCGGCTGGCTGTTGCGGACGGAGCGATGGGCGCGGCTCTGCTCGACGTGAGCGATCCGTCCGCGCCGAAGGCGATCGCTGTCCGGCGTCCCGGGGGATACGTGCGCCATGCGTTGCCGGCCGGCGACGAGATGATCGCGGCCGCGGGACGGGCCGGGGTATTCGCCTTGCCGGTCGGCGCGGGCGGACGGAGCGAGCCGCGCTGGAGCCTCGAGACCGGAGGTCAGGCCCGAGCGCTGGCGCGCGATGGAAATCGTCTCTACGTGGCGAACGGACCGGCCGGGCTCGCGGTCGTGGAGCTGGGAGCCGGGGGCGGGCCGATCCTGCGCGGTGGCGTGGAGCTCGACGAGATGGCCAGGGATGTGGCCGTGGCGCCGGGGGGCGAGCGGGTCTTCGTCGCCTGCGGGGACGACGGGCTGATCACCGTCGACGTCACGGATACGGCCAATCCGCGCAGAGTGGCGGCGCTGGTCGTCGACAAGCCGGTCAACCGCGTCCGAGTCGCCGCGGACGGTCGCCTGCTGGCGGGCAACGACGCGGACGGGCTGCTGCTGCTGGACGCCGCCGATCCCGACCGGCTGCGACGGGTCTTCCCGCCGGCCGAGACGGAGTAGCTCGCTTTTGTCTCGCGGGCGGAGGATTTGGTAAGGTCCGCGCGTGACGACGATTCGGATCAAGACCGCCGCCCTCGTCTACAGCCTGCTGGCTGCGCTTGCCGTGATCTGGGGAGTCCTGCGGGACGATCCCAACGTCTTCCATCATCCCGAGGCGTTGATGTCGGAGCCGTTGCCGCTGCCGGCGGGGTTGCTGCTGGGCGGCGCGGCCGGAGTGGCGTTCGGTCTGGGGGTGGCCTGGCTGACGCGTTTCGCCGTCTACCGCTTTCGCTGGGCGCGCTCGCTCCACATCGAGTTTCGCGGTCTGTTCGGCCCGTTGCGCGATCTGGACATCTTCGCCTTCGCGGTCTTCTCTGCGATTGGCGAGGAGATGCTGTTCAGAGGTGCCATGCAGCCTCATCTCGGGATCGTGCCGTCCAGCCTGATTTTCGGATTGCTCCACATCGGCCCGGGCAAAAAATTCATACCGTGGCCGTTCCAGGCGGTGGTGATGGGTTTCGCCTTTGGCGGGTTGTTCTGGCTGTCGGGAAACCTGGCAGCGCCGGTGCTGGCCCACTTCACGATCAACTACCAGAACCTGCACTTCATCAATCGCTACGATCCTTCGTTGCAGCTTCCGCGCTCTTTTGCCGCGGGCTTGCACGGTGAGAGTGGCTTCAACCGTCGTCCACGATGAGCTCGTCCGGATCGATCGCTTCGGGCGCCGCGTTGGGCGCGCGCAGGATGTAGGGCTCGGAGTTGAAGACCCCACACTTGCGACGGTTGCGGTAGAACCCCCAGCGGAAGTAGACGCGGTCGTTCCAAGACAAAATCGTCGTCGGAGGCGGAGGGTAGGGGGCCGCGCGAGTCACGGCATCGACCGCCGCGGCGTCGAAAACAGTGTTTCCCGAAGAGCGGATCACGTGCACCGAGTTGAGGCGGCCGCTGCGCAGCACCTCGAACTCCAGCTTGGCCATCAGCGAGAAGTCGTTTAGCGGGTGAGACGGATCGAGGCTGGAGAGCGACGCGAGAAAGCTGTTGGCGAAGAGGGGATGGATGTTGTCGTGGACGCGCTCGATGTAGTTGCGAAACGGGACCTGGCGCTTGCCCAGCTCTTCTTGAGATCCGGCAGCGACCCAGCTGTGGTGGTTGTTCAGCGCCTCGCGGACCCGGCCGGTCAGCGTGCCGAACCCCAGGGTGCCGCGTCGCTTCTCCTGGGTCTTGCGGTGCCACTCTTCCCGGTCGCGCACGGCAACCTCACCGAGCGCCTTTTCGAAGTCGTTCCAGTCCATCTCCAGGTCGAGCTTTTCGGGAACCGGAGGCGCGGGCTCCGGTGACTCGGGAACAGGCTCGGCGGGCCGTGTCGCCTCGGGCGCTCCGGCGGGTGGCTCGGGTGTCGGCAGCTGCCTGGGTTGCGGCCGTCTGGGACGTTGTTTTTCCGGTTCCGGCTCGGGCTCCGGCTCCGGCTCCGGTTCCGGTTCGGGCTCTGGCTCCGGTTTCGGTTCGGGCTTCGGCTCCTCGGCGAGAGATATCTCGATGCGCTCCCGCGGCTGGGGGGGATCGATCTCGATCAGAGCGCCGATCAAGGTCAGCAGAAGATAATTGGCCAGCAGCGAGAGCAGTGCGGCGATCCAGATCGCCGATCGGTTCTCGTTTTTTCTCTGTCCCGGCCGGTGCATGAAACCAGTATACCTCGCACAATCCTACTCGTCTCGCACGCATGCGGCTGTGTACTTGTGACTCTTGCCCTCCCGCTGCATCGACCCGGTCTTGAATCCGGCGTACCAGGCATTGGCCGAGTCGTACTCGGTGGAAGACCAGTGCAGGTGCTCTCGGGAGATCGTCGGCAGCTCCTCCACGCCGGGGAACGCCTCTTCACAGATTGTCAGCTCGAAGCAAGGCGTGCAGCTCAGCTCGTTCATCCCCTCCTCGAACTGCTCGCAGTCGAGGAGCGCGGCCAACTCGTCGCGGGTCGGGAGGCGGTAGGGAGTAGGACATGCCTCGGCGGCCTCCTCCCAGGCGACCTCCAGCGGCTCGCCGGAGCAACCGGGCTGCTCGCCTTCCTTCCAGCAGGTACCGGCCAGACAGCGGCGCCATACGATCCCGGCATCCGGTTGGACGGTTTCGGGGCTGGAGCAGGCATTCGTATCGCTGTCGGTGTCGGCGTCGCCGTCGCTGTCGGCGTCGCCGTCCGCCGATCCGTCCGGTCCTGCGTCGAACTGCAGATCGGCGGATCCGCCGCAGCTCGCCAGCGCTGCCAGCGAAACAAGCGGAACGACCGCCGACAGAGCGCCTCTGCTCTTGTTCTTGTTGCTCATTTCTGACCTCGCAGCTTTCGTATCGGGCCAAATGATCGTAGCTTCGAATGCGAAAAAGCACCAGGGACAAGCGCCGAGAAAAAGGGAGGCCGTCAGATTCCTTTTCGGCGCGAGTGGGAGCTTTCGCTGCAATGCTGCCTAGCCTGAAACCGTTGCTGACGCCGCGCTTCGTCAAGTTCTGCGCCGTGGGGGCCAGCGGTGTCGCGGTCAACCTCGGCTGTCTGGCGTTGCTGGCCGACCTGCTCGGGATGCAGCAGAACCTGGCAGCGGCCTTGGCGATCGAAATATCGATCAACACCAACTTCGCGATCAACGAGGGCTGGACTTTTCGCGATCGGCGCGGCACCAGCGGCGTATTGCTGCGCTGGTGGAGGTTTCACCTGGTTTCCTTTGCCGGAGCGGCGATACAATGGTTGGTGTTCGTCGGCGGCAACTCGCTGGTGGCGGCGCTGGGGCTCGTGCAGAGCTGGGTGCCGGCGGCGCAGGGCGGAGAAAGGATTTCGGAATGGATTGCGAGATCGATATTGGAGCCGCCGGACGTTGGCGCGTGGAAGTACGCGTCGCAGCTGGCCGGAATAGCGGCGGCCACGGTCTGGAACTTCTTCGCGAATTTCTACTGGACCTGGAGGCATGGCGAGGAGGAAAAGGACAATGACGGAGGCTTCCAGAGGTGAGAGAACGCTGATCTGTATTCCCACCTACAACGAGCGCGACAACCTGGAAAAGATAGTGCCGGCCGTGATTGCGCAGCTGCCTCTGGCGCACGTGCTCGTGGTGGACGACGCATCCCCCGACGGGACCGGGGATCTGGCCGACGGGATGGCCGCGGCCGACGAGCGGGTCCACGTGTTGCACCGGGCGGCCAAGCAGGGACTAGGCAGGGCCTACCTGGACGCTTTTGACTGGGCGCTGGAGCGCGACTATTCGCGCGTGGTGGAGTTCGATGCCGATTTTTCGCACGACCCGGCCTACCTGCCCGAGATGATCGAGCGGTTGGAAAGAGCTGATGTCGTAGTGGGATCCAGGCGTGTCAGAGGAGGCGGAGTGGAGAACTGGCCGGCTTTCCGTCGCTTGATCTCCTGGATGGGAAGCGTCTACGCGCGTCTCGTGCTGGGTGTTGGTATTCGCGACTTGACGGGGGGGTTCAACGGGTTCAATCGCGATGCGCTGGAGCGGATCGGCTTGGAGGAGATCCGCTCTTCGGGGTATGCGTTTCAAATCGAGCTTAAGCACCGTGCGGTGCTGGTCGGTCTGGGGGTAGAGGAGATGCCGATCGTGTTTCGCGACAGGGAAGAGGGAATTTCCAAGATGAACGGCGGGATCATGGCCGAGGCTATGTTCGGCGTCGTCGGGATGCGTCTCCGCTCTGTTCTTTTCGGGCTTTCTTCTTCGCGACGCGCTCGCGGTACCGGACGACCGCGCGATAGGTGAGCGCGTAGGTGGAAACGGCGAGGGCGGAGCCGAGAATCACGCTGCCCAGCCAGAGCGGAATCAACACGTCCGCTCCAAGATCGAAGAGCCGGATCAAGCTGTTGAAGGCGTCACTCCAGTCCCAGTCGGCGGCCGTCTCCAGTATTCGAGCGAACATCTCCTGGTTGCGTTCCTCGCCGTCCACTATCAGCAGACCGAAGCGGTAGTTGCCGTAATACATGGGTAGGAAGGTGACGGGGTTGGAGATCCAGACCCCGATCAGCGAGGCTTTCAGATTGGCGCGCAGCGGCAGTGCCAGCGCAGTGACCGCGATCATCTGAACCCCCATGATCGGCATCATGCCGACAAACGCGCCGAGCGCCGCGCCGAGAGCGATGCGGTGAGGAGGGTCCTTTTCGCGCAGCATGCGGTACAGGGCCACCACGAGGCGCCGCACAGCGCTGCGAATGCGACCGCGTGCGGTGCGGGAAGGATGAGCCGAGGGACGAGATTTCCGTTCGCTCCGCATGGCGAGCGTAGTGTGCCATATCGTCGAGGGGCGACAAACGCAAATCGCTCTTGTCACCCACCTTACCTGGGAGCGAGGCGCGTGTTGCAGCAGCCGCCGGATTGTCGGCGCGGCGTTTTGATCCTACCACTCCCGCACACTCCCGCTGTTACACTCTCCGGCTGTTACTCCGGCTTACTCCGGCTGTTACCCCTAAACGGATCGAGTTGTAATCGTTGGGGTTTTCAAAAAAACGCAA
>CAZHCG010000073.1:0-23467 GCA_964530995.1 uncultured Myxococcales bacterium
CGGAACTTTCCAATCAACTGCTTATAAACCAACGCCGCGTTTCAGCGTGTCTGATGGCATTTGATCCCGGGGAATCCAACAGCGCGGATTGTTCAACATGAATTCCGCCGGCGCGAATTCGTCTTCGAACTCGAGCAAAAGCGGCGGTGCGGACATGGCCGTTGTCCCGGCGTCCCGTGGCGTGATATCCTCTGGACACGGGCGATGGGCTCGTGCTGTCTGTGTACTGCGAGGATTGATGATTATGTCCAGATTCGCATTCATTTCCCTGGCGGCTGTCTGGCTCGGGCTGCTGGCCGCGGCGCCCCGGGCGGCAGGGGCGGACGACGCGGAGCAGCAGGCTCGCAAGCAGTTCAACATCGGTCTCGAGCTGTACGAGCAGGGAGACTTCGAAAAGGCGGCGATCGCCTTTACCACCGCCTACGAGCTCAAGCCCAGCTACAAGATCCTGTTCAACATAGCCCAGACCGAAAACGAGCTGAAGCACTACGCACGAGCGATCGAGGCCTACCGCCGCTACATGGACGAGGGCGGCGCCGACATCTCTCCCGATCGAGCCGCCGACGTGGCGCGCGAGATCTCCCGGCTCGAATCGCTGATCGGACAACTCGAGCTGATCTGCCCGATCGGCGGAGCGGTGGTGATGGTGGACGGCGAGCGCCGCGGACAGACCCCGCTCGACGAGCCGATCACGGTCGATCTGGGCAAGCACGAGCTGCTCGTCAAGCGGGGCGCCAGGGAGATCCACCGCGAGCTGGTGCGGGTCGGCGGCGGTCTGACGGTCACGGTCGAAGTCTCCGCCCGCGAGGACGAGGAGCTGCCCGACCAGGAACCCGACAGCGCGCCGGTCGACGAAGAGAAAGGCGGTCGCGTCTGGGCCTGGGTCGCCTTGGGAGTAGGTGGAGCGGCGGCGGTGGGAGCCGGCGTCACCGGTGGAATCGCGACCTCGATGGAGTCCGACCTGGAAAAGCAGTGCGACAACGGCGTATGCGCCGAGGACAGGCGGGACGAGATCGAAAAGACCCGAGCGCTGGCCACCACGACCGACGTGCTGATCGGCGTCGCCGCCGCCGGAGTGGCGACAGGGGTTCTGCTCTTCTTCCTGGAGCCCGGATCGAAGGAGGACGAAGGCTCCCGGATCTCTGTCGTTCCCGCGGCCACATCCAGAAGCGCCGGCCTCGCGGTCGGAGGAAGGTTTTGAAGATGCGCGCGCTTGGACTCGCCTCGGCCGCTGCGCTCGCTTGGGCGATCGGAGGCTGCCACTCGGTGCTCGGTCTCGACGAGTACGAAGTGTCGGAAGAAGAAGACACCGCCGCTGACGCCGACGCGGATACCGATACCGACACAGACATCGACACAGACACAGATGCGGACACAGACGCCGATACCGATGCCGATACAGACACAGACACCGATACCGATACCGATACCGACACGGACACAGACACAGACACAGACACAGACACCGATACAGACACCGATACCGATACCGACACAGATGCGGACACAGACGCCGATACCGACACAGACACCGACACCGACACCGATACCGATACCGACACAGACACCGACACCGATACCGACACAGACACCGATGCCGACACAGACACCGATGCCGACACGGACACCGATGCCGATACCGACACAGACACAGATACCGATGTCGATTGCGTGCGGTACGTGGACAAGAACGCTTCGGGACCGTCCCAGGACGGCTTCTTTTGGGAAAGCGCTTTCCACCGCGTCCAGCTCGGCATCGAAGCGGCCGCGACCGCGGCGGAAACGTTGGGCAGCTGCCAGGTATGGGTGGCTGCGGATATCTACTACATCTACGGTTCCGACCCCGACCAGCCCGACGATCTGCTCGACACGGTGGCCCTGGCCCCGAACGTGACCCTGCTGGGAGGCTTCGACGGGACGGAGGCGGCGGCCGAGGAACGCGACTGGGTGAGCAACGTCACCGTGCTCGACGGGCGCGGCGGACCGTCGAGCTCCGATCATGTCTATCACGTGGTCACCGGCGCGGACCAGGCCGCGATCGACGGCTTCACGATCCGTTTCGGAGAGGCGACCGGCGACTGGCCGCACAACGCCGGGGGAGGGATGACGAACGAAGGAGTCTCGCCGATCGTGCGCAACTGCCGGTTCGTGAGCAACCACTCGGATCTCTGGGGCGGCGCGATCTTCAACAACACCGCAAGCTCTCCGGAGATCGAAAGCTCGCTGTTCTTCCAGAACTCCTGCGACTCCAACGGAGGGGCCGTCTTGAGCAACGCCTCCAGCGCACCGCGGCTGACCAACTGTATCTTCAAGGACAACACCGCCGACGTCGGAGCCGCGGTGTTCAACGAGGACGGCAGCCACACGCTGATAGAGAGCTGCACCTTCCACGGCAACGCGGCCACCGGCCAGGCCTCGAGCATCTACAACCAAGGCGCCGGGTCGGAAACCGGAGTCCTGAACAGCATCCTCTGGAGCTCGGACGGCAACGACCAGATCGTCACCGTCGCCCCGGCCTCCACCGAGATCCGCTACAGCGACGTCAGGGGCGGCGCTCCCGCAGGCGAGGGCAACATCTCTGTCGATCCCGAGTTCGTCGACACGGACGCCGGCGATCTCGGCCTGCTGGGCAGCTCGCCCTGCGTCGACACCGCCGACGACACGACCGTTCCCGAGCTGGACTTCGAAAACGCCGGCCGAGTCGACCTGCCCGGCGTGGGGACTCCCGGCACGCTGGCCGACATGGGCGCGCTGGAGCGCCAGCACACCTGCCGATTCTACGTGGACGTCTCGCACCAGGGCGGGGTGGCCAACGGATCCAGCTGGTCAACGGCTTTCGCCTCGCTCAAGTCCGGCATCGCCTGGGCTCAGGGCTCCCTTTCCAGCAACGACTTCTGCGAGGTCTGGGTCGCCGACGGCACGTACCGCATTTACGAAACCGCACAGACCGACACCCTGCAGCTGGTGGGCGGAGTCGCTGTCTACGGAGGATTCGACGGCGACGAGACGATGCGCAACCAGCGCGATCCCGAAGCCTACCCGACCGTGCTCCACGGAAGGGAGGAAAGCGGTCCGGACATGGTCCACCACGTCGTTACCGGGGCCGAGGGCGCCCTGATCGACGGCTTCGTCATCCGCTCGGGCCACGCCTCTGGCACGGGAATCGACTCCTACGGCGGGGGGCTGCTCGACGACGGGACGTCGTCGACGATCCGGCGCTGCGTCTTCCAGGACAACTACGCCAACGAAAACGGAGGCGGAGTCTACGTGAGCGGCGGCTCGTCGCTGGTGGATCGCTGCGCGTTCGTCGCCAACGAAGCGGGCAGCGCCGGCGGAGGTATCGACCTCGAGGACGCCGCCGGTGCTCTAGTGAGCCGCTGCGTCTTCGAGGGAAACACGACTGCCGGCTACGGAGGCGGGATCGGAGCGAACGGCAGCTCCTTCGACGACCCCGAGATCGAAAGCTGCCTGCTCTTCGAGAACGAGGCGGGCTTCGCCGGGGGAGGCATCTACTGCTACCAGTGCTCCTTGCGCGTCTACAACAGCACGATCGCGGACAACGTCAACGACGGTCTCAGCTTCTCCCAGGCGGGAGGGAGCCCCGAGCTGATCAACTCGATCGTCTGGGGCAACAGCGGCACGGCCGTCGATCCCGGCAGCTCGGGCCTGGCGGTGAGCTACAGCAGCGTCGAAGGCGGTTACGGGGGCGAAGGCAACATCGACGTCGCGCCGACCTTCGTCGACTCCGCGGCCGGAAACTACCGTCTGGACTACGGGTCGTCGGGAATCGACGCGGCCGACGGAGACTCGGCGCCTCTCTACGACCTGGACGGCAACGAGCGGGTCGACGATCCGGATTCGTCCAACGCCGGCATCGGCTCGCCGCCGTACGTAGACATGGGCGCCTACGAGTATCAACCTTGATCCGCCCGGAGCGGATGCGGGCCTGGAAGGCGGCCACCGCCGAGCGCCTCGCCGCGCTGGAAAGGTGATCCTCTAGCGAGAGCACCGACTCCACCTACCGGATTCGATCTTTAGCCGTAATGCGGCGAGCTACGATAGCCCTTGCCCGACGAAACGATGCGGTACACACTCGCTCCATATCGGAGGAGAGAGAGAAATGAGAAGCGCCGTACTGGTCGCCTTGGTTGTCGCCTCAGTGGCGATCGTCGCGTCCGCGCAGGCTCAGCAGGCCGACCGCGGGTTCAGCGTGCAGAACTTCCAGACCGCCCCGGGCCAGGGGAGCTTCCTGACCGTGGAGGGCGCGCAGCTGCCCCAGGGGCTGCGCTTCAGCGTGGGCGGGCTGCTCGACTACCAGCACCGGCCGCTGGTGATCCACGGCTGCCGGGAGGTTGCGGGAGGGACCTGCAGCGAGTGGACCGACGACGAGGTCGCGATCGTCGAGCATCACCTCTCGCTGGACGTCACCGGCGCGCTGTCGCTCTATCGCATCTTCGAGATCGGCGTGGTGCTGCCCGCGGTTCTCTACCAGTCGGGAGCGGACGTGGACGGCCCAGGCGGCGAGACGGTGGTGGAAGCTCCCGGCAACGCCGCGGGCCTGGAGGACGCGCGAGCGCATCTCAAGCTCGACCTGCTCCACACCTTCGGCTACGAGGGCGACGCCGTGGGCCTGGCGCTGGTGCCGGTGATCACCTTTCCGCTGGGCAACGCGGTCGCCTCCGACCAGTTCATGGGCGACTCGTTCATCACGGCGCATCCCAAGATCGCCTTCGGCGTCAAGGCGGGCCGGGTTCGGCTGGGAATCAACGCCGGCTACCTGTGGCGCGAGGAGCGCGATTTCTACCTGGTCGAGATGGGGCCGCGCGTCACCTACGGCGCAGCGGCGGAGATCGGATTCACCGAGGTCCTGTCCGGGATCCTGGAGGTCTTCGGCCAGAACGGCCTCTCGTCCGACATCGCCTCCTCTCCGCTGGAAGGCGACGCGGCGCTGCGCTGGACCTTCGACAGCGGGCTGGCGCTGACCCTCGGCGGAGGCGCCGGGATCATCGGCGGCGTGGGCAACCCGATGTTCCGCGTGCTGGGCGGAGCGGCCTGGTCTCCTCCGGCGGCGGACGATCGGGACGGGGACGGTATTCTCGACGCGGACGACCAGTGCCCGGACGACCCGGAGGACGACGACGGCTTCGAGGACGCCGACGGCTGTCCCGATCCCGACAACGACGGAGACGGCATCCCCGACGTCGAGGACGAATGCCCGGACGAGCCCGAGGACGAGGACGGCTTCGAGGACGCCGACGGCTGCCCGGACCCGGACAACGACGGAGACGGCATCCCCGACGTCGAGGACAAATGCCCGGACGAGCCCGAGGACGAGGACGGCGACCGGGACGATGACGGCTGCCCCGAGGATCCCGCGGACAGCGACAACGACGGGATCGTGGACAGCGAGGACGAATGTCCCGACGAGCCCGAGGACGAGGACGGCTTCGAGGACGCCGACGGCTGCCCGGACCCGGACAACGACGGAGACGGCATCCCCGATGTCGACGACGAATGCCCGCTGGAAAAAGAGGTGAAAAACGGGTTCGAGGACGAGGACGGCTGCCCGGACGAGGAACTGGCCAGGGTGGACGAGAAGCGGATCGAGATCACCGAGAACATCCACTTCAGGACCGACTCCGACGAGATCGTGGGACGGAGATCCTTCGACACCCTGGACGCGGTATCCTCGATCCTGACCTCCCGTCTCGATATCAGAGTGCGGATCGAGGGGCACACCGACTCCCGGGGCGGCCGCCGCCACAACCTGCAGCTCTCGCGGCGCCGGGCCAGATCGGTCAAGCGCTACCTGGTCGAGCGCGGAATAGACGCGGACCGGATCGAGACCGAGGGCTACGGCGAGAACAAGCCGATCGCCAGCAACCAGACCGAAGAGGGCCGCGCCGAGAACAGGCGGGTCGAGTTCCATATAATCAGGTGACCGCCGGTGGCGCGAAAGAAAACGATGATCCGCGAAAAACGTTATAATCGATTCTGGAGCCCGAGAAACGACAGGGCGAGGAGAACCGACATGCGCGCAACAGCCGCTCTCGCATTCGCCGCTGCGATGCTGGTCGCCGCCGGCGCCCGAGCCAACTACTGCCCGGCGACGAACCTGATCGCCGGCGAAACCATCTGCTACGGAAACGGGGGGTTCGCGGCGGCGGCCAACCGCGTCGGGGCGACCTACGACCAGGCCGCCTTCCCCTTCGACGGCGTCGACCAGCTCTGCGTGGAGCTCGATATCACCGCCGAGATCGAGCAGCACGGCTGGGACCAGGTCTGGCTGCGCTTCGAAGACGACGCAGGCGGCCTCCAGGAAACCTGCCTGGCCGGCTCCGCGCCGGACACCTGCGACGGAGACCCGAATCAGAACGGTAACGGCTGCCAGGATTCTCCCTCGGCGGTCTACGAGATCGCCGGCACCTACTGCACGGTTCCCGACAGCGGGGCCACTACCGTCGACGTCTACATTTACGTGGAAACCCTGGACCCGAATTTCCAATGCACCGACGCCGACCCCTGCCCTCCCGGCGGCACCTTGCTGGTCGAGGTCGACTCGGTGGACGCGGTCGGTTGCGACGGCTGTCTGGACGGCAACCAGGACCCGGGCGAGGAGTGCGACGACGGCAACCTGGACAACACTGACGCCTGCCTCGACACCTGCGAGCAGGCCGAATGCGGAGACGGCTACGTCTGGGACGGCCAGGAGGTCTGCGACGACGGCGTCAACGACGGCTCCTACGGCGGCTGCATGCCCGGCTGCGACGCACCGGGCCCGTTCTGCGGCGACGGCGTGGCCAACGGTGCGGAGATATGCGATGGGAACGACCTGGACGGCGCGACCTGCGCCGACATCGATTCGAGCTACAACCTGGGAGAGCCGAGCTGCTCGGCCGGGTGCGACGCGCTGCAGGTCGGCAGCTGCTGCACGGACAGCGACGACGACGGCGTCTGCGACGAGGACGACATCTGCGAGGGAGACGACTCGAGCGGAGACAGCGACGACGACGGGCTCTGCGACGAGCTAGAGGAAGAGATCGGCAGCGATCCGTTCAACGCGGATACCGACAACGACGGCGTGCTCGACGGCGACGAGCCCGACTACGCGGACGACACCGACGGCGACGGGCTGATCAACGCCGCCGATCCGGACAGCGACAACGACGGGATCTACGACGGGACCGAGATGGGCGTAACCGAGGACGATCTCGACGAGGACACCGACGTGGACGCGGGTCACTTCGTGCCCGACGCCGACCCGACCACGACCACCGACCCGCTGCTGGCCGACACGGACGAGGGCGGCGTGCCGGACGGCGCCGAGGACACGAATCTCGACGGAGCGATCGATCCCGGCGAGACCGACCCCGAGGACCCCGCCGACGACAGCGTGCCGCCGCAGGACAGCGACGGCGACGGGCTGCCGGACGATCTCGAGGAGGAGATCGGCACCGATCCGTTCAACGCGGATACCGACAACGACGGCGTGCTCGACGGCGACGAGCCCAACTACGCGGACGACACCGACGAGGACGGCCTGATCAACGCCTTGGACCCGGACAGCGACGACGACGGGATCTACGACGGAACCGAGCTGGGCGTCACCGAGGATGATCTGGGAGACGACACCGACGTCGGCGAGGGCAACTTCGTGCCCGACTCGGACCCGCTGACCACCACCAGCCCGGTGATGTCCGACACCGACGGCGGCGGCGTGGACGACGGGCTCGAGGACCTGGACCACGACGGTCAGATCGACGCGGGCGAGACCGATCCCGAGGACCCGGCCGACGACGTGCCGTTGCCGGACGAAGACGGAGACGGAGTGCCCGACGTGGTGGACAACTGCGTCGAGGTGAGCAACCCGCTTCAGATCGACACCGACGACGACGGCCACGGCGACGCCTGCGACAACTGCCCCGAGGTGTCCAACCCCTCGCAGCAGGACACCGACGACGACGGGATCGGAGACGCCTGCGACTCGGACCAGGACGCGGGACCGGACGCGGACGTGGACGCCGACGCCGATGCCGACACCGACGCCGATGCCGACACCGACGCCGATGCCGACGCCGACACCGACGCCGATGCCGATTCAGACACCGATTCGGACGCAGACTCGGACAGTGACGCCGATTCGGATTCCGACTCCGACTCCGATTCCGATTCGGAGATGGACAGCGACAGCGTATCGGACGGATGGGACACATCGGACTCATGGGATACCGGAGAGGGAACCGGTGCGGACGGTCCGGGCCACAGTTACGGGGCGACGGGATCGGGCGCCCTGTTCAGCTGCAGCGCCTCCCGGCCTGGAGCCACCACGAGAAGCCCGTTGATCTCCGTGCTCGATCTACTGCTCTGACCCGCTCTCCACCCAGCGCTCGAGGTGCGCGGTCATGCCCACCATCCGGCGGCGGCCGTTTTCTTGAACAGACGGCTCGCGTGATCAAACAATCAAAAGGACGACGAACGAAGAGCCATGGAGACGCTCCTTTCCATAGCCGCCGGGGCCGCCGAGCACGCGGCCTGGGCCGGAGGCTGGCTGCTGCTGCTGTTGGCACCGGCCGCGGTCTCGATCGCGCTGGTCACGCTCAGCGCTGCCTTCGCCGAGCAAAGCCTGCTCGGGACGCTGGGACCCCGCCTCTACCTGACCGCGATCGGCTGGCTGGGCACCGCGGTTCACGAGTTGGGACACGCCCTGTTCTGCCCGCTGTTCGCCCACCGCATCGACGAGATCCGCCTGTTCGATCCCTCGATGAGCCGCGGCTCCTTGGGCTACGTCTCTCACAGCTGGAACCGCAAGAACCCCTGGGCGAAAGTGGGCAACCTCCTGATCGGTTTGGGACCGATCCTGCTGGGAACCGCGCTGATCGCCGCGATTCTGGCCGCGATCGCCGGCGCTCGGATCGAGATCTCCCCGTTCGATGCCGTTCGACCAACAAACGGCGGACCGCTGGAAAACGCCGTCTTCGTGGCGCGCGCGACCTGGAGCGGCGCCGAGGCCCTGCTGCTCGCCTTGTCCGGGTACGAGGCGACCGCCGACTGGCGGATCCTCCCGGCCGCCTACCTCGCGGTCTCGGTCGGAGCGTCGATGCACCTCAGCGGCGCCGATCTGCGCGGCGCGGTCGCGGGGCTGCTGTTCGTGGTCGCGCTGGGCCTGGCCGGAGCCTCGCTCGCCCGCTGGATGGGGTGGTCCTGGCAGCCCGTCCTGGCGCTCGCCCTGCCCTGGTACGGAGCGGCGTGCGCGCTGGTGGCGCTCGTCGCGGCGACGAATCTGACGATCGGCCTGCTCGGTCTGGCCGCCGGCGCCGCCTTGCGGCGTCACTCCTTCTCGTAGGTCCCGATCAGCTCGCCTTCGGCCAGCACGTGGCCCGCCATCGCCTCGAGCAGCTCGTCCTTGGTCGGCCGCCCCAGATCTTCGAGCTTCGAATCGAGCGCGTACAGCTTGTGAAAGTAGCGATGCCTTCCCACCGGCGGGCAGGGTCCTCCCCAGCCGGTGCGATCCCAGTCGTTCTCCCCCTCGCGCGTTCCGGCGGGCAGCTCTTCCACGCCGGCCGGCAGCTCGCGGACATCGGCCGGTATGTCGTACAGCACCCAGTGCACCCAGACGGTCTTCGGAGCCTTCGGATCCGGGGCGTCCGGGTCGTCCACGATCAGCGCGAACGACTCGGTCCCGTCGGGAACTCCGCTCCACGACAGCGGCACCGAGACGTCCCCCCCCTGGCAGGTGTGCCTTTTCGGAATCGCGCCCTGGTGCTCGAAGGCGCTGGATCTCACCTCGATCGTGGACTGCTCTCCCTCGCTTCCTTCCGCAGCGCCCGGCGGAGCCTTCTCGGTCGGGCTCTTCGCCGCGGGTGACGGCTCGGCCTCCTTTTTCGAGGCCGCGGCCTCGGCCGCGTCGGAGTTGTTGGAGGATCCGCAGGCCGCGACGGCCCCTATCAGGCAAAGCGCGAACAGGCGAGAGCATCCTTGCATGGCTCGCTCCTTTCGTTTTTCGCCGACGCGGAAAATCGTAGATCCCGGTCCCTGGCCCCGCAACCGCACGAGCGACAAAACAACCCGTTGCATCAACTTATAAATCCGGGATAACCTCTTTTGCGAAGCTTTCGAAGACAGAGACAGCGAAAGGCGAACCGCGATGGGAGGAGAAGCAGAGCACAGAATCCTGATCGCGGACGACGACGTCCAGGGTCTGCGGCTGATGCGGCGGGTCCTGCGCGGCGTGGCGGACGACGTCGTCGCCGCGGCCAGCGGCGAGGAGGCGCTCGAGCTGTTGCCGCAGATCCGGCCCGACGTGGTTCTGCTCGACATCGTGATGCCCGGAATGAACGGCTACGAGGTCTGCCGCCGCATTCGCGAGCACGAGCGCCACGGGCTGGCCAAGATCCTGCTGATCTCGGGCCGGGGCGAAACACCGGATCGCCTCGAGGGCTACCGGGCCGGCGCCGACGACTTCATCACCAAGCCCTATGACAACGAAGAGCTGCGCGCCAAGGTCTCGGTCTACCTGAGGCTCAAGCGCGCCGAGGAGCTGGATCGAGCCCGCGGCGATCTGCGCACCCTGTTCGCGCACGAGACGCGCACTCCGCTTTCGGGAATCATCGGGCTGGCCGAGATGCTGCACGAAAACGAGGACCTGCCCAGGGAAGCCCGCATGAGCGCACGGCTGATTCGAGAGAACGGCCTGCGGCTGCTGGAGTTCGTACGCAAGACGAGTCTGCTCGTGGAGCTCGATCACGGGCGGGACGCCGAACTCGAGTCGTCATCGGTATCGGGGCACGTCGCCGCCGCGGTGGAGAGCCGCCGCGAGCACGCCGAGCGCCGCGAGGTGAAGATCGAGGTGTCGATCCGGGACGACGAGCGCCTCTCCGCGGACTGGCCGCTGGTCGAGGAGGTGCTCGGCTACCTGCTGGACAACGCGATCGAGTTCTCGCACAGGGGCGGAGAGGTGCGGGTCGTGGCGCGCTGCGACGAAAGCATCTGCGAGTTTGAGGTCGCGGACGACGGCGAGGGAATCCCGGCCGAGTGGCAACAGCGTATCTTCGACGAGTTCGCCGTGCGCGACATCGATCACCACAACAAGGGCCAGGGCCTCAGCCTGGCGATCGCGCGGCGCGTGATGGATCTGCACGATGGCGGGATACGCGTGCGCAGCGCGCCGGGTCGGGGAGCGACGTTCACCCTCGAGCTGCCGCTGGCCTCCAGCAAGCGTCCCACGATGGATATCCTGCCCCCTTCCTCCGGCTGACGAGCGGGCACGAAGCGAGATCCGAGCCCCCGGCTTTCGAGGTTTGATTCCGAATCTCGAACTGGAGTAGGCTGGCACGCGTCTTTTAGAGCGGCGAGGTGTGCGGATTGTTCGGAATCAAGGCTCCCAGGGTCTTCTTCCTGCACGTCCCCAAGTGCGGCGGCATCTCCGTGGATGCGGCCTTCAGGCGCAAGTACAGGCCGTCGCAGGTGTTCCGCCTCGAGGCCCCGCCCTCGGCTCGGGCCGCCGACGCCTTCTTCGCCGGCCAGGACGTCCCGCGCGACCAGTACTTCCACGTGCTGCGTTTCCGCGAGGCGCTGCTGGCCTACGCGATGGCGCGAGGGCCGACGCGCTACGTCTCCGGGCACTTCGCCTTCTCCGAGCGCATCCGCGGCGAGATCGGCGAGGGCTGGGCGTTCGTCACGGTGTTGCGCGATCCGGTCTCCAGGTGGCTCTCCCACTACCTCTACAACCGCTACAAGGATCGCCCCGGGCGACATTGCGGAGTGGAGGAAGACATCGAGGAGGTGCTGGTCTCCGACCGCGGCCGCGCGTGGGGCAGCGAGTACGTCAAGTACTACGGCGGCCTGCGCGAGGACGGCGAATACCGCAGCGACGAGGCGGTCGAGGACGCGGTGGCCAACCTGCGGCGCTTCTCCGCGGTGGGGCGGCTGGAGAAGCTGGACGGATTCGTCGCGCAGGTGCGCGACTCGGTCGGTCTCTCTTTGAGCATCCGGCGCAAGAACCGCTCGCCGGTCAGCCCCGAGCTCAAGGAAGCGATCGCCACCGAGTCGGTTCGAGCGAGGCTCCGGGAGGTGTGCGCTCCGGACCTGGAGATCTACGAGTCAACAGAGGGAAACGATGGACGACGAGCGAGCTGAGATGGTCGGCGGCGAATCGAGAGGCGAGGTCGCCCTGCTGGCGGGAGGCTGCTTCTGGGGCGTGGAGCATCGCCTGCGCGACCTGCCGGGAGTGCTGGACACAGAGGTGGGCTACTCGGGCGGAACCGCGGAAAACCCTAGCTACGAAGAGGTGTGCAGCGGCGAGACAGGGCATGCCGAGACGGTGCGAGTGGTGTTCGATCCCGAACGGCTGTCCCACGCCGAGCTGCTGGAGCGCTTCTTTGTCATCCACGACCCCACCACCGAAAATAGTCAGGGCCCCGATGTCGGCACGCAATACCGATCGGCGATATTCTACACCTCTGACACCCAGAAGCAGGTGGCCGAGGAGGTGCGCGATCGTGTCGACCGCTCGCAGAGGTGGTCCGATCCGGTGGTGACCGAGATAACAGAGGCCGGCCCCTTCTGGCCGGCCGAGGAATACCACCAGGACTACCTGCTGAAACACCCGCGAAACTAGATTGGCCCGCACACCTCAGACACACTGAATCCATACGTTCTTTGATCGATTGCTGATTGGATAATTGCGTTGTTATCGAAATCTGAACTGCCCGTCCAGCAGCCCCCCTATCACGATTCCCTTGTGATCTTCGGAATCTTTGACTCCGAACAGAGGCGTGACGTAAGGCGTGAGACCCAGCTGGAAATTGAAGCGCTCGTTCGGGCGCGGAAAGTCCATTCCGATGTAGCCGCCAATAGTAGGCCCGAGCGCGAAAAACGACGCCCCCCTGTCTTCTCCCGACTTGTCCGATTCGAAATCCGGACCGTAATGCAGCGAGATTCCCAAGCTAGGGCCGGCTATCAGGTCCACGCTGTCTCCCCCGGCGGCGCGCAACTTGAGCGTCGCGCTGGGCTCGAACTGCAGCATGCCGAAGGCCGCGGCGAACATGATCGGCCTGAAGAAAGGCAGGTCCACCTCCACGGCGGCTCCGTCCCCCACCGGCATCTCCACGAACAGCGAGACGTCCATCGCCGGACCGCCCTTTACCCCGGGCGGCGAGCCGACGCACATTCGAACGTCGTCGTAGCGCCCTCCGGCGCGCACCTTGATCCCGAATACGTACGCACCGGGGTAGTCCCTCTCCCCGGCCGACGCGCCGCCCGGCACCAGCATCAAACCGGCCAACGCCACCGCGATCCAACCTACAGCCACCCTCTTCATCGGTCCTCCTTGAAAGAACAAAATCCGCTTTGGGGAATCCAATAGCGCTTTTCAAAGGGCTGTCCAGAATCGAAAAACCGCGGCGGCTGCTAGGATCGATCGGCGCAGATGCGGAAGATCTCGACGAGCATCTCGACCGCCTTCTCCATGTCGGCGACCGCCACCCGCTCGTTCGTCGCGTGCTCGTTCTGCGCCCCCATCCCCACGACCGCCATCTCGATCCCCTCGTTGTTGTAGATCGAAGCGTCCGTGAAGCCGGTGATGAAAACGGTCTCGGCCTCGATGCCGATCTTGCGCAGCGCCTGCTTGGCGATGCCGACGCTCCAGGCGTCGTCGGGAATCCTGACCGCGCGGCAGAGGTTGTCCACTTCGACCTCGACCCCGGCTCCCACGGCCTCGACCTCCTGCCGGATCTTGTTTTCCATCTCCTCGGCCAGCGCCACGCCCTTGTCGTGATCCGCCGAGCGGCACTCGGCCTTGAAGCTGCACGCGTCCGGCACACCGTTGCGAATCATCCCGCCCTCGATGATGCCCACGTTGGCCGTGGTCTGCTCGTCGAGCCGCCCGAGCCGCAGAGCCGCGATCGCCCTGGCCGCCGCCACGATCGCGTTGATCCCTTTTTCCGGCTCGATCCCGGCGTGCGCCGACTTGCCGGAGATTTCGACGTCGATCGCGAAGTACGAAGGCCCGCCGATCACGATCGTCTCCAGCGTGTCGTTGTCCAACAGGAAGCCCCGCCTGGCGCTCAGCTTGGAGAAGTCGAGGTTTTTGACACCCAGCAGGCCGACCTCCTCCTGGCGGCTGATCGCCATCTCGATAGGCGGTCGCACCTCGGCGACCCGCAGCGCCTCGAGCGCCTCCGCGATCCCGGCCTTGTCGTCCGCGCCCAGGATCGTTTTTCCCCTGGACGAGATCACGCCGTTTTCGAGCACCGGCTCGATCCCCTTGCCCGGCTTGACCGTGTCGGCGTGACAGGAAAGCAGGATCGGCTCGGAGCCCTCGGCACCCCTGGCCGGAAAACGCGCGACCAGGTTGCCGTAGTCGTCCAGCTCGACCTCGCCTCCCAGCTCGGGAATCGCCTTCTTCAGGTACGCCATCATCTCGGCCTCCTCGCCGGACTCGGAGTCGATGCGCACCATCTCCATGAATTGATCGATCATCCGCTCGGACATCGCTTGCCTCCTTTTGTGATCCGCCCGATGAAAACGCCGATCCGCCCGCGCGTCAACGCCGCCGGCGATAGGTAACTCCCCTTTCGCTCTCGCCCTCGACCGCGCGCTCGTGTCGCACCAGGTGCTCGAGGTATCCCAGCGTCTGCGACATCGCCTGCCAGCGCGAGAAAACCTTGGCGCGGGGCCTGAGCAGCTGCCCGGCCAGGTCGAAGGCGGTGCGCGGCTCGTCGCCCAGGGCGGACTCCAGCTCCGCCAGCTTGCCGAGATGATGCTCCACCAGCTGGCGGCATCGGCCCGGCACGTCCCGCACCGGCCGGCCGTGCGCCGGCAGCCCGCTCAGCGGACCGAGGCGCGCCACCTTCTCCAGCGAGTCGAGAAAGCAGCCGAGCGGATCGGTGCCTTGCGCCTCCTCGCGCATCGATACGTGGGTCACCTCGCCGCTGAGGACGTGATCCCCGGTCAGGATCGACCGCCCCTCCCTGGACAGCAGGCAGACGTGACCCGGCGTGTGGCCCGGAGTGTGCACGACCTCGAAATCGATCCCGCCCAGCTCGATCCGTTCGCCGTCCCGCAGCTCGCGCGTCGGCTCGAAATCGCTCGACAGCGTGCGAAAGAAGGGAAACAGCGCCGAGACGCGCTTTTCGAAATCGGCGGGCACTTCGTGGCGACCGTGGAACGTCGCCCGCGTGGCGTCCAGCTCGGGGTGCGCGAGGAAGAGGCGGTGCGACCTGGCGTCCAGCCCGGACATCGCCACCTCTACGCCGGCCTGCCGGAACATCCCCGCCAGACCGCAGTGGTCGGGGTGATGGTGCGTGCAGACGACCGTCTCCAGGTCGGAAGGCTCGAGACCGTGCCGGCCGAGCTGCCGCAGCAGCTCCTTGCGCGCCGAGGCGTCGTTCATCCCGGTGTCCACCAGCGCCGCGCCCCGCGGACCTTCGACCAGGTAGGCGGTGACCCGGCCCAGGGTGGAGGGCATCGGCAGTCTCAGGGGATGAATCCGCTCGATCGTCTCGCTCATCCGCTCGACCTACCTCGACGGCAGCGGGACCAGCAGCAGCGCGATGCGCATCCCGCGCGATCCGGCCAGCACGGCCAGCGGCGAGCCGGCCGGGCAGGCGAAGTCCAGCAGCCGATCGTCGGCGAGACCGGCCCGCCGCAGCTCCTCGACCAGGGTCCGGGCGCCCTCCCCGCTGCGCCGCTCGTCTCGCCGAGACGGAGCCGCTCGAGGATCTCCGGCCGCCGCGACCACCACCACTCCAACATCCCCTTCCAGCTTCCCGACGGCGGCCGCGATCGACTCGATCCGATCGCGACCGGAGCGCAGGCGCCCTCCGTCGGCAGAGAGGCGCAGCGCCGGCTGCAATCCGGCACCCAGCTCCTCGCGGCCGATCTCCTCGTCCAGAAGCTCCCCCAGCTCCTCGACCAGCGAGTCGATCGCCGCGACGAGCCCCTCCTCTCCCTCCGCGCCCCAGGCGTCCAGGATAGCGCGGCGCACCGCGATCCCGGACTCCTCGAGATCACGCTGACATCCGGCCAGATCCCCTGCGCGCGCGTCCGCTGCCGCCGCGTCGATCGACCGCCGCGCGGGCTCGAGTCGCTCGGGCAGCAGCCGACCCGCTTTCGCGTACAACGCCGCGACGGCCGCGGTCATTCGGGCTCTCGCCAGCAGCTGGCGGGCCACCTCGGAACGCGCCGCGTCGAGCTGCTCGGCCCGCTCCTCGTCCAGACGGCCCTCGCGGATCTCCTCGTCCGCGGCCGCACGCCGGCGCGTCTCTTCCACCACGAGCTGCAGGTGACGGCGCAGGCGCTCGCGCTCGACGAGACGCTCGATCCTCTCCAGCTCGCCGCGGGCGCGTTCCACCTCGCGACGCAGCTCGCGTCTCTCGGCGAGCGCGGCCTCGCGCCTGGCCAGGCTCTGCTCGCGCTCGATCTCCACCGCGGCGATCCGCGCCTCGATCAGCCCCAGCGCTGCCATCCTCTCGGCCAGCTCCGCGTCCCGGTCCTCGAGCGCCTCTCGCGAGATCTCCAGGTAGCGCCGCGCCTCCGACCAGGCGACCGGAGCCGCCTCTCCGGCCGAGGCCGGATCGACCGCCGCGACCGCGGCCTCGAGCTGCCGCAGCGAAAATGGGGGCGCCGCCGGACCGCAGGCCCAGGCGAGCAGCGACGAGGCGATCAGCCACGCCGATATCGGGAGGCGGCGGCTCACTGCTCTGCGTCCTTTCCTCCGCGCGGATAGGCGTCGCTGAGACGCGCCCCCTCCCTGGCGATGGTCAGCCGCGCGATCATGTCCCGCAGCCTGTTCAGCTCGGCCTCGAGCTCGGCCAGCTCCCGCTCCGCCCGCTCGGCTTCGGCGGCGATCCCGGCCGCGTCGAGCACGGCGCGGACCAGGTCCAGCTGCGGTCCCAGCCGCTCGGCCAGGATCGCGGCGCGACGGTTGCGCCCCTCGCCCAGCGCTTCCCCGGCCTCCTCGATCCATTTCTCGGCCAGCTCGATCTCTCCGCTCGCGGCCTCGGCGTGCTCGTGCCCGGCCAGCCGCCGCAGCGAGCGCTCGACCCCGTCCAGCACGGCGGCCGTCTCCCGCGCCCGCTCCCCGGCCGCGGCCTCCCACGACAGGGACAGCGAAAGCGAGAGCAGCACAGCTCCGGTGAGCGTTCGTTTCATCCCGGGCGAGAATACACCCCGGACCCGGCCAGTCAAAAACCGGCTCGCATCTCCAAAGGAGAGATCGGTATCTCCTCGATGCCGCGCTCGCGCATCACCAGGTGCAGCTCGTGGCGCAGCATCGGAGCGCTGGCCGCGATGCGCCGGATGTCGCGCCCGCCGAGCCGCAGGACGCTCAGCCGGCGCGAGGACGCCACCACCGAGGCGTTGCGCCGATCGCGGTAGCCCATCGCCACGTTCTCGCCGAAGAAGTCGCCCTTGCCGAGCTTCTCGAGAACCGTCTCGCCGCCCCGCTCGCGCCGGCGGACCTCCACGCGCCCGGAGGTGATGATGTAGAAGTCGTCCGACTTGCCGCCCTGCCTGATCACCCGATCTCCGCGCTCGAAAGACAACCTTTCGGCCAGCAGCCCGATCTCGTGCTTGGCGTGGGGATGCAGGTTGCGAAAGATGCGCACGTCGGAAATCAACGAACGGTTCAGCCAGATCCGCTCGAAGCGGTGCTTGAGATCGTTGGCCTCGACGAACTCGATGAACAGGTCGCCCGGCAGGCGGAAGAGGGCCACCCGCGAGGTGCTGCGCACCGTGGCGTTGCGCTCCGCGCCCTGGATGATCGACATCTCGCCGAAGAAATCCCCTCCCTCCAGCGAGGCCAGCAGCTCGCTTTGGCCGGCGCGGTCGTCCAGCACCTCCAGGCTGCCGGCCAGCACGAAGTAGAAGCTGTCGCCGGCCTGCCCGCGCGAGACCACGTCCGTCGCCGCCGGGATCTCCAGCAGCCGTCCCTGGGAGAGCAGCACGTTGATCCAGGCCGGATCCGAGACCTCGAGCAACCTCAGGGTCGACAGCAGCTTGAGTATCAGCGGGCGCGGCAGATCCTCGCCGGGCAGCAGAGTTCGCCGCCAGCCGGGAACGGCGACCTGCAGGTCCTGGCCCGCGAGGCTCTGCGGAGAGACGTGGGCGAAGAGGAACTCGGTGTCCGGGTTGTCGCGCATCGATTCGGCGTAGTCCTCCGCGCGTCCGTGGATCGGAGGCCCGCCCGCGTCCAGGATCGCCAGCTTCTCGCCGCCGCGCACCAGGTTCTCGAGGCGCCGCTGGTGCGCCTCGCCGATCGCGGACGCCTCGCGCATCCTCTCCAGGCCGGCGAAGTGCATCGTGTCTCCCGACCACACGATCTCGTTGTCCTCGCCGTCGGGTCCGCGCACCGAGACGCGGAAACCGATCGTGGGAATCGAGTGGGCCATGTAGAAGAACTCCCAGCTCGCCCCGAACATGGTGAGCGGCTTGCCCGGGATCACCTCCGTGAAGGTGAGGTAGTCGCGCATCTGATCGACCGACACCCCGAGCACGCCGGCGACCTTGATCAGCATCGACTCGTAGATCTCGCGCGTGGTGATGATGTTGACCCGCTGCTCGGAGAGGATCATGTCCATCAGCGTGCAGTGATCGTCGTGCACGTGGGACAGGATCACGCCGCACAGATCCGACTTGGGGATCCCGAGCCGCCGCAAGTAGGCCGAGGTACCGACCGGGCCGTCGACGAGAAAACCGTTGCAGTTGACCCACAGCACCATGCCCGTGGTCGGTCCGGCCGGATCGAAGCCGGAGTAGCTGCCCAGCAGCTTGACGCCGAGCACCTGGGGCAGCTCCAGCTCGTCGTCGATCTCGGCCAGCAGCGGAAGCTGCCCGCCCTCGAAGCTCAGATCCACCACGCGACCCTTGCCGCGCCGCCCCGCGCGCACCGCGAAGCGATTGTCGCCCAGCCTCCGCACCTCCGCGCCGCCGTCGGCGAACAGCGGCACCCAACCGGGATCGCCCGCTGGAAACGGAACGAACTCGAAGATGTCGTCCAGCCCCAGCCGCCGGCCGTCCCGCCGCGGGGCCAGGTAGTCCATCACTCGCGTCAAGGTGTCGATCCGCGACCTGGACAGCTTCCAGCGCTTCATCTGGGCACGGGTGGGACCGAAGAGGGTGACCTCCAGCACCTCGCGCACCCGCTCGCAGATCTCGGGTCGTCCGATCACGCGGAAACGGTCGTCGGCTTCGCGCTCCTCGTCGAAGAAGAGGAACCAGTAGGCCGGAAACTCGAGGGCGATCTGCGAGACGCCGCGCACGAACGAGGAATCGGGAAGCACGCCCACCCGGGGCATCGACAACCCGTCCTTCTTGAGAAACTTGAGCGCCTCGGGAGGCGCGCCGAACAGAGCCGAGCGCCCGCCGGCCTCGACGTGCCGGCAACCCGGAACGACTTCGCTCACCTTCATCTCGACCTCCAAGATGCTCCTACTCCGATCTTTCGCGAGCAGGAGGTCGCATGACGGGAACCTGAAGGGCCAGCCGTCGATTCCCGCGAAACGTTTTAAATATTATCCATTTTTTCTCGAAGAAAAGCAACGCGGAAATCGGGCTGTCAGTGGTGCTCGTACGCCCCCATGTCGTAGCCGGACCCCACCGGCCGCGAGACGCCGTCGAAGTCGACGGACGGAGCGCCATTGAAATCGCCGGCGTTGATGCACTCGGATCCCGCCTCCAGGTGGAGATCGTACGGATCGCCGGCGACGAACTGCGGATCGACCGAGAGGTTGTTGTAGATCGGGTTCCAAGGCCCGCCCTGGATGTCGCTGTAGGTCGCGCTGTACCCGCCGCTGGCTTCCGAGGTGATCGCCGGCTCGGTGTTGCCCCAGATGATGCTGTTCGTGATCGTGAGCGACGCGGAGCTCGAGAAAATCGCCCCGCCGTCGACCTCGTTTCCCTGGAGCGCGCTGCCGTGAATCGTGCAGTTCATCAGCGAGCCAGAGCCGCTGCCCAGGTAGACCGCACCCCCGCGCGGATCCGCCCAGCCGGGCACCACCTGGTTGCCCTCGAACACGCAGTTGACGAGATCCAGCTCGGTCGAGCCGCTCGAGTAGATGGCACCGCCTCCCCCGACTCCCTCCACCGTGTTTCCCCGAAACTCGGTGCGCCGGATCTCGGCGGTGGTGTCCGTCAGGTAGAGCGCCCCGCCGTCCGCCGCGCCGGAGCCGGGCACGACGCTGTCGAAAAAACCGGTCGTTTCGACGAGCAGCGAGGCGCCGGTGGAGTAGATCGCGCCCCCGCGCTCCACGGCGCCGTTGCCGTAGAAGAGGCACCCCTCCAGCTCGACCGTGCTCGAAGTCTCCAGGTAGAGCGCGCCCCCGTCTCCGGCGCCGCTCGAGTGGTGGGCCTCGTTCTCGTTGAACGTGCAGTCGACGAAGGTGGCCGTCGCGCCGCCGCCGAGATAGGCAGCTCCGCCCCGACCCTCGGTGGTGTTCGTCTCGAAAAGGCAGGTTTCGAACGTCGTCTCGGCCGAGGCGCCCACGTACGCTCCGCCCCCGCTTCCCTTGGCCTGGTTGTCCTCGAAGCTCACGTTCCGCGCGGTGAACGCGACCCCGTCCGGAACGAGCAGCCCGGCGCCGTCGTAGCCGCCGGTCTCGGTGGTGTAGGCCACGCCCCCGGTGACGCTCACGCCGTCGAGGATCGCGTCGTCCGCCGCGGTGACCACGTGGTCCGAGCCCTCCCCGGAACCGTCCAGGATCACCGGGTTGCCCTCCACGTCCCGATCCTCCATCGTCAGATCCGAATCCGAAAAGCCGCCGTACACGTGCACGTTCTCGAACAGGGCGAAGGTGGCGGAGCTTCCGCTCCCCTGGGTGGGCTCGTAGGCGCCGGCGCGCACCCGTACCTGGCAAGTGCTCGGACCCCCCGTTTGCTGTGTGGCCGACCAGGCGGAGAAGACGCCGGCCTGGATCGTGTCCACGGCATTCGCCCACGACGTGCCATCGGCGACGTCGCTGCCGTCCAGGCGCACGTAGCGGACGCAGGTCCCGCAGTCGTCGCCGGCGTCGACCCAGCCGTCCGCGCACGCAGCGCAGTCCTGATCGGCGTCCCAGTTGCCCGGGCAGACGTCGCAGTCGTCTCCCGTCCAGTGATTGTCGCAGACGCATTCGGCGGTGGTCTCGCTGGTGTTCGTGCAGGTGGCGTTGTCGCAGATATCGACGGCCCCCTCGTCCACATCGCAGGAATCGAACGAATGTACCTCGTCGCCGACGCACTGCTCGTAGGCCGCGGGAACGCACGCGTTGCCCGTCCCCGTATCCGTGTCGATGTCGGTGTCCGTGTCGACGTCCGTGTCGGCGTCCGTGTCCGCGTCGGCATCCGTGTCGGTATCGGAGTCGGCGTCCGTGTCCGCGTCGGAATCGGCGTCTGTGTCCGCGTCGACATCCGTGTCGGCATCGGTGTCGGCGTCCGTGTCCGCATCGACCGAGCCATCGAGATCGTATTTCAAATGCCCGAGGTCGTTGATCGCAGTGCAGCCTGCGAGCACGGCCGCCGCAAAGCAGATGACGAAGGCGCTCTCTCTCATCTCAGAACCTCCCCTGGATGGAAATGCCCGCTGCTTCGGGCGTCGCATACCACTCCGGCCGCACGGAAACGGACTCCTCGGCCGCGGTCGGATCGTCTTCGGGCTCCTCGCCCGGACCCGGCTCGACGAAGAACAGCACCACACCGGCCGCAGCCGCGGCCGCGGCCACGCCGAACGCCACGTCGGCTCCCACGCTCAAGCCGCGCACCCGGTCCCCGTCGTCGGCGAGACCCGCGGGGCAGTGCCCGCCGACGCAATCGTCCTCTATCGCGCGTCGCTCCGAAAGCGCCACGCCGCCGAGCACGCCCCCGGTCAACGCGGCGGCGCCCGCCGCGCCGAAAGCGATCCACGTCCACAGCCTACCGCCGGAGCCGTCCTCCGCGGCGGAGGTCTCCGTCGGAGCCGCGACCTCCACCTCGACGAGCTTTCCACCGGCGACGGTCACCAGCTCGCGGTGGATCTCGTCGGCCTCGAGCCTGACCACCACCTCCCGGTCCCCCAGGTCGACCTGAATCGGCTCGGCGAGCGGAGTCTCGCCGACGCGGCGGTCGTCTACGAACACGTGCGCCCCGTCCGGCTCGCTGTGGACGATGATCGCGCCGACGAGCCCCTCGAGCCGCTCGATTTCACTGAGCACGGTCGTTCGCCGGCGCTTCTCGATCCGCTCTCCGCCGTCGGCGAGGTATCGCCGGTAGGCGTCCAGGGCGAGGACGTACTCGCCGCGCTCGTTCTCGGTTTGAGCGATGTTGTACAGGATCTTGTAACTCGGTCTCAGCTCGTAGGCGCGCGAGAACGCCACCGCCGCCTCGTCGTACTTGCCGCTCTCGTACAGCTCGATGCCGAGCTTGAAATGAGCGCGGGCGCTCTTCTGGTCCGAGTCCTCGGCACGCCCGTCGCCGGCAGCGACCACGAGCGCGAGCGCGACCGCGATCTCACAGACAATAACTCTCATCTTCGGCCCACCTCCGCCTCTTCGAATTTCCACGAGACTACCACGCTGGACGGAAGATACGGAATTCAAAAATGGCAAAGCCGCTTTTTCGGTAGTACAAAGCAGCGGTCATGAACGAAGAGATCCCGAAAGGCCGGGTCGCGCTCGTCACCGGCGGGAGCCGCGGAATCGGGGCGGCGATCTCGCGGCGGCTGGCGTCGCTCGGCGCGGACGTGGCGCTGACCTGGATCAAGCACGGGGAGGCGGCCGAGCGCGTGGCCCGCGATATCCGCGCCGCCGGCCGGCGCGCCTTGGCGCTGCGCTCCGACGCCGGGGACTGGCGGGCGGCGCGAGCCGCGGTCCGCGAGGTCGCCGAATCCCTGGGACGCCTCGACGTCCTGGTGCTCAACGCCGGAATCACCCGCGACTCGATCAGCTGGAAGGCGTCCGAGGCCGACTGGGACCGGGTGCTGGCGGTCAACCTCAAGGGCGCGGCCGCCTGCGCCGCGGCCGCCGCGCCGATCATGCGCGAGCAGGGCGGTGGGAGAATCGTGGCGGTGGCCTCGATCAACGCCGAGCGGGGCAAGCCGGGCCAGGCGTCCTACGCCGCCTCCAAGGCCGGGCTGGTGGCGCTGATCCGCAGCCTGGCCCGAGAGCTGGGCCCGAGCGGAATCACGGCCAACGCGGTGGAGCCGGGCCTGATCGAGACCGAGCTGACCGCCGGGCTGCCGGACGAGATCCGCCGGCGCGCGCTGGCCGAGACAGCGCTGGGTCGTCTCGGCGAGCCCGAGGACGTCGCCGCGTCCGTGGCGTTCCTGGCCGGAGACGGAGCCCGGCACATCACGGGCCAGGTGCTGAGAGTGGACGGCGGCCAGCTGATCGGCTGAGCGCCGATCACTTTCGCTTGATCCGGATCCAGCCGTTTCCATCTCTGCGTCCGGGCGTGCGCCGCGCCCATCACGAAGAGCGAAGCACCATCTCGAAGTGGGAGCCGGATGACTGAAGCCCTC
>CAZHCG010000074.1:0-23230 GCA_964530995.1 uncultured Myxococcales bacterium
AGGGCGCGGCGCACGGACGCGGAGATGAAAACGGCTGGATCCGGATGAGCCGAAATTTTGCGGGTTCGGCCGCAGCCGCTCCCTGCCGACTGCTCGGAATCATTGCGTCGGCGGCAGGCAGATACGCGGTTCTTCGGCCGCGACTTCGACGCAGTGCTGATCCGGTGGGCACTCTTCGTCTTTTTCGCAGGCCAGGGCGCAGAATTTCTGGTCTCCGTCGTCGGTGCTCAGCAAACACTGATTCACGGCAGCGTAGTCGGTCGGCGGGCACTCTTCGTCGGATTCCTGGCAGGGTGCGCTGCAGAACGGGCCCATTCCGATATCGGCGATTTCCACACACGGTGATCCGTCCAGACAGGATGGGGAGTATTCGTAATTGCAGGAGCACGGCCAGCCGCTGTTGACAGGGCAGTCCTGTGTACCGTCGGCATCTGAGTCCGCGTCGGAGTCCGCGTCGGAGTCGGAGTCCGCGTCGGCGCCGAAGTCCGCGTCGGCGTCTCCGTTTCCCGTCGCGGCGTCGCCCAGGTCGATCTTATCGACATGATTACACGCCCAGACCGCAACAGAAATCGATATCGCGGCAACCCCAATCGCCACTCTTTTTTGACTATCGCGACACATCGTTTTCAGTTGGTCGACGGGGCAGCGGACGATTCGGGGAAAACCTGGTCGGAATGCTCGCATCGAAAGCGGATTCCAGTGCCAGCTCGCTCCCGAGGGGCTCGGCTCTCTGCCCGGGTTGGGATCAGTAGCTTTCCGGGGGCGGATCCACCAGCTGGAACTCGGCCTCCAGCTTGGACAGGTCGGGCAGCTCGTCGAGGTTGGGCATCAGCGTTATCTCGATGCGGCGGTTGCGCGCCTTTCCGCGCTTTTTGCGATTGGGCGCGACCGGTTGGTGGTGGGCGTAGCCCGCGGCCGAGAGACGCCTGCCCGGAACGCCGTTTTCGATCAGGAACTGCACCACAGCCACGGCCCTGGCCGCGCTGAGGTGCCAGTTGCTCTGGTAGGGGTTCTCCTCGCTGAGCGGAACGTTGTCCGTGTGCCCGGCCACCTGGAAATCTCGATCCTTGATCCCCTCGAAGACCTCGGCGACGCTCTTCAGAGTCTCCTCGCCCTTGTCGCTCAGCGCGGCCTCGCCGGATTCGAACAGCACCGCGCTGGGCAGCTCGACCACCATTCTTCCCTTGCGGATCCGCACCTGGAGGTCGCCCGCTTCGATCATGCTCTCCAAGCTGTCCAGCAACCCCTCGAGCGTCTCTTGTCTCTTCTCGGCGAGATCGGCCGCCGCCTTGTTCCTCTCCGCCTGCAGCCGCAGCCCCTGCAGCTCGGCCTCGGCGTTTTTCAGCTCGTCTTCCAGGCTTTCGAGCGCAAAGACCTGCTCGCGGAGGGCCTCGTTTTTCGCCGACGTGGATTCGTTGAGCTCGGTCAGCTCGGCGATCCGCTTCTCCTGCTCCGAGCAGCAGCCGGAGACGACGAGCGCGGCGCCCAACAGACTCGTGATCGCCAGCGGCGATCGATGCTTGCCGAAGTAGAGCATTACCCAGCTCCTTTGTTTTGGAGACGGTACGATACTGGACCCTGGATCGGCGCTGTCAATACCGAGGGGCAAAGGGGCTCAGCCGAACAGCTTCAGCTGGCGTCGGCCTTTTCCGCTCTTGCGGCTGCTTCGCTTCCGGCGTCCCGTTCTCGGTCGCAGTCCTTGCTCGGGCTCGTAGCCGGCCGGTCCCAGCGCTGTCATTCCGCCTCGTTCGGGCGAGAGAGCCCATTTTCGGTCGACGATCTGCTCGAATGACGGTCCGGCCGTTTTCTCCAATCGGCGCGCGCGGCTGTCCAGGCGGCGAAAGGCGTCGATCTTGTCGCTGTTGCCGATCCGGGCGCGGTCGAGCGCGTCGCGCAGCTCCTCGATCGTGCGGTCGTAGACGCGGAGCGGGACCGGGTGGGGTGGCCGTCCTTGCCGCCGTGGGCGAAGGCGAAGCGGGCCGGGTCGTCGAAGCGGGACGGAGCTCCGCAGGCGACCTCGGCGACCAGGGCCAGCGCCTGCATCGTGCGCGGTCCCAGCCCCTCGGTGAGCAGCAGCGATTCGAAGTCGCGGCCGTCGCTCTCCCGCGCCAGGGCGAGCACGCCGCGCAACCGCCGCAGAAACACGTCGCTCGGCCGCAGCTCATGGCGCGCCGGGAGGCGCAGGTGGCGATCGCCGCCGATGCGGACCAGCTCTTCGACCACCTTTTGCGGATCATGGCGCGAGAGATCGAGCGAGGCGTCGCGCGCCGCGGCGGAGCGCCGGTCGGTGATGTTCACGATCCGGCCCTGGTCCGGTCCGACCACCGCGCTGTGGGGCTCCTAGACGAACGACTCGACCGCGTCGGAGCGCCAGTGGTAGCGACGCGCCTCGCCGGCTGCGCCGTTCATCCCCTGCTGGATCACTACCCAGTCGCCGTCGTCGGTCGCGACGAAGCCGTGCAGGTAGAGGGAGAAGCCGTCCTGGACGGCGGTGTTGTCCACCTTGGCCGTCAAGCGCGAGGCGCGCACCAGCGCCTCTCCGTCGAGGCCGGTGCGCTCGGCCGCGGCCAGCAGCTCGGCCGGTGTCTTGCGCGACTGCCGGCCGCGCCCTCCGCAGACGTGGATGCCCAGCTCGCGGGCGCGCGGGGCGAGACCGCGCTTGAGCGCGCCGATTACCGAGGTGGTGACCCCGGACGAGTGCCAGTCCATGCCCAGCACGGCGCCGAACGACTGGAACCAGAACGGATCCGACAGTCGCCGCAGCAGCCCGGTCCGCCCTTCGGAGATCAGCACCGCCTCGACCACCGCGGCGCCCAGCTCGGCCATCCGGGAGGAGAGCCAGGCGGGAACGCGGCCGCCGTGCAACGGGAGATCCGCGGTGCCGCTGCGAGAAGCCATACTGATGTTCAGTACAATAAGCTGTTTCGAGCAGCAACAATAATTCCACGATTTATTCCGATCCACTCGTGGGGTATATGGATCAAGTTGATATCATTTGTTTTTCTTCGAGCGCAATTCGGCTCGTCGGCGCTCGATCCCGGCTCCCTCACGGCCGGCTCGGCTCGCTGTCAGGCGGCCGGTCTCGGTCAGCACCGCGTCCAGCAGGTCGGGCGGCGTCACGTCGAACAGCGGGCAGCTCACCCGCGCTCCGGGCGGCGCCTCTCCGGCCAGATCCGCCGGGTGCTCCTCGATGCTCGCCTCTTTGCGCCCGGCCAGCTTCAGCCGCTGGCAGACCGCGTAGAACGGCACCTCGAAGCGCTTCGCGGCCAGCGCCAGCGGAAAGGTCCCGGCGCGGTTTACCAGCGATCCGTCGGCCAGGATCTGGTCGGCGCCCACCAGCACCAGGTCGGCGCGCTCCACTGCCGCGGGCAGCGCCCCGTCGGTCGCGAGCTCCACCTCCAGCCCGTTTTCCACCATTCGCTGCGCCGCGCGTCGGCCGTCTCCCAGGCGGTGCCCCTCGCCGATCAGAACCAGCCTCGGCCTCAGCCTTTCGAGACAGACGAAAGCCGTGGCGCTCCACGAGCAGGTGACCGCTGTCTCGACCTCGCCCAATTCGCGGACGGCCAGAGCCGCGATCCGCTCGTCGGCTCCGCGGAACAGCTCCAGCTCGTCGCTGGCCGCGCTCTCCAGGGCCGCTCGCGGAGGCTTTCCCGCGAGCATGGCCCGGCGCGCTTCGATCGCGGCGCGGATCGCGGCTGCTCCGACCGCTGCCATCGAGGGCCGCAGACCGTCGATACGGACCGCGAGCTCGTCGATCTCAAAAAGGGCGTTTCGGGTGTTCGAGGGCAGAGTCCCCGCCGCGATCTCCAGCGCCCCTAGCGCACGGACCGCCAGCGAGGTCGCGCCGCTCTCCGTGTCGCAGCGGATCTCCTCCAGCATCTCTTCCAGCCGGCGGCTCACGGCGCTACCCGCCGCCAGGCCTCGTCGAGCGCGGGCACGGTCTCGAGCCGGTCGATCTCGTCCGGCTCGGCCCAGCGCAGCTCGACGTGCTCCCAGTCCAGCCTGGGCCGCGCGCCGGGGACCAGCCGAAAGCGAAACGGGTGCACGCGCCAGCGGCGCCCCAGCTCCTCGTCGACCACCTCCAGCGGATCGCCGCTGCGCTCCAGCTCGATCTGCTCGCCGGAGAATCCCAGCTCCTCCCGGATCTCGACCCGCGCCTGGCGCTCGGCCGATATCTCTTCAAGAAAGCCGGATACTCCGGCCCAGCGACCCCGGTAGCTGCCTACCCGCGAGGAACGCCTGAGAAGAAGCACGCGTCCGTCGCGCACGACGAAAGCGGTCACCACGTCTGTAGTTTTTTCCGAGCTCAAGGCGCGGTCAGTGGGAGGGCTTGCAGACCGACCTGCGCTTTTCGATGTCGGCGCGGGTCACGCCCTGCAGGTCGCCTTGGAGCGCGTCTTCATAATGCTGCTGTCCCAGCTCGTAGAGCCTCCGCTCGCAGGCGATGTCGCCCAGGATCACGTGCGCCAGGCTCAGATCGGGTTTCATCGAGATCGCCTGCTTGAGATGGCTGCGCGCGCTGGTGTAGCGGCCCAGGCGGAAGTAGGTCTCCCCGGTGTGCAGGTAGACCTTGACCACCCCGGGCGCCACCGACTTGGCCTTGTCGAGCGCATCCAGCGCGGCGTCGGAGTCGCCCGAGGCGTACTCGATGTCGGCCAGCAGCAGGTAGGCGTCGACCAAGTTCGGCACCTCCTCGATCGCTTTTTCCAGTGGCTCCCTGGCCTCCTCGGGCTGGTTCTGCCCGTAGAGGGCCTTGCCCAGACCGAGGTAGGCGGTGCCGCGCTCCTGGTCTCCCTCCAGCGCGGCGCGGAAGGCTTCCTCGGCCGCGGCGAAGTCTCCGCTGGCCAGGTAAGCCTCACCCAGTGCGTGACGCGCCTCGATCCAGTCCGGGCGAATCGCCAGCGCGATCCCGAGCTGCTCGATCGCCTCGGAACCCTCGCCCAGCACGCGTCCCAGCTCGTAGTGCGCCCGGCAGGAGGCGGGCTCGGTCTCCACCGCGTCGCGCAGCGCCGCGACGGCTCCCTGGTGATCTCCACTCGCCTCGAGCGCGAGCCCCAGACCGATTCGGGCCACGTGGCCCGCGCCGGCCGCGATCGCCGCGCGGTAGGCCGCGATCGCCTCCTGGTTGCTGACGCGCCGGCGGTAGGCCTCTCCCATTCCGGTTTTGCCGCGCGCGATGTCCCCTTTTTCGATCACTTCCTCGAACTCGTCGATCGCCCGGGCCGAACGGTCGAAGGTCAACCACACCCAGCCGGAGCAGACCTGGCCGACGCTGCTGTCGCGGTTGCGCCGCTCCAGGACCCGGCAGGCCCGCTTCGACTTCTCCAGCCTGCCCTTGGCCATCTGGATCTTGGCCAGGCCGTAGCGGGCCTCGCCGAACCCGGACTCCTCGTCGAGAGCGCGATCGTACAGCTCGCGGGCGCGATCGAGATCCATCGCTTCCACGTGGAGATGGCCCAGCTTCACCAGCTCGCCCGCGTCCATGGTCGCCGAACGATTGCTCTTATCCGCGAGGGGATTGTTCGACTGCTCGGCCAGCGCCCCGCCCGAGACGGCGGTCGCGGCCAGCACCAACAGGCCGATCAGCACTTCGCGCATCAGACTAGCTCCTTTGCACAGCAGGGAATCCGCACGATAACACGTTTTTCCCCGCCGGTCTCCAACCCGACCTGTTTGACCCGGCAAGGACGGCGATTGTTCAAAAAGGCGATCGTCTTCATGCCCCGCCGGCCAGCAGCAGCAGGTGATCCACCTCGAAGCGCTCGCCGCCGGCCGCGACGAACGAGACAGAAAGCGGCCCCGACGGCCAGCGGCCGGGTTCCAGGGAGAAACGGTGCTCCCGCATGGTGCCGCTGAGCTTTGCGGTCGCGGCGAGACGCCCGTCGATCAGCACCTCGAGCTGTTCCGAGGTCGAGGGGTCGTCCCCCAGGTGGCGCGCGCGGATCAACAGCAGGCCGCCTCGATCCGCCATCGCCTCGAAGCGCAGCTCGGCGCGCGGTCCCGAAGAAAGGCAGGTGGTGCGCCCCAGGAAGCCGTCGCCTCGCGCCTCGCCGCTCGCGGTGCAGCGCTTCCAACCGGAGAGCAGCGAAGGGTCTCCCCGCGCCAGGTCGGTTCCGAACAGAGGCGCGCGGCCCACGGCCCCGATCCGGACCAGGCTCTCCGCGGTACACTCCAGCTCCGGCTCCTCGACCAGCAGCCTCAGCAGGCGGGGCGCCGCCCACTCGATCCCGAGACGTCCCAGCGACTGGACCGCGTAGCAACGCGTGTCGGTGTGGTCGTCGCTGGCCAGCACGTCGAGCAGCACGGCGCCGGCCCGCGGATCACCTAGCACGCCCAACGCCTTGACCGTCCGGTAGCGGGTGCGGTTGTCGTCCAGCAGATCGACCAGCGGCTCGAAGGCGCGCCCGTCGCCGAGGCGTCCCAGGTAGCGGATCGCGTTCGTGCGCAGCTCGAGATCGCCGCGGTGCAGGGACTCGATCAGGGCGGGGACCGCAGCCGTGTCCCCGAGATTCGCCAGCGCCAGCGCCACCCGATCCCGCGTCGACGCCTCCCGGGAGCCGAGCGCCTCGCGCAGCACCCCAGCCCCGCGCGAGCTGCCCAGCCGACCGAGCGCCACCGCGGCCGCCAGCGCCACGCCGCGATCTCCGTCACCGATCAGCTCCGCGATTTCTGGTATCTTCTTCCGCGCTCCGATCTCGCCGACCAGCTCGAGCGCTTCGCGGCGATCCCGGCTTCGCGCCTCGACGTCGCGCGCCACTTCGAGCAGCGCCGGCAGGGCCCGCGGGTCGCGCAGGCGGCCGAGACGGAACGCCTGCCGCGTCTGGTCGGCGCCCGCCGCGATCTCGTCGATCCAGACTCGGATCTCTTCGAGCAGCTCCGCTCCCAGATCCTGTTTCTCGTCGTACAGATTGCGCTTTTCGGTCGGATCCGAGCGGAGGTCGTAGAGCTCGAAGAGGCGGCGGGAAGGATCCGATATCAGCTTCCAGGGCCAACGCACGGCCATGTGCTGCCGCATCACCGAGGCGAAGACCGGGTGGGGCGTCCGTGGGCTCCGCTCGGAAAGCAGGGCCGGGCGCAGGTCGCGACCCTCCATCCGCGCCGGAACGTCGACGCCGACGAGGCGCAGCAGGGTGGGCGCCGTGTCCAGCGTCGAGACCGGTTGCTTCACGAAGCGGGGCTCTGCTCCGGGAACCCGAATGATCAGCGGCACGCGCACCTGCTCCTCGTAAAGCGAGGAGCCGTGATAGTGCCCGCCGTGCTCGCCGAACTCCTCGCCGTGGTCGGCGGTCAGCACCACGACAGCGTCGCGTGCCAGCTCTTTCTCGATGTAGTCGAGTAGGCCGCCGACCGCCGCGTCGGCCTCGAAGATCTCGCTTTCGTAGCGCTCTCGAGGAGAGCCGCCGAAGCGCTCGGAGCGATAGGGCTCGTGGACGTTGAAGAAATGCACCCAGAGCAAGAAGGCCGGCTCGCCCTGCTCGATGTAGCTCTCGATCCTGGTGATCGCCAGATCGGCGAGCTTGTCCGGAGACGGAGATCCGTGGTGGACGGACTCGAATCCGAAGCTGCGATCGCGCAACGAGCCAACCCGATCGCCTTGGGTGTGGAAGATCCCGTTGGTGTAGAACGCCGAGGTCTCGTAGCCGGATTCTCCCAGGGCGTCGGCCATGGTCGTGATGCTCGATATGTCGAGCCCCATCGCCACCTCGTCGTAGAGATATCGGGAGGAGTGAAAAGAGGAGATCGAGTACGAGCTATGGGGAACCGGACAGTAGGCTCGCTCGAAGATCGTGGCGCGGCTCGCCCACTCGTCGATTCGCGGCGAGGTGGGTCGCTCGCGGTAACCGTAGACGCCCAGGCGGTCGGCGCGCAACGCGTCGATCGAGATGATGATCAGGTGCGCGCCGGGGAAGGTCGGCCAGTCGCCGGAGGATATCACCTCCCGCTCGGCGCGCTCGCGCTCGTAGAGCCTTCGCCGCGCCGCGGCCGAGGGGCGGCTCTCGACCGGGGATCTCCCCCTCGCGACAATGTTGACGACGCGCAGCAGGCTGGAAGTGGTTGCCGTGCGCTCGTGAAGCGCCAGCTTGACCGTCTGTCGCTCTTGGCTGGTCCACAGCGCCGCGGCCAGCAGCAGCAGGACCAGCGCGGCGGTCCGAGCGGCGTGGATAGCCAGGCGCCTCGGCTCGACGCGGCCCAGGCTCGAAAAGGCGATCCTCGCCGCCAGCGCCAGTATCCCCAGCGAGCCCAGCGCCAGCGCGGCGTGCAGGTAGTCGTAAAGGCGGTGGTAGAGGTGGCCGTCGCACCAGCGCGCGCCCAGCGCCAGCGCCACCAGCGCCAGCACCGCGCCCAGCCTGGCGCCCCGCGCCGCGTCCGGACGGTCGAGCCTCGCCACCAGCGCGAGCGCCATACTAGCGGCGATCCACGTCAGAGCGGCCAGGACCAGGGCCGCCAGCGCGACCAGCAACCAGCGAGCAGGCAGGCGGGATGTAGTTCCACCCTGGAAGAGGCGCACGGCCAGGTAGATGCCGGCCGGCAGCGCCAGCACCGTCAGCGCCCAGGACGAGCCGCGCGCGGGACGGCACCCCCGCCGCCGCCAGAACTCGGCGCCGGCCAGCGATCCGACCGCTGCGAGCAAAGCGATCCCCGCTCCGATCGGGGCCAGTCGTCCAGCGGTCTGCAGAAGCAAGAGCGCGCGTTCCGAGGTTGCGGAAAAATCCGGCCAGCCCTGCGAAGCGTCAAGCACGCCCGCGATCAGCCCCGCTGCCGCTCCCGAGACGACGGCCAGCGACGGCCCGGCCAGGCCCGGGATCGCGTTTTCTCGTCGGACGGCTGCCGGTGAAAAGCTCATGGGCAAGAAACAGCTCTGAGGCGCCGACCGGATTCGAACCGGTGATGGAGGTTTTGCAGACCTCTGCCTTACCACTTGGCGACGGCGCCCGAAACGAACGGGAATCCTAGTCGTGCCCGACTCCGTTGTCAATCGCGCGCGAACCCGAACCCAGGCGCGAAAGGGACGATCGCCGCGGAACTCGGGCAGATCGCGCAAAACCTCGCCTCGAAAAAGGACTCAATTCTCGCCCGGGCCCCGGACCGGGTCGCTCACTCGACCACGATCCCGGCGTAGCCGACCACGCGGTCGAAGTCCCTGTTGTACTCTCCGGAAGTGGTGTAGTCGACAAGCTCGGCCGCAGACGCGCCCAGCTCGCGCGCGGCCTGCAGCGCCGCCGCGGTGGGCAGCACCCCGCACATCGTGATCCCCCGCTCGGCCACGACCTCGATAAGACCGCCCGGATCCAACTCGAGAATCTTGTCGATCGCGAGTCGATCGAGGCGGCGGGCCTCGGCCTCGGGAATGTGGTGCGACATGTCGGTCGAGGCGGCGAGCAGCACCGGCTCGTCGAGTGAGCGCACCGCCCTGGCCAGCCCCCTGCCCAGCTCCAGCACGTCGTCGGCGCGGATCATCCCCACCGCCAGCGGTGTCAACCGCAAGTCGGGGTTGCTGCGCCACAGAAGCGGCACCTCCACCTCCAGCGAATGCTCGTCGCGGTGGGCCGCGTCGTCGAAGACCGCCGCGGTCTCGCGCTCGACTATTCCGCTCAGCTCTTGGTCGATCGGGACATCGCCGCTGGGCAGCCGCCAGGCGTCGTCGGCCGAGAGGGCCAGAGCCGCGCCGGCCGCGCGGTGTTTGGGCCCCAGCAGCACGACCCGCTCGGGAACCTCGACCCGGGACAGCGTCCGGCCCGCGATCCTGCCGGAGAAGACGTAGCCCGCGTGGGGCAGGACGACCATCGAGGCCCGCTCGCGGGGCAAATCGCCTTCCAGACAGCGATCGACCTCGGCGAGCAGCTCCTCGCGAACTCCGGGGTAGAAAAACCCCGCCACTGCAGCGTCGCGTGTGCTCATATGAGGGATCGTAAAACGCCGAGCCCGCTCCGGCAAGTGAGAGATCGGACAGTCGGAGGCAATTCCATCCGTGCTCTACAGCAACTGAATGCCTTTGATCCGATCGCGCAGGGTGGTGCGCGGAACTCCCAGCTCGCGGGCGGCGGAGGCCACGTTGCCCCGGTGCCGCTCTATGATCTCCTCCAGGCGTTTCGTGGAGAGCTTGCGCAGGTACGAGGCGGAACGCTTCCTGCGGGTTCTCGGTCGCTGCTCGTCCAGAACGAGCGCCTTTTCCGAAATCCGGTCGCGGGAGGAGAGCGCCGCGGCGCGGTACAGCACGTTGCGCAGCTCGCGCGCGTTACCCGGCCACTTGCAGCTCTCGAGCAAGCGCAGCGCATCGGCGGAGAGGCGTCGCGGACCGACCTCTTTTTCCATCCGCGCCAGGAAGTGCTCGGCCAGCGAAGCGATGTCCTCGGGGCGATCGCGCAGCGGGGGCGTGGAGATGCGCAGCGCCGCCAAGCGGTGGTAGAGGTCGGCGCGGAAATCTCCGTTCTTCACCATCTCGCGCAGGTCGCGGTTGGTGGCGGCCGCCACGCGCACGTCGACCTTTGCGTCGCGCTCCGCTCCCAGACGGCGCACGCGGCCGTCGTCGAGCACGCGCAGCAACGCCGCCTGCTGGGCAGGGGGCAGCTCGCCGATCTCGTCGAGAAACAGCGTCCCGCCGTCGGCCTGCTCGAACACGCCGCGGTGCGCGCCGCCGGCGCCGGTGAACGCGCCGCGCTCGTGGCCGAACAGCGCGTCCTGCACCAGCGACTCGGACAGCGCGCCGCAGTTGATCGTGACCAGCGGTCCCCGCCGCCGGGGGGAGCAGTCGTGGATCGCCCTGGCGACCAGCTCCTTGCCGGTTCCGGTCTCGCCCTGGATCAGCACCGGAGCGCCCAGCGCGCCGAAGCGCCGCACGTCCGTCCGCAAGACACGCATCGCGGTGGAGCGCCCCGCCAGGCCCAGGTCGTCGGAAATCGCGCCGCCGGCCCCGGGCTCACCGTCGATCTCTTCCGGGACGCCGGCGGCCCGCAGGCTCCCGATCTCCAAGGCGTAGGGACCCAACGCCAGCCGCTTGCCTGGCTCGACCGGGCGGGCCCGCTCCTCTGCCGGCGACGGATCGGGACGCGAGAGCCAGCGTCCGTCCTCGCCGCGGTACAGCAGCAGCCGCCGCTCGCCCGCTCCCTCGCCGGCCAGCACGATGTCGTCGCGCGGATCCGATCCCACCGAGCAGGTGTCGCCCGGCAGCGGGTGGTGAATCACCGGTCGTCCCTCGTGGTACAGCGTGATCGATTCCATTTTGCACCTCCGCGAATCAATGGCTGTACCCCTACATCGGACGATCTGCCCCGCGAGTTGCAAAAAAGTTGGGGATGACAAGATGCTTCGGGCGAGGAAGAGACCGTGAGTGCCTACTCGTCGTCGCCCTCGTCGGAGCGACCCGCGTCGGGCTCGGTCTTGCTCCCCTCCGCGGACGGGGCGTCGTCTTCGGCGATCTCGGGCTCGGGGGTCTGGCCGGCGCTCGCGGACGCGAGCCGGTCCTCCTCGCGGATCGCGCCCTTGGCGCCCCAGCGGGCCAGCAGGAAGCAGGTCAGCCCCAGGCCGACCAGCATCAGGATCGAGATCAGCTCTCCGGTCAGGCTTTCGTACCACTCGTGGGGTGTCTCGCTGAGCTGACCGTCGACCAGCTTCATGTCGATCCCGATGCTGATGAAGCGGTTGGGAGCGCCCAGGTCGGGCAACCTCAACGCGGCGGTGATGATCCCGAAGATCGCGGCTCCCGCCATCATCCCCGAGGCGATCAGCGTGCCCTGCTCGGCGCGCGCCTTGCGCATCCGCTCCGAGCCGCCGGTCCTGGAGACCAGCCAGGCGGTGAAGGCCCCGAGCAGGATCGCCATGTTGATCCCGATCGGCAGGTACATGCCCAGCGCGAAGGCCAGCATCGGAGTGCCCGACATGAACAGCACCACCGCCATGATCCCGCCCAGGCCGTAGAGCAGCCAGGGCTGGTTGGCCGGGTCGGAGAGCAGGCCGCGGCTGACCGCGGCGATCATGTTCGCCTGCGGGGCGGGCAGCTGCTTGGTGTTGGAGATCAGCTCGCCCGAGGCCGGGTCCTCGACCAGGAAGTGGTAGCTGGAGTCCATCAGCGGAATCACGATCGCGACCACCACGGCCGCCACCGCGATCCCGAGGAACTTCCAGCGCTCCTGCTGCCTGGGCGTGGCGCCGATCCAGTACCCGATCTTGAAATCGGAGACCAGCGCTCCCGAGGTGCTCAGCGCCGTGCAGACCGCGGTGCCGACCACCAGCGCGACGAACATTCCGCCCTCTCCGCGCAGCCCGACCAGCACCAGCACCAGAATCGTGAAGACGACCGTGATCAGCGTCATCCCCGAGACCGGGTTGACGCCCACGATCGCGATCGCCTGCGCCGCGACCGGCGTGAAGAGGAACGAGAGCAGATAGCCGACGATCGCTCCCACCAGCGCGTACAGCAACGCGTCGTTGACGGTGTAGGTCTCGCCCGTCGCCGAGTCGACCGTGGTTATCGCCACGACGAAAAACAAGACCGCCAAGAGCGCGGCCATCGCGAACTGGATCAGCAGCACGTTCTTGGGGTTCATGTCGATGTCGGTGCGCGGGTCGTCGCTCTTCTTGGCCCCGCTCTTGAGCCCCTTGAAGCCCAGCGATATCGACCCGCCGATGATCTTGCCCAACCGGATGATGCCGACCAGGCCCGAGACCGCGATCGCGCCGATCCCGATCGGCTTGATGAAGGCGGCGAAGATCTGGCCGGAGCTCATCGCGCCGATGTCGTACGAGGATCCGGCGTACTGGAAGTCGCCCAGCTGCGATCCGAAGGTGTAGACCATCGGCACCAGCACCAGCATCGCCAACATCGATCCCGAGGCGATGATCGAGGCGTACTTTATCCCGATGATGTAACCGAGCCCGAACAGCGCCGCGATCGCGATCACCGAGATGCTGAACCGCGAGGACTCCATCGCATCGCCCGCGCCGCCGAGCAGCACGCCGGTGCTGACATCCGCCGGCCAGAGATGGACCGCCTCGACCAGGAAGTCGTAGCCCGCGCCGAGGAAGAAGGCGACGATCAGCACCTTGCCCGCGGTGGGCCCGCTCGACTCGCCCGAGCACAGGATCTCGTTGACCGCCGTGGCCTCGGGGAACGGCAGCTCGCCGTGCAGCTCGCGCACGAAGTACTTGCGCAGCGGGATGATCAGCACCACGCCCAGCGAGCCGCCGATGAAGCAGGCCAGGAAGATCTGCCAGAACTCGGGCTGCAGCTGGTTGATGTAAAGCGCCGGCACGAGGAACGCCGCGCCGGCGGCCACCACCCCGGAGGCCTGTCCGATCGACTGCACGATCACGTTCTCCAGGATCGTGCTGCGCTGCTTCTTCATCTTGCCGAAGAAGATCGCCAAGATGGCGATCGGAATCGCCGCCTCGATTCCGTTGCCGGCGCGCAGCGCGATGTAGACGCAGGCCGCGGCGAAGATGGCCGTCAGGATCAACCCGATCGTCACCGACCAGGAGGTCACCTCGGGACGCAGGTCCCCGGCCGGGACGATCGGCTCGTACTTCTCGCCCGGCTTCAGCCTGCGGTAGGCGTTGTCGGGCAGCAGCTTGATCTGCTTGCTCGGAGCGTTGGGCTCGCCCATGCCGTTCTCCTTTTCTGCTCTATTGACTTTCGATCAACATGATCTCGGTCTGCGGCTCGGAGAGATAGCGCACTCCGTCCGCGGTGACCACCACGATCTCCTCCATCGTCGCCACGCCGTGCTCGGGCACGGTCAGACGCGGCTCGATGGTGTAGCACTGTCCCTCCTCCACCACGGCGTAGGGGCGCTCGCCGTAGCGCTCCCATTCGGGGCAGAGCAGCCCGGCGCCGTCGTGCGCCTCGCGCCCGATCTGGTGGCCGAGCGCGTGCGGGTACTCGTCGTAGCCCGCCGCGGTGATGTGCCCGCGGGCGACCGCGTCCACATCCTTGCCCTGCACGCCGGGTCGGATGAACTCGCCGGCCTTGCGGATCGCGTCGCGAATCGTCTCGAAGCCCTTGCGCACCGCCTCGGGCGGCTCGCTCTCGCCGGGAGCGAGGCAGTACCAGGTGCGCTGCAAGTCGGAGCAATAGCCCTCGTAGCGCATCCCGAAATCGACGTTCATCAGGTGTCCGGGCAGCATCTTTCGGTCGGTGGGGCCGGCGTGGGCACCGGCCGACTCGGGGCCGGTGAAGACCGCCGGGCAATGCTCCGGGTCCCAGGCGCGCTCCAGGCCCTTGCTCTCCATGATCCCGACCATCACCGCGGCGATCTCCTTTTCCGTCATCCCGGTCGCGATGCGGTCGTTCATCTGCGAGAAGAGATCGACGGTCTCGGCGCAGGCCCGCTCGATGCGCTCCAGCTCGGGCGGCATCTTGCGCGAGCGCAGGCGCGAGACGATTTCTTCCGAAGAGACCAGGCGCTCGGCATAGGGAGTGCCTTCCAGGATCTCGCCGAGCAGCAGGAACTGGCCGTGGGTCAGCCCGTCGGCCATCTCGTCGTTCTTGGAGAAGTTGATCGCTATCCTGGACGGGTCTAACGAGGCGAGGCGCTCGCGCAGCGGCCGGCTGACTCCCTCCAGGTAGGGCACGACCTCGTAGTGGCCCAGCGCCCGGAAGGCCGGCTCCTCGAGCGAGCCGACGATCGCGACCCGCTCGCCGCCGCGCCCCACGAGGAACGCCGAGGGCCAGGTCACGTTGCCGCCCACCACCAGGTCGATGCACGGATCGTGGACCTTCGACGACTCGCGGGCGAAAATCATCCAAAGGTCGATATCCAGCTCGTCGAGGATACCGACCGCCTGCTCGAGCTTTGCACGGATCATTGTCACGCCTCCCGGTCTTCAGACTACCTACACTATGAGGCACGCAAGCGCGTGTAAAGCCGAAGATGAAAGGGCGGGCCCGCAGGCGGGCCGGCTACCTCTCGAAGGCACCGATGTCGGGCGCTCCGTCGGCGTCGCGTTCCGCGGCACCCTGGTGGAGCTCGTACTGGCAGCCGACCGCGGGCGCTCCGTCGGCAAGCGGTCCGGCCGCGTCGAGGCACGGCGAGCCCTCGGCCGGCGAGTAGTCCTGCGCCTGCTCGTCGGCGAGCCCCGGATCGTCGCCCTCCAGGTTGCCCTCGTCGCCGACCGCGCCGCCGCTCATCGAGGACTCGTGGGTCTCGCGCCAGCCGCTCGGCAGCCAGTTGTCGCTCAGCGTCACCTGTCCGGTGCCGGTGCAGGCGGCGAGATGCTCTCCTCCGGCCGTGGCGTGCAGCACGTTGTTCCTGACGTCCGCGGCGAGATCGTTGGTCGACAGCCGCAGCAAGGTGGTGTTGCCCTCGCGCGTGGAGACCAGCGTGTTGTGGTAGAAGTGGAGCGTCCCCGAGCGGTACATCGACTCGTCGCCCCCGTCCCCGCCGTAGTGGACGATCTGGCTGTTGCCCGCGCCGTCCGGCTCGACGAGCACGTTGCCGTAGACGAAGCTCTCGTCGTAGGAGGGGTCGTCCACCAGATCGTCGTAGTCGCTCTCGACCAGGTCGAGCTGGCGGTTGCCGCCCTCCAGCCAGTTGTAGCGGATCAGCGTGCCGGCCGAGCGGTCCTTGAGGTTGTTGCCGCCGCAGCCGTCGCGCAGCGGACCGTAATGATTGTACTGGAAGGTGATCCCGAGGCTCTCGGTGTAGCTGTTGTGCTCGTAGTAGCTGCCCTCGATTCCGTTGGAGTGAATCTGGTTGCCGCTGACGAGCACGTTCGAGCTGCCGTGGCCGGTGAACAGCCCGTTGCCCGAATCGGTCAGCACGCAGTTGACGATGGCGACGTGGTCTCCCCGCTCGACGTGCACCGCCGCGGCGTTCTCCGAGTAGCTCTGCGGCGAGCCGCCGTCGTCGGTGAACTGGTAGGCCGGCCGCGCCGAGCGGATCTCCAGGTTCTCGAGCCGCACGTGGGCGGGCGTGAGGTCGTCCGAGGGCAGGCTCGAGCCGCCGATCTTGATCACCGAGCGGTTCTCGTTCCAGTAGTCGAGATCGACGCGCGTGGTCGCGTTCTCGCCGCTGATCACCGGGCGCTGATCGCCGTCCGGCACGCCGCGCACCACCAGCGGCTGCTCGGCGGTGGCGACGGTGTTGATCACCCACTTGGCCGCGTAGGGCTCGGGCCGATGGTGGATGCGGACCAGGGTGCCGGGCTCGAGCGACTCCCAAGGGACCTCGCCGGGCTCCTCTGCTTCCTGGCCCGGCCCCACGTCGTAGACCACCGCGAACGACTCCCCCGCGTCGTCGAACAGGGAGCAGTCGCCGTCCGAGTCGGAGTCCGCATCCGAATCGGAGTCGCCGTCCGAGCCTGAATCGGAATCCGCATCCGAATCGGAGCCGGAGGCTCCGTCGTCGTCCCCGCCGGAAGAGCCGCCGCCGCAGGCGCAGCACAGCACCCAGGCGAAAAGCGCGATCATCGTCGTCCTCATCATACCGTCCCCGTTTCTTCGGGATTCCAGGGTAGTATACTCAATCCCGCCCCGGTTGCGTATGTGAGAGCCCGTGATACCAGGCAGGAATCAATTCGGGCCGGCCAGCAGGGTTCGGTAGCGGCCGCGGTGGCCCGAGATCTCCACCAGGTGCGCCATCCCGACCGAGCGCCCTCCGCCGACCAGGGTCAGCGGCAGCGAGTCGGTCGCGCCGGCCTGCACGAACAGCGATTCGTGCCAGACGCCGGGCGCGCGGTGCGTCTCTCCGTCGGCGGCGGTGGACTGACCCCCGGCCTCGTAGACGTGACCGAATAGCCCGAAGCGGATCCCGGCTTCGTCCATCGCCGCGGCCAGCTCGGGATCTCCGATGTTGACCGAGCCGCGCCCGCGATCCACGGCGCGCTGTCCCTTTCCGCGCGGCGGAGAGGCGGAGAGCAGCACGTTGACCCTCCCGTCGTCGGCCAGCGCCGTCAGCTTCTCCAGATCCCGAGGCTCGTAGGAGCAGCCTCGCCCTCGGGCCTCGAGGTAGAACGGCTCGTGGTAGCCCGGCAGGCTCAACAGCGTGACCTGGCCGAGACGCACCCTCCGAACCTTGGTCATGTCCACGATCTGCGGACGCTCGCCGTGCAGCTCGGAGATCACCGAGCGAAAGACGTCGTAGCTCTCCTGGGCACCGGGGCTGACCAGCACCGGAACGGGAGCCGCAGCCAGCGTCTCGATCACCTCCCGCACATTCTCCTCGGCGAGGCCCACCCCGCCGGCGACCGCGATCAGCTGCGCGCCGGCCGCCTTGAATCTGTCGAGAAACAGCTCGATGTTCTCGCGCGTGGCGGCGCGGACCTCGCCGATGCCCGCCAGCAGGCCAATCACCACAACGCCCCGCTCCAACCCGCGGATCTCGAGGTCGTGCCCCTCGCGCCTGAGCTCGAGAGGGGGGATCCACTGCGTCTCCCGTTTTCCGTCGTCGATCGGAGAGGCGCAGCGGAGGAACGACTCGCCGTTGCGTTCTCCCGACGAGGGCTCCCCGGAGCCGCAGGCGCCGAGCGACGCGACGATCGCGGCCAGAAAAACGATCATGGTTATGGATGAACGCATCCCAAAGAGTCTACGCTTGGCCAATCGGGGTGTAAACAGAAGGGCGAGTCACTGCGGATCGAGGCGGGTCCAGGGGTATCCACCACAGCCGCCGTCGGTGGGATCGGTCGCATCGGCCGCGGTCGTGGCCTCGGCGGCTTCGGCGCTCTCCGCGTCGTAGGCTGTCTGGCAGTAGTACAGATCGGTCTCGTGCTCGGTCCAGTCGAAGCGGCTCCAAAGGCCCGGATTGTACTCGTTTTCCAAATCGTTCCTGGCGATCAGCATGTCCGAGGTGTTGTAGTAGGCCGCCACGTTGAAGGTGCCCATCGTCCCCATCGCCCAGGCTTCGGCCGAGATCTCGTGGCCGCTGCTGTACTCGTCCTCGTAGCTTCCGGCGATCTCGAGATCGTCGGAAGCCAACTCGGTCCAGGCGAACCCGCCGCATCCCGCGTCGGCCGGATCGCTGTCGTCAGCTGCGGTCGTGGCCTCGGCTGCTTCGGCGCTCTCCGCGTCGTAGGCGATCTGGCAATAGTAGAGCGAGCCGCTGTCGTACGTCCAGTCGAAACGGCTCCACAGATCGGCGTTGTACTCGTTTTCGGAATCGTTCTGGGCGATGATCACCTGCTCGTCGTTGTCGTAACTGTCGATGTGGAACGAGCCCATCAGATCCATCGTCCACAGGGTCTGACCGATCACGTGAAAATCGCCATAGCCGTCCTCGTACTCGCCAGCAATATCCAGCGACTCGGAGGCGACATCGGTGTCCGAGTCCGCGTCGGTGTCCGTGTCGGTGTCGGTGTCCGTGTCGGTGTCCGCGTCGGTGTCGGTGTCCGTGTCGGTGTCCGCGTCCGCGTCGGTGTCCGCGTCCGCGTCGGTGTCCGCGTCGGTGTCGGCGTCCGTGTCCGCATCGGAACCGGAACCGTCGTCGTCGTCCGAGCAGGCGGCCGCGGCGACGGCCAACACCGCCAGCGACGCAACCAGAAACAGCTTCAGAGTATTCATCGAATCACCTCAGAGTTCCCCTGTGTTCCGCCCGTATCCCGCACCGGAGCCGGGCTCGTTTCTCCTCGAATCTGCAAGAGAGCGTCTCGGACGCCGCGCACAAGACCGACGCCGGGGAACCGTGAAGCCGCACACCCCGCAGACTCGAGGCGCCGACGAGCAGGTCTCCTGGCTTCCGGATCGTCCTACTCGCGGCGCCTTCCCAGACGGTCCACCCGCACGAGCGATGGTTTCCGTCCAGTGGTCTCGCCGCTTTCGTCCCCGGTCACAGTGGCGGGGGCCGCGCCGGATTCCAACCGGCTTCCCGGGATGGTTATCCACCCCTGCCCGACGGCCAAAAATGAAAAAGAGCAGTGTCGGTAAATAGCCCAGCAGCTTGCTGAAGGTCAAGCCCTATCCCGGAGGAGGGGCACGCCTGTCCGGAGGATGGCTGCCCGGAGCCGGAACCCGACGGCGGAGTGGACGCCGGCCCGGACGGCGGCCCGGACGCGGGGAAACGGCAAGCGACCCCTTGTTTGGTATACATTTGTATGGTACGCAAGAGAAAGCAAGCGAGGTTGAGCCATGAGCCCCAGGACCCCGCCCGGACAGACCCGACGCAGAGTCTACCGCTTCGTGCGCGAGCGCCTGCTCGCGGGACGGCCGCCCACGGTGCGCGACGTGCAGCGCGCCTTCGGCTTCCGTTCGGTGCAGTCGGCGCGCGAGCACCTCGAGGATCTGGTCGCCGCCGGCGAGCTGGTCAAGCAGCCGGGCGTGGCGCGCGGCTACCGTCTTCCCGGAGAGAAGGGCGGCGGGCCGCTGGCGCTGGTGCCGGTGCTGGGGCGCATCCAGGCCGGCGCGCTGACCGCCGCGGTGGAGGATCCGGAGGAGGGCTTCCTCCGCGTGGACGGCCGTCCCGACGGCGAGAGCCTGTTCGGTCTGCGGGTGCGCGGCGAGAGCATGATCGAGGCCGGCATCCTGCCCGGCGACGTGGTGATCGTCCGCCGCCAGCCCGACGCCGACCACGGCGACGTGGTGGTCGCGCTGGTCGACGACGAGGCCACGGTCAAGACGCTGCGAAAGCGAGGGGAGCGGGTCGAGCTCCACCCGGCCAATCCCCGCTTCGATCCGATCGTTCCCGCGCCGGGCGGGCTGGTGCTGCTGGGTAAGGTGATCGAGGTGCGCCGCTTCCTGGAGGGACCGCGAGTTGGCTGAGCGTTTCGCCGCAGAGGCGCCGCGGCTCGAGGAGCTGATCTCGGCCCGCTACCTGCGCCGCGGAGACATCGCCCGCGCTTCGCCCCGCGAGCCCTGGGCTCTCGGCGAGCTGAGCGGGCGGCTGGTGGAGCTGTGCTCCGGCGAGTCCTCGGCGCGGCTCTCCGCGGCCTTCGCTCTGTTGCACGACGCCCAGAAGCGCGGGGATCCGACGGTCTGGATCACCCGTCGCCGCGAGGCGTTCTACCCGCCGGACGCGGTCGAGGCCGGCGCGGATCTCGATGCCCTGGTCGTGGTGCGCGCGCCGGACGCGGCGGCCGAGCTGCGCGCCGCGGATCGGCTGATCCGCTCCGGCGCCTTCGGCCTTTTGGTGATCGATCTCTTTGGCGGGGGCGAGGGAGAGGCTCGCCAGGGGGGGCTGTCCCGGCTGCTCGGCCTGGCGCGCAGGCACGACGCGGCGGTGGTCCTGATCGGAGGGCCCGGTCGCTCGCTGGGATCGCTGATCTCGCTGCGGGTCGAGGCCCGGCGCGAGCCGAGGGAGCCGCTCGCGGGCCAGCCGGCGTACGAGCTGGCGGTGCGGGCGCTCAAGGACAAGCGGCGAGGCCCGGGATGGGTGTGGCGGGAGGTGTGCCGTGGACCGGATGGCCTGTGTTGATCTCCCCGCGCTGCCGCTGCAATTGCTGGCGCGGCGTCACCCGGGTTGGAAAGAGAGGCCCGCGGCCGCGGTCTCGGCGGACAGCCCGCTCGGCGAGGTGCTGCACGTCGATCGCTCTGCGCGCCGCCGCGGGGTGCTGCCCGGGATGCGCTACGCCGTGGCGCTCTCCCTCTGTCCGAATCTGCGCGCCGGCGTCGTGGCGCCGGAGGAGATCTCCGCGGGCGTGGAGCGGGTCGTCGAGCTGCTGCTCGGATTCACTCCCGAGGTGGAGCCGGCTTCCGACGAGCCGGGCGTGCTGTGGCTGAATCCCACCGGTCTCGGTCGACTCCACCGCTCGCCGGCGAGCTGGGCCCGCGCCGTCCGCCGCCGGCTGGACGATGACGGCTTCGTCTCCACGCTGGCCGTGGGCTTCACCCGCTTCGGCACCTACGCGCTGGCCCGCTCTGGAGAGGGGGTGATCGCTCCTCGCGATCCCGAGGTCGAGCGCCGGCTGGCCCGGCGGGTGAAGCTCTCCCGTCTCGACCTGCCCCGGGCGGTTCGAGACGCGTTGCGCAAGCTCGGCGTGATCGACGTGGGGCGGCTGCTCTCCCTGCCGCGCGCCGGGCTGCTGGAGCGTTTCGGCCCGGAGGTTGAGCGGCTCTGGCGGATGGCCGCCGGCTACCTGTGGGCGCCGCTGCGACCGCTGCGACCGTGCGAGCCGCTCGCCGAGGAGGCCCAGCTCGAGCCGCCGGACGCCGATTCGACGCGGCTGGCTTTTCTGGTCAAGCGCCTGCTGGCGCCGCTGCTGGCGCGGGCGGCCGAGCGCGGCGAGGCGCTCTTTGAGCTGGAGATCGCGTTAGCGCCGGAGCGTGGCGAGAACTTGCTGGAGAAGGTCGAGCCGGCCGAGCCGACCCTCGACGGGCGGCTGCTGCTGGAGCTGGTGCGCCTGCGCCTGGGAGCGCTGAGCCTGGAAAGCGGCGTCTCGGAGATGAGGCTGACCGCCCGCACCACCGCGGCCGAGACCGGGCAGCTCGAGCTGTTCGCCGCGGCGAGCCGCCGCGACCTGGCCGCCGGCGAGCGGGCCCTGGCCCGGGTGCGGGCCGAGCTGGGCCGCGACGCCGTGGTGCGGGCCCGTTTGAGGGAGGGGCACCTGCCCGAAGCGCGCTTCGGCTGGGAGAGACTGAATCGCCTCAGGCTCCCCGTCGCGGGAAAGGGAGGCCGCGAGGGATTTCTGGTCAGGAGAATCCTGGAAAGACCCAGCCCGCTGGCGGTGCGGCCGGTCTGCGGGCCGCGGGGGGTCCACCTGGGGGGCCTGGAGAACGAGCCGGTGGCGAGGGTGATCGGGCCGCACGTGATCTCCGGGGGCTGGTGGCGCCGCGAGGTGGTCAGGGAGTACCACTTCGCCGAGACCGCCCGCGGCCGCATCCTGTGGGTCTACTTCGACCGCCGCCGGAGGCGCTGGTACCTGCACGGGGAGGTGGAGTAGGGAAAGGGAAAGCGATTGTGGGTCACGAGCTATTTCAGGGTGCCAAGGACACTGAACAGAGGATTGACATCATGACATCACTGGAGCATGATATCAGTATGCAACGCACTTCGGTCAATCTGGACGAGGCGGTTTATCGTCGGGTGAAGGCTCTCGCCCGCGAGCGGGGCAAGTCGATGGCTCGGGTCATCGAGGAGCTGCTGCGCCGCGCGTTGGGGGACGGCGAGCAACGGGAGGTCTCGGCGCCGCCCTTGCACCAGGGCAACGGTCCCCGTTTGGGCATCGATATCTCCGACCGGGATCGACTGGGCGACGTCATGGACGGCCGTTGAGGTGTTCGCGGTCGACACCAACATTTTCGTCTACGCGCACTTCGACCAGTACGAGCAACACGAGCGCGCTCGGGCGTTTTGCGCCGAGGAGCTGCTGGGCGGGGCGGATTGGTGTGTCGGCTGGCAGATCTTCTACGAGTACCTTCGTATAACGACGCACCCTCGCATTCACACCCGTCCCCTGAGCCTGGCCGAGGCGGTGTCGGATCTCGAGCCCTATCTGCATTTGGACGGCTGCCACGTGCTCGAGCACACGCCGCAGCATCTGGCGATCTTCGAGACCGTAGCCGCCGAGGCACCGGGAGCGACAGGGAACCTCGTCCACGATTGCCACTACGCCGCGCTGCTCCGGGAGCACGGGATCAAGATGCTCTACACCGCGGACATGGACTTCAGGCGCTTCGATTTTCTCGAGGTCATCGATCCCACCGCGCCGGTGGACGCCGGCGCTCGCTGATCGGACAGGTTTGTCCAGCCGACAGCGATCTTTGCGTCTGTTTTCAAGGTGTCGGAGGTACTGAAGCGGAGGTTCGGCGTGGCCGAGGTTGGCTCGAACACGAAGAAGGCTGTACAAGAAGCTCGAAGAGGAGAGAGATGAGCGCGGATTCGATCGAGCCGGAGCGCCGGCGGCCCGGCTTCGAGGAGATCTACATGCGCCTGGCGATCACGCTGGGGGAGCGATCGACTTGCAGCCGGCTCCAGGTGGGAACCGTGATCACCTCTACCGATTTCCGCAAGGTGCTGGCCGTGGGCTACAACGGCAACGCCGCGGGGCTGCCCAACCGCTGCGACAGGGACGCGCCGGGCGACTGCGGCTGCCTGCACTCCGAGGAGAACGCGGTGATCAACTGCGACTCGCCGCGCTACGTGGAAAAGCTGGTCTTCGTCACCCACCTGCCCTGCGTGATGTGCGCCAAGCGGCTGATCAACCTGGGCAACGTCCGCTCCGTGTTCTACGGACGGGAGTACCGCTCCCGCGAGTCGATCGCGCTGTTCGAAGAGGTCGGAATCGAGGTGATCAGATTTCCGTCCGGGGGATGAAAAAAGGCTCATCCGGATCCAGCCGTGTCGTCTCCTGGCATGCAGCAGAAGCT
>CAZHCG010000075.1:0-23011 GCA_964530995.1 uncultured Myxococcales bacterium
GGTCCAGATGTCGTTGGGCAAGACGTCGACTTGCGCAGTGCTGTCCGACGGATCCCTGAAGTGCTGGGGTATCTGGTCGTACGAGGCCGGGGAATGCGTCGGAGACGACGAATCACCGGCGGACGTCGATCCGATCAACGTGGGCGGCCCGGTGACCCGGGTCAGCGCCGGCAGCTCCCACATCTGCGCGGTGATGGCCAGCGGCGCGATCCGATGCTGGGGCAGCAACAGCTACGGTCAGCTCGGCTACGGCGACGCGGTGAGCCAGGACGAGTACATCGGCGACGACGAGCCGCCGTCCAGCCTCTGCGAGGTGCCGGTGATCTGAGCGCACCGGCCGCTTCGATCATGTTGCACCGGCAATCCACCCGTCCATCCCCTGGTTGGGGCCGAAAAGGCCGGCAAATCGGTTCTAGTCGGGGTATTGCGATCGAGCGCCGCCCACCGGCCCCCCGGCCCCCCGGCCCGAAACGATTTCCCCACAGCGCGGAGTGCTCGTCTGGGAGAGACGGTGCGCCCTGTGCTAGGTTGCGCGGCGATTCGGGTCGTAACCGCGTGGACGATGGAGATTGACGATGGCGAGGACGAAAAGGAGCACCGATTTGAGCCTGGCGGACAAGCTTTCACGACTTCGTCCCCAGGACGCGAAAAAGCTGCTGGGAGAAGAGGCGGATACATTGCTTGCCCGCGGCGGATCGATGGAAATCGAGATCGACGAGCAGGTGAAACTGGACGACAGCTCGTTTTCTCTCGAGGTGGAAGGAGCGATGGTGGTGATTCGCCTGGAAGATTCGGCGCGAAAGAGGCTTTGCCTCGAGTGCAGCGCCTGTTCCGGGGCTTGCGAGCACATGGGGGCCGCGCTCTCGTTGATTCTCGAGGAAAAGCTGGCACTGGGATTGTCCGCTGTTCGTCCAGAAGAGGCGCCTCTCGGCATGCTCTCGGAGGCGGATCTGGTCGAGCGCGCCGTGGAACAACGGCGTCGGCGCGCCTCCGAAGAAAGGATGGTCGTCGAATCCGCCGACGAGAGCGAAGTGTGGACCGACTACCTGGTGACCAATCGATCCTCCGGACGCGCGTACAGAGTCGCGCTGAGAGGCTTCGAGCCGGGTCAGTCGTATTGCTCCTGTCCGGATTATCGCAAGAACAGGCTCGGCACCTGCAAGCACATCATCAAGGTACAGCGCGTCGTCAAGCGGAGGTTCGACAGAGAAAAATGGGGATCCCCCTACGAGAGGCGATCGTTCGCCGTGCACGTCTCGTACGCGGGGCGGCCGGAGCTGCGTTTCTTGGCTCCCGAATCGATCGATCCCGAGTCCGCGCATATCGTCAAACCGTTACTCGGTATTTCGATCGAGGACGTCCGGGATCTGCTCGTCCGCGTGAGAAAGCTGACGGTGCTGGGGTACGAGGTGACCGTCTACCCGGATGCGAGGGAGATGATCGAGGCCAGGCTGGAACGGTCGCGGCTCGAGTCGTTGGCCGCGGAAATCCGCCGGGATCCCGCGTCCCATCCTCTTCGTCGCGAGCTCCTGGATGCGGAGCTGTTGCCCTACCAGCTCGACGGGATCGCTTTTTGCGTCGGCGCGGGCAGGGCGGTGCTGGCAGACGACATGGGGTTGGGCAAGACCATCCAGGGCATCGGCTTCGCCGAACTGTTGGCCAGGGAGGCTTCCGTGTCGCGGGTTCTGGTCATCTGCCCCGCGACGCTCAAGGCGCAGTGGAGATCGGAGATCCGACGTTTTTCCGATCGTTCGGTTCGGCTCGTCCTCGGTCCGGCCGCGGAACGAGCCGCGCAGTACGACAAGGACTGCTTTTTCACAGTCTGCAACTACGAGCAGGTGCTGAGAGATATCACCAGCATCGAGAAACGCCGCTGGGATCTGATTGTCTTGGACGAAGCTCAACGGATAAAGAACTGGGAAGCGAAGACGACCAGGATCGTGAAGGGCCTGCGTTCTCGTTTCGCGTTGGCGTTGACCGGGACCCCTCTCGAGAACCGCTTGGACGACCTGTTTTCGGTGGTGGAGTTCGTGGACGAGCACCAACTGGGTCCAGCGTTTCGTTTCTTCAACCGGCATCGCGTAGTGGACGAGCGGGGCAGGGTGCTGGGGTACGAGGGGTTGGACGAGGTCAGGGAAAAGCTGGCTCCGATTCTGCTCCGCAGAACGAGATCGTCGGTGATGGACGACCTTCCGGAGCGCAGCACTTCCATTGTACGCGTTACTCCGACCGCGGCTCAAAGAGAGATGCACGAAGGCTTCATGCTGACCGTCAACGCGATCGTCAACAAGAAGTGGCTCACCGAAATGGATCTTTTGCGTCTCCAAAAAGCGCTCTTGATGTGCCGGATGACGGCGGACAGCACCTCGCTCGTCGACAAGCGACCGGAGGGGAGCTCGAGCAAGCTGGAACGCCTCGAGGAGTTGCTGGAGGCCCTGGCCAGGGAAAGCGATCGAAAGATCGTCCTCTTTTCGGAATGGACGACCATGTTGGGGTTGGTCGAGCCTTTGCTGGAGCGGCATGGGCTCGACTACGTGCGTCTGGACGGCTCGATTCCCCAAAAAAAGCGGCAGGCTCTCGTCAATCGTTTTCGGGACGACGAGGAGTGCCGCGTCTTCGTCACGACCAACGCGGGGTCCACGGGCTTGAATCTTCAGGCGGCCAACACCGTGGTCAACGTAGACCTGCCGTGGAACCCGGCCGTCCTGGAGCAGAGAATCGCTCGTGCTCACCGAATGGGACAACGACATCCGGTTCAGGTTTTCCTGCTCGTCACCGAGGAGACCATCGAGGAGAAGCTGCTGTCGACGTTGTCGGCCAAGCATCAGCTTTCACTCGCGGCGCTCGACATGGATTCGGATGTCGACGAGGTGCAGCTCGAGAGCGGGATGGAGGAGCTGAAGCGGAGGCTAGAGCTGTTGCTGGGCGCCGAACCGGACGCGCCGGTGGATGATGCTCAGCGTCGTCGCGCCGAAGAGGAGGCGGCTGCGGCGCAGCGGAGCGAGCGAGTCTCGCTGGCCGGAGGCAGGCTGATCGGCGCAGCGTTCGAGTTCCTCGGCGAGCTGCTTCCGGAGTCGGAGGAAACCGAGACCTCTCGCGCGATGGCCGAAAGGCTCAAAAACGGTTTCGAAGGCTGCCTGGAGCGGGACGAGCAGGGGCGTGTCCGGATGTCGGTGACCTTCGACGATACGGCTGCGATCGGCCGTCTGGCCGACACTGTGTCTCGCCTGGCGCCCTTCCTTTCGAGTTAGAAATTTGTTCTAGAAGCGTCCATTCGGTCTCGGGAGAACAGGCTGCGGGCGATCGCTCCGGCCATGTCAGGGTTCTCCGCCAGCCGGCGCATCGAGTAGGCGTACCAGTCCCGACCGTACGGAACGTAGATCCGAACCGTGCGCCCGGCGTCGCGCGCCCGCTCCAGCACCGAGCGGATCGGTACTCCCAGCAGGGCCTGGACCTCGTAGCGATCGGCCGGCAGGCTCCGCTTCTCCACTTCCTCGTACAGTCGGTTCAAGAGCGGAACGTCGTGCGTGGCCAGCGCGGTGTGGACGCCGCCGTCCAGCAGGATTCGCGCGGTCTCGAGAAACGACTCGCGGATCTCCTCGCGGCCGGTGTAGGCGATTCGCTCGGGCTCGCGGTAGATGCCTTTGCAGAGGCGGATCCGCGCCCCGGTCTCAGCCAGACGGCGAGCATCGTCAGCCGTGCGCCGCAGGCGCGCCTGGAGCACGGTTCCCACCCGGGGCCAGATCCGTCGCGCGCGGTCGTGGAGCTCCAGGGTGGCGTCGGTCAGCGAGGAGTCCTCCATGTCGATCCGCACCGTGGCGTCGTGCTCGGCGGCGGACTCGAGTACTCGCCGCAGCTCGGCCAACGCCAGCTCGAAATCGATCCGCAGCCCGAGCTGGGTCAGCTTTATCGAGATGTTGCGCGCGGCGTTGGACGCGGCCAGCGAAGCGAGCAGCCCGATGTAGGTGTCGGCCGCGCGGCCGGCCTCCTCGGCCGTGTCGATGTCCTCGCCGAGCACGTCCAGCGTGGTGACGTAGCCGCGCTCGCGGAGCCGCTCGGCCAGATCGAGCGCCTCGACGCGGCTCTCGCCCGCGATGTAGCGCCTGGCAACGCGCCCGACCACCGCCTTGGGAATCGCGGGAAGCATCCATGATATCAGCCGGTTCAGCCCGCTCATAGCAGCGTTTCCTCCCATTGATGAGCGTGGACCCGGAACGGGCCGCGTCAAGCCTCCTCCGACGAGCCGAGGTAGAGCTCGGGCGTGGGTCGACGACCATGACCCCCGGCTTGCCGATGGCGCCGCAACGCGGGCTCGTGTTAGTCTGCGTGCCAGGAGGGACGCTTGGATTCGAGTCGCAACCCGCTTCTCCCCGACGAGCTTCGCTGGGATCTGCCGGAGGGAGATCCGCTCGATTCGTCGCGGCGCGGATTCGCGATCGACCGCGTTCTCGCGCACGGCACGCTCGAGCAGATTCGCGGCCTGCGAAAGCGCCTCGGCGACTCGACTCTGCGCGAACGGATCGTCGCCACCGGGGGCCGGGCTCTCGACGCGCGCAGGCTGAGATTCTTCCAGGTGGTGCTGGAGCTGGACGCCGACGAGGTCGACGAGTGGCTGTCGGATCCGCGGCGGGGAAGCTGGGACCGCAGATGAGCGCCGAGCTTCGTTCGGAGGTGTTGACCCCCACCGGCGAGAGGGTCCTGCGCGCCACGGGGCCTGTCTGTCGTGAGCTCGGCTTCTACCTCGGCGGCGGAACCGCTCTGGCGTTGCACCTGGGTCACAGGCGCTCGATCGATTTCGACTGGTTCAGCGAGGGGGAGAGATTCGATCCAGACGAGATCCGAGGCCGCCTTGCACGGCACGGGATCGATTTTTCGGTTCGGGACCTGGGGCACGGCTCTCTGCACGGCTCGATCGAGAACGTGATGGTCAGCTTCCTGCGCTATCGATACCCGCTGCTTTCTCGGCCCGATTTCCTCGAACCTTTCGGATGCGTGCGCGCCAGCCTCGAGGACTTGGCGTGCATGAAGCTGGCGGCCGCGGCCCAGCGCGGATCCAGAAAGGACTTTTTCGACGTGGCGGCGGTCTGCAAGAGCGCCGTGCCTCTCGAGCGGGCTTTGCGGCTCTACGGCCAAAAATACGATTTGGACGACGTGGGACACGTGCTCATTTCCCTGGCTTTTTTTGATGAGGCCGATTCGGAGCCTGATCCGATGCTTCTCGAATCACCGGGCTGGTCCGAGGTGAAGCGCTGGTTTAAGTCGGCAGTGCGAAGATTGTCGTCCAAATCGCTTTGATTCCGCACATACGAGTCGAGTCCTGCTTGACGAGTGTGCGGCCCTCATCTAACTTTCGGGTCCCTGCTGTTGCTGATTGTCGAAGCACGGGACGAAGAGAGGGCCAAGGGAGCTAGCGCATGTACTGGGAGGTCAAGGTTCCGGCGGATGACGGCGGCTCGACGGCACCCGTCACGGTCGAGGCCAACAACTGGTTCTCGGCGTTGCGAAACGCGTTGACCAAGAAGGGCCTGGACGGCCGCCTGATCTCCAACCTGAGCTGCGACATCAAGCCCGATCGCAGCGTTCAGGTCACGGATTTCGTTACGCGCAAGGTCTTCATGCTACGCCCGCTGGACGGCTCCGCGCCGGCCGAGGAGAAGAAGACCGCGCCCGCTCCCGCGCCGGAGCCCCGGCGGTCCGCACCGCAGCCCGAGCCGCGGCCAGAGCCGCAGCCCGCCGCGGCGCCGGCCGTCGATCTGGTTCCTCACGAGGTGTTCTTCCAGCGCGACGAGGTTCCCGACGACGGCAGCTCGATCTTCTACCGGGAGCGCCTGCTGGAGGTGAACCCCAGCGTCACGCCGGAGGAGGCCGGCCGGCTGGCGGTCGCGGTCTTCGGGCGGCTTCGCGATCTAGGACACGTTCCGGGCACCAAGCTCTTCGTCTCGGTCCAGGTGTTCGATCACCGGTTCGTCGAGCGCTCGCAGCGGCCCGCGATCGCGGCGCTGACCTGGAAGCAGTGGAGCCAGAAGAAGTCCAAGCTCCAGTTTCCGCTGTCTGGGCAGGAGAGCTTCAGGGTCTCGCGGCTGCCCGCATCGATGGACGTGGGGCCGGCCGAGGGTGCGGCCACGGAGAAGGACGAGCAGCCGTTGCCTCTGACGTCCCGGGCGCAGCCGCGGGTTCAACCGCAGCCTCAGCCGGCGCCTGTCGCGCAGCCGCAGCCGCGGGCTCAACCGCAACCGCAGCCCCAGCCGGCGCCTGTCGCGCAGCCGCAGCCGCGGGCTCAACCGCAACCGCAGCCCCAGCCGGCGCCTGTCGCGCAGCCGCAGCCGCAGCCGGAGCCCCTGCCGCTGACCCGACCTTCGGCCAAGCCGGTTGCGGAGCCGGAGCCTCCGGCACCCGAGCCGCGCGAAGAGCTTTTCGTGGAGAAAAGGGAGGCCGAGCGCGAGCCGGCGCGCGAGGCGGCGGAGGAAAAGAAGCACGGCAGCCCGCTCCAGGACAGCATGATCGCCGAGGCGTTCGAGCGCATGCAGGAGATCTACTCGATACGCGACCACGATCAGGTCGCCGAGTTCGCCTTGCGCCTCGGTCGCGAGTTCATCGACTGCGAGGCGGGCAGCTCGATGCTGATCACTCCCGGCAAGTACGAACTCTACGTGGCGGCCGCCGAGGGGGAGGTCGCGGACCAGCTGCGGGGCAAGAAGCTCTCCCTGACCAAGGGGATCGTCGGGTTCGCCACGCGCGCCGGCGCGGTGATGACGGTCTCCGATCCGGCCAACGACCCCCGCTTCCACGAGGATTTCGACCAGATGAGCGGGTTCGTCACGCGCAACGTGGTCTGCGCGCCGATCCAGCACGAGGGTCGGACGCTCGGCGCGATCGAGCTGGTCAACAGCCCCAGGGAGAGCGGATTCTTGCAGTCGGAGGCCAACGTCCTGTCCTACATCGCCGGCGCGGTCGGCGAGTACGTGGAGATGTCGCTGCCTTCGCGAGAGGCCGATTTCAGCGACAAGGAGTTCGCCGAGTTCGTGCCGATCAAGGACAGCAAGCCCGCCGCGGGCTCGAAAGAATCGGGGGCAAAGCCCTCTCAACAGAATCGGGCGAGCGGCAAGGTCAGCCAGGATAGACGCACCTCTGCGGCCGGTTCCAAGAAGAAATCCCCCCAGTCCGGCAAGTCTCCTGCCAAGAAGGGTACGAGCGCGGGCAGCAAGAAGAAGCGCAAGAAGAAGCGCAAGCGCTGATCGTCCCTCAAAGCTCGTCGGCGATTCCGGCGCGGTACTTGTTGCACAGGTCGGGCAGCGGCTCGAGCGGACCGCTGGCCGCGTCCGCCCGGCGGGACATCCTCTCGTAGCGGTGGTGCTCGGTGATGAAGAAGTGACGCTCGCCGCGGTGGCGCTCCACCCACTTTTCGAACTGCTTGTTCCTGGTGGAGACGTACACCTCGAGCCGGTTGCCGGTGTAGAAGTTCTCGCCCTTCCAGTTCATCTGGAAGGCGACCAGCTTCTCGGCCGGGGAGCTGCGGCGCGCGTAGTACTCCTCGATCAGGTGTTTCTGCGTCCAGTGAGGCGCGATCCCGATCATGTAGTGGTGGACGAGCCAGTGCTCGAAGACCAGCGCCAGCAGCAGGGTCAGCACGATCGCTCCCCGGCGCCCGCGTCTCCACAGCCAGGCCAACAGCGAGAGGCCGAACGCGGAGAGGAACAGCAGCAGGGCGAGCCCGAAGTCGTGCTCCTCGCCCGTCGGGTAGGGGCGCGAGTACTTGTAGATGAACAGGCCCACGAGCTGGGCGAACCCCGAGCCGACTCCCTCTCCCTGGGGCGGCGCGACGACCAGATCGCGTGCCACCGCGGCCAGGATCGCGACGCCGACGACGACCGCCGCCCCGACCCGTTTCTCGCGCCCGCTCCAGATGTCGTCCAGCAGCAGACCGACCGCGATCGCCAGCGGCGGCACCAGCGGAAAGGTGTAGTGGTGGAACTTGGTGACCATCATCGACAACAGGAACAAGGACAGCACGCCCCAGGAGGTGACGAACACGCGGATCGCGGCGCGGTCGCGGTGGGCGGGATCGCCGGGGGAATTCGAGCTGAGGCGGTTTCTCCAGCGCAGCCAGGCGACCAGCGCCAGCGGCAAGAGCGCCACCCAGGGAATCGCGGCGTAGCCCAGCTGCTGGACGTAGTACTCGATCGTCCCGGTGTCCCCGTGCACTCCGACCGAGAGGCGCTTGATGTGATCGTGGATGAAGAACCTGTCGATGAAGCGATCGCCGTGGCGGACGACCATCGCGACGAACCAGGGGGCGGCGACCAGCACCAGCATCGCCAGCCCGCGGCCGAGATCGAGCCTGCGCAGCTTCTCCCAGTGCCAGGCGAGCAGGCGGCGCAGGCCGTTCGTTTCGGACAGCAGGCCGAACGGAGTCGCCGCCAGCCAGAGGCCGAACAGCCCCAGCATGGGCATCGCCAGCCCGGGCAGCCCCTTGGCCATCACAGAGAGCGCCAGCGCCAGGTACATTCCGTGGAAGCAGAGGCGGGAGACGCGGCGCTCGCGCCTCAGCGATGTCAGCACCAGGAACAGGGGAACGGCGAAGCAGATCCCCAACAGCAGCCAGTCCAGCGAGAGATCGACGGCTCCCCCGATTTCGAAGCCGCCCAGCGAGCTCAGCGCGTCCGAGAGATGCACGTCGATAAACGAGTGCTTGGAGGCGACCGTGTCGAGATCTCCCCAGCCGACAGTGCCCTTGCGGAACCAGTGGCTGCGGGTGGCGAGGTAGATGTGCTGCGGGAGGGCCACCCCGACGCCGGCGGCGATCACCGCGTGGAAGCCGCTCAGCTCGAGCGCGCGCCCGCGGCCGAGCGGAACCAGGAGCGGCTCGGCCCGCTTTTCCGGGTCGGCGGTGATTCCCAGCAGGAACAGCGCGGCGGCGATCGTCATCAGGCCGACGAACGGCATGTCGGTGATCGCCTGGCGCGCCATGAAGGCCCAAAGCGGCGTGGTGGCCAGCACCGCGGCGGTGATCAGGCCGGCGCGGCGGGAGACCCGGCGGGCGATCAGCTGGTAGACCGCCCAGACCGCGGCGACGGCGATCGCGGCGACGAAGAAGCGCACTCCCCACTCGGCGTGCGAGGAGACGGCGTCGGGAGCCACGTTGACCGCGAAGAGGGCCATCCCCAGGTTCATCAGCCAGAACAGCAGGATCGGCTTGGAGTAGAACCACTTGTCCTGCCACCAGAGGCCGATCCAGTCGTTCTGCTCGAGCTGCCTGCGCGCCACCTCGCCGTAGTGCGTCTCCCAGCAGTCCCACAGCCCGTGCGAGCCCAGCGCCGCGAAGACCGCCGCCGAGTAGACGAGCAGGACCAGCACGCCGAGGTGCAGCTCGCCGCGAAACGGCCTGGGGCGAGCTCTTCGCGCGATCGCGGCGGCAACCAGCCCGGCGGCGATCAGCGCCGGTCCGCTCCAGGGCGCCGCGGCCCCGAGCGTTCCGATCACCGACAGGCGGCAGGCACCGGCGACGATCAGCGCCAGCGCCAGCCACAGCAGGCGGGGCTCGAAGCCGGCCGCTATTCTCAGCCAGCGCGGAGCGCCGTCCAGCTCGACCGGATCGGGAGGGGCGGGAGCCGGGCGCTCCACGATTTTCCACGCGCCGATCGCGTCCAGCAGGCCGACCGCGACCAGCGCGGTGAGCAGCACGCCGAGCCCCACCCCGAAGGAGAGCACGCGCGGGAAGAACATCAGGACGGCCAACGCCGTCACGGCGATGCTGACAGTGCCGATGCCTCGTACGCGGTGTGACATCCCGGAATCGCGACGCTCCACGGGCGGCCGGATGACGGCGCGGTCGGAGGTTAGCCCAGCGCGAGCGAGCGTGTCAACGCACAGGCTGGCTCACGGTGGCCGGTGGACAAGCTACCTACTCGTCGTAACGGTAGCCGACGCCGTGCACGGTGCGGATCAGGGTCGGCTCGGCCGGGTTCGGCTCCACCTTCTTGCGCAGCTTGGCGATGTGCTGGTCGAGCGTGCGGCTGGAGGGGTAGTAGCGCTCCTCCCAGCACTGCTCGAAGATCGTCTCCCGGTCCAGCACCGCGCCCCGCCTGCGGCTGAACATCTCGAGCAGCCGCACCTCCCTGAGGCTGAGGTCGATCACGCTGTTGCCGCGCCTGGCGCGCAGCTCGTCGGGCGAGACCTCGAGGTCTCCGATCGCGAACTTCGACGAGCGATCCCCGAAAGATCGCTGGGCCAGGCTGATCCGCGTGGGGGGTAGATGGATCAATATGAAATTGTTGATTTATTTTGTTTCTTCAATGCGTTGCGTCGGAGCTACCTGGCTAGCTTCTTTCGCTTGCCGCGGCGCGTTTTCTTGGCGGGCTCGCGGCCGGGCGGGGACCAGCGCAGGCCGGCGTGGTCGGCCAGCCAGCCCAGCACGGTGTGCCACCAGAGCCTGGCGTTCTTCGGCTTTTGAACGAAATGGTTCTCGTCCGGGTAGAACAGCAGCTTGGACTCCACTCCCCGGCGCTGCAGCGCGGTGAAGAGCTGCAGGCCCTGGTTGTAGGGCACCCGGTAGTCGTGCTCGCCGTGCACCACCAGCGTGGGCGTGGAGAACTGGTCGGCGTAGCGCGCCGGCGAGAACTCGTCGTACAGTTCGGGAGCCTCGTACGGGGTTCCGCCCATCTCCCACTCGGGGAACCACAGTTCCTCGGTGGCTCCGTACATCGAGAGCTGCTCGAAGACCCCGTCGTGGGAGACCAGCGAGCGGAAGCGATCGGTGTGCCCCAGGATCCAGTTGATCATGAAGCCGCCGTAGGACGCTCCCGCGGCGGAGACGTTGTCCGGGTCGAGGTAGCCACGCTCCTCGGTCAGCTGGTCGACCGCGTTCATGATGTCCCGGTACGGTTTGCCGCCCCAGTCCTTCGAGACCGCGTCGCAGAACTCCTGGCCGTAGCCGCGCGAGCCGTGGAAGTTGACCGCGGCCACCGCGAAGCCGGGAGAGGCGAACATCTGCATGTTCCAGCGGTAGTGGAAGCCGTCGCCGAACGCGCCTTGCGGGCCGCCGTGGATCAGCATCAGAAGCGGCGTCTTCTTCTTGGGATCGAAGCCGGGCGGGTGGAGCAAGAAGCCGTGGATCTCCTTTCCATCGGCGCCCTCGATCTCGATGTCCTCCCACTGGCCCCATTCGATGCTGTCCACCAGCTCGTCGTTGAGGTGCGAGATCTGCTCTTCGTCGGCTCCGGCCGCCGTGGCGGTGAAGACCTCGGTGGGCCGCGAGATGCTCTGCTTGAGATAGTAGAGACGCTCCCCGTCGCGGGAGACCAGCACATCGCTGTTCGTGCCTTCGGAGATCAGCTCGGTCACGATTCCCGACGGAATCGACGTCTTGTAGACCGAGACGCGGCCGCGGTCAGGCGCGGTGAAGAAGATTGTCTCCGAGTCGGGGGCCCAGCCGAACGAGCGCACCGAGCGATCGAGCGAGTCCGAGACCCGGGTGCGCCTTTTCGACTCGCGGTCGTAGAGAGTCAGCACGCGCCGGTCCGACTCGAAGCCGGGACGCTCCATCGCCAGGTAGGCGATGTACTCTCCGTTCGGCGAGTAGATCGGACCGGCGTCGCAGGCGTCGTTGTCGGCCGTGATCACGCGCGGCTCGCCGCCGGCGACCGCCACGGTCAGCACGTCGTTGTCGGTGTTCCAGGCCGGGTTGTCGGTGGTGTTGGCGGTGAACGCCACCTCGGTGCCGTCCGGCGAGATCGAGAGGTCGTCGCCGGCGCCCAGGCTCAGCGGGGGAGTCTGGATCTCGCCGGGGGTCAGATCGCGAATCTCTCCGCCGTCCAGCGAGAACCAGAGAACGTGGCCGCGCCGCTCGTCGAGCCAGGTGTCCCAGTGGCGGTAGAGGAGCTGATCGATCACGCGAGCCTCGACCGGGTCCTTCTTCTTCTCGGCCGCGCGCTTGGCGTTGCACTCCATCTCGGCTCCGCACCCGGGGTAGACCCGCGCGACCAGGGCCAGGTGGTCGCCGCGCGGGGAGGGGAGGAACCTGTCGACGCCGGTCGGCAGCTCCGTGATCTGGACCGCCTCTCCGCCGCGCGGATCGATCGCCCAGACCTGGGGCTCGCCCGAGCGCGAGGAGAGGAAGGTCAGCCGTCCGTCCGGCAGCCAGCGCGGCGACCAGTCGGAGGCCTGGGCGTTGGTCAGCCGGTCGACGTCGTTGGTGCGCAGGTCGACGAGCCACAGGTGGCTGGTCGATCCGTTTTTCTTCATCTCGTATTCGGCGGCGACGAACGCGGCCAGCTCGCGATCCGGCGCCAGCGCCAGCTGGCTGATCCGATCGAAGGCGTAGAGATCCTCGACCGAGATCGGGTGCTCGCGCTCGGCGCCGATCGCGGCGGCGGATGCGACGAGCGCGATCGCGGCGACGGTCGCGCTGAGTGGGGCTCTGACGGGCATGATATCCTCCTCGTGCATGCGGGCTCGATTCGAGATATACACAAGGAGGCCGGCGGAGCCAACGCCTGCGGGAATTCGGGCGGAGACGAATCGGGAGCGGATCGCTCGATTGCGATGCGCGGAGCCGGCCGCGGGAGGTGCGAAGATGAAGCGTTTTTCGAATTCGTTGCCGGCCGTCTCGATCGCGGCGGTGCTGGTCGCGGGATGCGCCGCCGACAGCGGAGGCGGGTCGTCCGGAGGAGACACGGACAGCACCAACGACTGCTCGCCCGACGGCGCGACGACCTGCCAGGGGTCGGACTTCATGGTCTGCGAGAACGGGGACTGGACGCTCGAGGCGACCTGCGCCGGCGAGACCCCGATCTGCGATCCGGAGTGGGGCTGCGTGGTCTGCGTGCCGGGCGAGAGCTACTGCGAGGGCTCGACCGTGATGCAGTGCGCCGCGGACGGCAGCTCGGGCGAGGTCGTCGAGGAGTGCGCGGCCAACGAGAACTGCGTCGACGGCCAGTGCGTGAACCTCTGCGACGAGGCGGCCGAGAACAAGTCGTACATGGGCTGCAACTTCATCTCGCTGACCACCTCGAACAGCCTGCTGGCGGCGGATTTCGACAACGACTTCGCGGTGATCATCGGCAATCCGCAAGACGATCTGAGCGCCGAGGTGACCGTCTCGCGCGCGGGTGGAACCGTGGCGACCGATACGGTCGCGCCCGGCGACACCAAGGCGATCATGCTGCCGATGGTTTCCGAGCTCAAGGCGGCCCAGGAGTCGGTGGTCGCGATCGGGGCGGCCTACGAGGTCGAAACCTCGGTGCCGGTGATCGCCTACCAGTACAACCCGCTGCACTACGAGGGAACCGCCGATTTCTCCTACACAAACGACGCCAGCCTGCTGCTGCCCGAGCACACGCTGACCGGCGAGTACATCGCGGTCACCTGGCCGACCTGGAGCCACGGCTCCTGGCAGATGATGATGGGCAACGTGACCGGCTCGTGGAGCGCCTGGTACCCGGGCTTCATCGCCGCGGCCGCGGTCGAGGACGGCACCGAGGTGACGATCACCTCGGCCGGCTACACCTCGCAGGGCGAGCCCCCGGCGATGGTGCCCGGCGAATCCAGGGTCGTGACCCTCGACCGGGGGGACGTGGTCCAGCTCTACTCGATGATCCCCTCGCAGACCGCGACCCAGCAGGAGCTGCAAGACGTCGACTACTGCCAGAACCAGGGCTGGGACCAGACCAGCGAGGGGACCTGCCCGCCGGAGGGCATTATGCAGACCTGCGAGGGGTACTGCTCGTGCACCTGGGGCGACCTGACCGGGACCAGGGTCAGCGCCACCGGGCCGCTGGCGGTCTTCTCGGGTCACATGTGCACCTTCATACCCTACTACAGCTGGGCCTGCGATCACCTCGAGGAGATGCTGCTGCCGCTCGAGACCTGGGGGGAGAGCGAGGTGATGACGGCGCTTAGGCATCCGGATCCCGACCAGGACTCGGTGGTTCCCAGCAAGTACAGGGTGATGTCCGGAGGGGCGGGCGTCGAGCTGACCTTCACGCCCGAGGTCCACGAGACCGTGACCCTGGGCACCGGGCAGTACGTCGAGTTCGAGACCGACCAGGACTTCCTGGTGGAGGGCACCGGGCAGTTCTACGTGACGCAGACGATGCTGGGGCAGGACGAGCTGGGCAGCGATGCCGGCGATCCGGCGATGGGCACCGGAATACCGCTGTTCCAGGCGCGCGGCGCCTACAACATCCTGGTTCCAGACAGCTACGTCTCCAACTACGTCAACGTGGTGGCACCCAGCGACGTGAACGTCTCGCTGGACGGGACCGACCTGGGAGGCTGGGAGCAGGTCGCCTCTTCGGGCTACAAGGTGGCGCGGCAGCCGATCCTGCCCGGGGCTCACACCCTCGAGAGCGAGGGCGGAGTTGGGTTCGGGATCACGTCCTACGGATACGCTTCCTACACCAGCTACCTGTACCCGGGCGGGATGAATCTCGAGAGCTTCGTGGAGTAGGGGGCACTACGCGGAGAGGGCGGGCTCAGAAGTCCATCTCGATGTGGACCACCCCTCCTTCGCGCTTGCTGCGCACGGAGTGTCCCACCTTGTGCATCACGGCCTGCATCGACTTGTTCTCCGCCAGGATCTCCGCGGTGAAGCCCGAGATTCCGTTGCGCTTGGCGATCGTGACGAGATATCTGAGCAGAAAGGTGCCGATTCCGCGCTCCTGCCAGTCGTCCCTGACGGTGAAAGCTATCTCGGCGCGGTTGGTCGACGGGTCGAGGTAGTAGCGGCCGATCGCGATGATGTCGTCTCCGTGGGCCTCGGGCAGATATCCGACGATCGCGACATCGTAACGATGATCGATATAGACGAAGTTCTGGATGCGGCCCTGGGGGATTCTCTTCAAGTGAGACATGAAGCGATAGTAGATAGTATCTTGAGAAAGCGCGTAAAAAAGGTCCTTGACCCGCGGCTCGTCGGTGGGGTGCATCGGCCTGAAGTGGACCTGCGTGCCGTCGTCCAGCAGCGCGGTCGTGGTCAGCTCCCTGGGACCGACGTGAATCCGTCCCTCCATGTCGCTCATCGACTGCCGCAGGTACTTGGCCTCGATCGCCTCGCGCACCAGCCGGGGCCGGAAATCCGGGTGGGCGATGCTGATCAGCGCCAGCGCCCGCTCCTGGATGCTCTTGCCGTGCAGGTAGGCCGCGCCGTGCTCGGTGACCACGTAGTGCACGTCGCCGCGCGTGGTGACCACGCCGGCGCCCCGGCTGAGGTGGGTCACGATCCGGGAGATTTCGCCGTCCTTGGCCGTGGAGGGCAGGGCGATGATCGCCTTGCCGTGCTCGGCCCGCGCCGCTCCGCGGTTGAAGTCGACCTGCCCGCCGATTCCGGAGTAGAAGCGCGTGCCCAGCGAGTCGGCGCAGACCTGGCCGGTCAGGTCGACCTCCAGCGCGACGTTGATCGCCACCATGCGGTGCTGCTGGCTGATCAGGTGCGGATCGTTGACGTACTCGGTGGGGTGGAAGGAGAAGCTGGGGTTGTCGTCGATGTAATCGTAGAGCCTGCGGGTGCCCATGCAGAAGCTGGCCACGATCTTGCCGCGGTCCAGCGACTTGTGCGAGCCGTTGATCGCACCGCTCTCGATCAGGTCGACCACCGAGTCGGTCAGCATCTCGGTGTGGATCCCCAGGTCCTTCTTGTCCGCCAGGAACTGCAGCACCGAGTGCGGAATCTTGCCGATTCCCAGCTCCATGGTCGAGCTGTCCTCGACGAGCGCGGCGACGTACTCTCCGATCCGCCGGGTATCCTCGGTCGGCTCGGGATCCTGCAGCTCGAGCAGCGGCGTGTCGACCGGAACCAGCATGTCGATGTCGTAGATGTGGAGAAAGCTGTCGCCACGAGTGCGCGGCATCCGGGGGTTGACTTCGGCTATCACGAGCCCCGCGTTTTCGGCGGCGCTCTTGACGATGTCCACCGATATCCCGAGGCTGCACATTCCGCGCTCGTCCGGCGGCGCGACCTGGATCAGGGCCGCGTCCAGCGGGAGCCTGCCGGAGTTGAACAGGCGCGGGATGTCCGAGAGGAAGATCGGCGTGTAGTCGCCGACCCCCTCCTGGATCGCGCCGCGCACGTTCTCGGAGATGAAGAAGCTGTTGACGTTGAAGTGCGCGGTCAGCTTGTCGTGGGCGTAGGGCGCCTCGCCGAGCGTGAGCAGGTGCACGATCTCGGTGTCGGTCAGCTCCTTGGAGCGGGCGGTCAGCGCGCGCACCAGCTCCTGCGGCTGGGCGCAGCCGGTGCCGACGAAGACGCGCTGTCCCGGACGCACGACCTTGACCGCCTCGGCGGCGCCGACGACCAGGTCCGAGTACTTCTCCCGCCATCCCGAATCGCGCTCGGTGCGCGGTAGCGTGCGGTCTCGATCGTCACTCATCGTTTTTCCGTGGTTCGGCGAGGATCATCCTCGCATCGACCGCCATCGCCTCGGCGCCGACGCCGCGGACGATGAACGGGTTGAGATCCAGCTCCTCTATCTGGGGGAAATCGGTGGCCAGCTGGCTGATGCGTTGCAGACCGCCGGCGATCGAGCCCAGGTCGACCTTGTCGCGGCCGCGGTCGCCGCGCAGGAGCGCGAACGAGCGGGTGCTGCGCAGCATCTGCATCGCCTCGTCGGCCGTGATCGGGGCCAGGTGGAAGGCGACGTCCTCCATCACCTCGACGAAGATGCCGCCCAGCCCGAACATCAGCATCGGCCCGAACTGGGGATCGCGGGACATGCCGATGATCACCTCCCGGCCGCGCGGCGCCATCTGCTCCACGTACACGCCGTCGATGCGGGCGTCGGGCAAGCGGCGCGGAACGCGCAGCATCATCAGGTCGAAGGCGTCCCGCAGGGCGTCCGCCGTGGCGAGATCGAGACGAACGCCGCCCACCTCGGCCTTGTGCGGAATGTCGGGCGACAGGATCTTGGCCGCGACCGGGTAGCCGACGCGATCGGCCACCTCCACCGCCTCGTCGGCCGTGGTCGCCAGATGACCTTCGGGCACGTGGAAGTCGTAGGCGCGCAGCACCTCCTTGGCCTCCAGCTCGCTGAGACGCGGCCGGCCGGCGCGCTCGCAACGCTTCAGGATGCGCTCCACGCGACGGCGGTTGACCGGGAAGCGGGTCACGACGCGGGGAGGGCGGTTCCTCCAGGCCGAGTAGCCCCTCATCGCCTCCAGCGCTTCCACGGCGCGACCGGGAGAGGGGAAGTCGGGGATTCCCGCCCTGGACAGCTCGCGCCTGGCGGGCAGCACGTCCGAGCCGCCCATGAAGGCGGCCAGCAGGGGCTTGTCGCTCGCGGCCAGCTCCGCCAGGCGAGCGGCGGTCTCGTGCGGTCTGGTCATCGCCAGCGGCGCCAGCACCACCAGCACGGCGTCCACTCCGGGGTCGTCGATCACGGCTCGGACAGCGTCGGAGTAGCGCTGGGGCGGGGCGTCGGCCAGCAGATCCACCGTGTTGGTCGCCGAGCCCTGCCGGGGCAGAATCCCGGCCAGGCGTTCCCGGGTCGCTTCGGAGAGGCGCGCGGTCTTCAGCCCGGCCCGCTCCATCGCGTCGACGGCCAGGATCGCCGGACCGCCCGAGTTGGTGACCACGGCGACGCGGTCTCCGGCGGGAGGAGAGACGGAGGACAGCGCGCGCGTCCGATCGAACAACTCCTCGAGCGTGTCCACGTGAATCACTCCGGCGCGCTGGAAGGCGGCTCCGTAGGCGATCTCCTCGTCGGCGATCCTCCCCGTGTGGGAGGAGACGGCGCTGGCTCCCCCGGCCGTCGTTCCGGACTTGAGCACCACGACCGGCTTGACCGAGGTCACCTGCTCCACGACCCGGATGAAATCGTCCCCGGACTCGATGCTCTCGATGTAGCAGGCAACCACCTCGGTCGCCTCGTCCTCGCCCAGCGCCTCGAGCAGATCGACCTCGGTCAGGTCGGCCTTGTTGCCCATGCTGACCATCTTGGCGATTCCGATCTCGCGCTGCTCGGCCCAGCCGAGGATCGCCGCGCAGATCCCCCCGGACTGGGACAGGATCGAGACGCCGCCGGGCCGCGGCGCCTGGCGGGCGAAGGTCGCGTTCAGCTTGGAGGCCGTGTTGATCAGGCCCACGCTGTTGGGCCCCAGCAGCCGCACTCCGTGCTCGGAGCAGAACTCCGCGATCGATCGCTCGGCGCGCGCGCCTTGCTCGCCCGACTCCTTGAACCCCGAGGAGATGACCACAACGGCGCGGGCACCGGCCCAGATGGACTTCTTGACCGCCAGCTCGGCGGATTCGGCCGGCACGGCGATCACGGCCAGCTCGATCTTTTCTCCGAACCGCTCCGGATCGGCGACGCAGGGAATCTCCAGGATCGATTCGGCGTGCGGGTTGACCGCGACCAGGCGACCCGCGAACCCGCCTCTCTTCAGGTTGGCCAGCAGGGCGTGGCCGACCTTGTCCGGGTTGCGCGAGGCGCCCACGAGGGCGACGGTCTTTGGTGCCAGCAGAGCGTCCAGCATCTCTCATCTCCACCGCGGGCAGCCTACCATCCGCGGCCGCACGTGTCATCGCCTCGCGCGGCTCTGTTGGGTTCGTTTTTCCGCCAGCGCCTCGGGCACGGTCGTGGCCAGGTCCTCGAAGGTGAACGGCTTGCGCAGAAATGCGTCCACGCGCATCTCCTTCAGCTCCCTGGCGCGCTCTTCGGTCCAGAATCCCGAGATCACGAGCGCCGCGATCTCGGGCATCGTAGCCCTGAGGGACCGCAGTGTCTCCGGTCCGTCGATCTTGGGCATCACCATGTCCAGGATCACCAGGTCCCAGGGAGCATCCCCGCGTTCGGCCAGCGCGATCGCCTGCTCGCCGCTGCCGGCCAGCGTGACGCGGTAGCCCAGCTCGACGAGCATTCCGCGCACCGTGGCGCGCACCACCTCGTCGTCGTCGACGACCAGGATCCGGGCCGATCCGCGCGGCAGCTCCCCCGCATCGATCATCTCCGGGACGAGGCTGGCGCTTCCCAGCGGAAGCAGGACGCGGAAGGTGGTGCCCCGGCCCGGCTCGGACTCGACATCGACGATGCCGCCGTGCTGCCCCACCGCGTTGTAGACCATCGAGAGCCCCAGCCCCGTGCCCTCGCCGCGGGCCTTGGTCGTGAAGAAGGGATCGAAGATTCGCTCCAGCGTCTCCTCGTCCATCCCGATTCCGTCGTCCGAGACCTCGATCGTCAGCAGGTCGACGCTGGTGTCGATTCCCAGCCTGGACAGCTTTTCTGCCGGCTCGTCGCTCCCCTCGAAGATGCGAAGCTCGATCCTGCCGCGCTCGCCCAGCGCATCGCGGGAGTTGATGCAGAGGTTGAGCAGGGCCTGGGTCAGCGTGGTGGCGTCGCCCTCCACCACGGCGCGGTCGACGTCGTGGGAGATCTCGAACTCGATCCCCGAAGGGAAGGTGTTTTTGCAGATGATGGCCACGTCCTCGGCGACCGCGAGCAGGTCCACCGGCTCGGACTCCGTGATCTCGAAGCGGGAGAAGGCCCGCAGTCGCGCTATCACCTCGTAGGCGCGCTGGCAGCAGTCGCGAATGATTTTCAGCTGACGCAAGGTACGCTCGCGCCGTTTTCTCCGAGCCGTTTTCGCGGCCGCCGATTCCGCCTCGCCGGTGGCCGCCAGGATGTCTTCGAGGATTCCGCCGAAATCCCGGGCCAGGCCGCCGGCCAGCCGTCCGACGGTCTCCATTTTCTGGGCCTGGGCCAGCTGCTTTTCGAGCATCACGTGGTCGGCCACGTCGCGAACGCTCAGCTCGATGCACTCCTCGCCGGACAGCTCGAGCGGGGCCGCCGCGGTGCGAACCGGAACCGTGCCGCCGTCGGAGCGGATCAGCGCGGTGGGGCTGCCCAGCATGCCGGTGGGAGGGGGAAACGAGCCCAGCGATCGCTCCTCGTAGCGCAGCAGCTCGTCGACCCGGCGCCCCGGCAGAGCGGAGGACGGGTAGCCCGACATCTCGGCGAAGCGGTGGTTGATCGCCAGCACTCTCTTCTGGCGAGATACGATCAGGATCCCGTCGGGGACCTGCTCGAAGAGGTCATCGTAGTGGCTCTCGGAATCGCGCAGCGCGGCGCTGACCCTGGCGACGAGCCAGCCCGCGACCGCCATCGCCGACGCGATCGCGATCTGGTCCAGCAGCGGGAGCTCGACGGTGTAGCCGCCGATCGAGATCACGCGATAGGGCCCGCCGATGATCGAGAAGAAGGCCGTCGCGCACAGCGCCACGTGCACGATCGCGGAGCCCACGCCCGCGGCCAGCGCCAGCCGCGGGCTCTGGCGCAGCGCGGCCAGCGCGATCATCACGAAGTAGAGGGCGAAGACCGGCCCGTTGACGAAGTTGAGATCCAGGTAGGTCATGTTCGCCACCTGCACCACGGTGACGTATGCGATGTCGATCGCGACCGACAGGTAGGAGAGCGCCGGCCGATATCTCCCCGCGCGGATCGCCGCGAGGTAGGCCGCGCTGATCAACGCCCAGGCGCCCGTATCGATCGCGGTGATCAGCAGCCCCTCGTGCAGCATCTCGGTGGTGTGCCAGGCGTAGGCCGCGGCCAGCCCCAGCATCAGCACGCCGAGCACGAGCCTGATCTGCGAGACGAGCCGCTCGCCCTCGGGGCGCGGATCCCAGCTCCACGGAATCGGTGCGGTCACCGCGTCGAAAGCGCCGCCCGTCTGGTGCTCGTCGCTCATCGTCCGCCGATCACCTTCGCCACCTCCCGGGCCAGCTGGCTCAGGGAGAACGGCTTGCGCAGCACGCCGTCGATACCGAGCTCCTCCAGGTCCTCGGCGCTGCGCTCGCTCCAGAAGCCGGTGGCGACCAGCACCGGAACGTCGCTGCCGCGCTCCCGCAGGCGGCGCAAGGTCTGCTCCCCGTCCATCCGGGGCATCGCCAGGTCGAGCAGCAGCAGGTCGAGACGTCCCTTGCGCGCCTCGTGGAGCCTCAGCGCGGCCTCGCCTCCGGACGCGGTCACCACCTCGTAACCGAGCTCGGTCAGCATCCCGCTGACGGTGGCGCGTACCAGCTCGTCGTCGTCGACCAGCAGGATCAGCCCGCTGCCGTGGGGAAGGCTGCTCGCATCCTCGGGCTCGGGGATCACGCTGATCCGCGCGCGGGCCAGGTAGAGGCGGACCACGGTTCCGCGCCCCGGCTCGGACTCCACGCTCGCGGTGCCGCCCTGCCGGGTCGCGATGCTGTAGACCATCGAGAGCCCCAGACCGGTTCCCTCTCCCGGCGGCTTGGTGGTGAAGAACGGATCGAAGACGCGGCTTCGCACCTCGGGCGTCATTCCCGAGCCCTCGTCCTCCACCACGACGCACCAGTACTCCCGCTCGGGGTCGACCCGATCCGTCTCGACCTCGTCCCCGCTGCCGACCTCCTCGAGGCGCAGGGTTATCTCTCCGCCGGAAGGCATCGCGTCCCTGGAGTTGATGCAGAGGTTGAGCAGGGCCTGGGTCAGGGCCGTCGAGTCGCCCTCAACCACGGCCGGGCGGGGATGCTCGATCACCTTCAGCCTTGTCCTGTCCGCGAACGTGTTGCGGCAGATCGACGCCACGTTGTCCAGGATCTCGCGGATGTCGATCGCCTCGATGTCGACCGGAGAGCTTCGCGAAAACGAGAGCAGGCGCTGGATGATGTCCCGGGCCGACTCCACCTGGGAGGTGATCTCCTCGATCGGGCCGCTCAGCTCGGCTGCCGGGGCCTCGTCTTCCATCCGCGATCGTGATCGGCCAATCATCGACGCCGCGCCGATGATCCCTCCCAGCAGGTTGTTGAAGTCGTGAGCCAGGCCGCCGGCCAGGTGCCCCAGGCTCTCCATGTTCCGCGAGCGGGCCAGGTGATCCTCGAGATGGACCTGGCCGGTCACGTCGCGCACGCTCATCTCGGTGCAGTCCCGATTGCCGAAGCGCGCGCTCTGGGTCGCGGTCCTGACCGGCACCTCCTCGCCGTCGCCGCGCAGCAGCGTGTCCGTGGCGCCGATCCGGGATCCGGGAGAGCGCTCGGGTCCTTTTTCGCTCCGTAGAAGCTCAGACGACTTGCGGTCCTCGAGGCTCTCGACCGGAATCCCCACCATGTCGGCGAAGCGCTGGTTGGCGGTGATGACGCGCCCGTCCCGGCCGCTGATCAGGATTCCGTCCGGCACGTGGTCGAACAGGTTGCGGTAGCGGCGCTCCGAGTCGTGCAGCGACTTGGCCATGAAGGTGATCACCGAGCCGAAGATCGCCATCCCCAGCGCCTTGGCCACCTCGTCGAGGAAGCTCAGCTCCATGGTCAGGTCGCCCGCGTGGTCGAGCAGGTATCCGCCCGGCAGGAGGCGGTGATAGGCCATCCCGCTGAAGGAGAGGTGGGAGATCGCGGCGAGCGCGGCGGAGAGGATCACCATGCGGCGGCCGCCGCGCAGCGCGGCCAGGCCGATCATGGGAAAATACATGGAGGTGATCGGGCCGGTGATGAAGTGCAGCGGAAGGATCGGGTGCACCGACCACTGCAGGGCGCCGACCAGGGCGATGTCGCAGATCACCGTGAAGGTCGAGATCGAGCCGCGGTACAGGCCGCGGCGGATCGCCGCCAGCACCGCAACGCCGATCGCCGCCCAGGAGATCACCGCCAGGCCGGCCCAGCCCAGCCCCGGTTGCAGATCGGCGCCGGTCTGGGCCGAGTAGCCGATCAGGAACGCCGAGGTCAAGGCGGCGATCAGGAGCCGCAGCTTGGCCACCAGCTTCTCGCCCGAGGCGCGGGGAGCGTCGAGGGGGGCTCGCGGCGAATCCGAGGTGCGCTTGGTGTCGGAGCGCTTCATCGAGAGGAAGTCTACGACCAGCGAAGCAGGCAGTCCACCCGGCGATGAGTCGCCTCACCCCCTCGGTCCCCCTCTCCGGCGAGCGGCGAGGGCCGTTCGCGCGTGTGCAATCATCGCGGAAAAGCGGCGATTTTCGGCCGGGGAGGCGCTCGGAGACCGGGCTTTCTCGGTTTTTTCGTCTGGTGGTCAGGCTTTGTCACTGCTACGTGCGACAACTGCCCTGACACAGGGGG
>CAZHCG010000076.1:0-22909 GCA_964530995.1 uncultured Myxococcales bacterium
AACCCCACCACGTGCAGATGGTCTACGAGGAGCACGGGCTGGTGCCGGGAAAAAAGGTTTACCATCTGAAGGGGTAGCCTCAGCGGTTGTCCCGCCAATCGACATAGATGTCGTACATCTCCGGCAGGGTCTTCCACTCGGCGCGGCCCTCGGCGACGTAGGGATCGATCGCCTCCAGCCACTCGTGGGCGAACCAGTCGGGCATCTCCTTGCCGAAGCTCCACCCGGCGTAGAAGAAGTTGACGCGCTCGGGATCCACCAGAGCCAAGGCCTCCTCCAGCTTCTGGGCGTATACCTCGACGTCCTCCGAGGTGAACTCCACGTCCGAGGTGTCCTCGTCGTTCTCCTTCTCGGCGATGTAGGGCAGCCCCTCGACGGTCGACGGCAGGTAGACCAGCTCGCCGTTCGGGTCGCCCTCGATCCAGGGCTCGCCCACGGCGATCGTCCAGGGATGCATCCGCTCGGACATCTCCGTGGGGTAGGGCTCGTGGCACTCGGCCGGATTCTGGCAGTCGGAGAACTGCTCGGGGATCAGCTCGTCGGGAAGGCACATCAGGCAGTAGGCCACACCGCCGGTGACGAACGAGTAGCCCGCCTCGTGGACGGCCCGTGGCCAGTCCAAGGGAGAGCAGTACCCGGAGACGTGCCGCACCGAGACCTGCTGCTCTTCCAGCTGGCTTCTCAGCACGGCCAGGGTCTGAGAGAGATCCTGCCAGCTCTCGCCCGGTCCCGGCACTCCGCCGGCGTCCGCGTGCACGCCGACGCCGTGGCCGCGCTGCTCGAGATCGGCGAAGAACGGATCGTCGTTGGCGTTGCAGGCGTGGATCTGCTCCTTGACCTCCAGCGTCAGGCGGGCGTCGTGCTGCTCGAAAATGTCGGCGTAATCGAAGATCCGCTGCTTGTAGCTCTCGTATACGTTCGGCTGGCTGACCGCGTGTCCTTCGAGATGCACCATCACGCCCAGGTACAAGACCGGATCCGCAAAGCTGGAATCGCTATCGTCCGTGTCGCTCGACCCGCTGTCGGTGTCTGTGGAGGCGTCGTTCTCCGTGTCCCCGCCGGCGTCCTCGCCGCCGTTCGCCCCCGAACCGCCGCCCGAGCAGCCCCAGGCGGCCGAGCAGCAAAGCAGTGCCAGGCAAACTTTTGTCTTCATCGTGAATCTCCCGGATGCGGCGCGCGATTGCGCTTCAAAGGGGCATCTGCTCGATCGAGTCGCCCTCGTCGATTACCTTACCAGGCTTTTGCGCTTTTTTAAAAACCAGACCTTCAACGCGCGCTCGAGGCTCTCCTGCTGCGCCCCGGCCTTCTTCGTCCACTCGAGAAACGACAGAAACGCCACGATCGAGGCCCGCATCGTCGCGCTCTTCTCGATGCGGAAACGGCGAGCGCCGCCCCCAGTCTTCGGAGCTGGCCCGAGGATCGAGGAAGAAGATTTCACCCCCTCGGTCCCCCTCTCCGGCGAGCGGCGAGGGGGAGGCGCCGTTTCGTTCCTCCAGCCCGTATGGTAGATTTTTGAGCATGAGATGCGTTCGATCGAGGTCGCCGCGGGTCGTCGGGATCGTCCTGGCCGCGCTGGTCGCGGCGGGGGCGGTGTCCTGCAAGAAAAAGCCGGACAGTCCCCTGGAAAGCGAAAAGGGCTGGCGGGTCTTCGCGATCGACTACGGTCGCAGCCAGCGTTTCCGCCATTCGACGATGGTGGCCGACGCTCCCGACGGCGAGCGCGTTCCCGCGGCCTGGTCGGCCTGGCTGGTCAGCGGTCCCGAGCGGGCGGTGCTGGTGGACACGGGTTTCGCCAGCGAGAAGGTGGCGGCGCGCTGGAAGGTGGACGGGTTCGAGCCGGTCCCGCGGATCCTCGCGCGGGCCGGCGTCTCGCCCGCGGAGATCACCGACGTTGTCCTGACGCACCTGCACTGGGATCACGCCGGCAACATCGCTCCGTACCGGCGGGCGCGGGTCTGGGTCCAGCGCGCCGAGCGCGAGTGGGCGCGGGAGCTGGTCGACGAGCAGCACCCGGACAAGGCGGGTGTGCGCCTCGCCGATCTCGAGGCTCTCGACGCGGTGGAGAAGCAGGGGCGCCTCGCCGCGATCGAGGGCGATCGCGAGATCCACCCCGGGCTGCTGGTGCACGTGGGCGGTCGCCACACCGCCGCGATCCAGTGGGTCGAGGTGCGCACCGCAAGGGACGTCGGGACGGTGGTGCTCACCTCGGACAACGCCTACCTCTACGAGAACCTGGAGCGCAACGTTCCGATCGGCAGCTGCTACGACCGCGGGGCCAACCTGCGAGAGCTGTCGCGGATGCGCTCGATAGTCTCGAATCCGAGGCTGCTGGTCCCCGGTCACGAGCCGCGCGTCTTCGATCGTTTTCCGGGGGTGGCCGATCGAATCGTCGAGATCCGCTGAGGGCGAAGGCTACCTCTTCTCTTTGTCGGCTTTTTTCGCGGCCGGCTCTGCGGGCTCCTCGTCGGCCCCCTCGGCCTCGCCCTTGCTCTCGGGAGAGCGGGCCCGCGCCTTTTCGACCAGGCCCGCGGCGTACCCGGCGCCCTTGCGCACCCGCTCGTTCTCGTCTTTCTTGGCCTTCTCAACCGCGGCGATCACGCGCTCGTCGAGCGGCGCGATCTTGGCCAGGTCGCCGGCCGCGTTGAGCCGGATCAGGGGGTTCTCGTCCTCGGCGGCCCGCAGCAGCCTCTCAAGCGCGGGCAGCGCGGTCTTTCCCATCCGCCCCAGCGCGCCGGAGGCGTTGCGCCGCGTGGAGAGATCCTCGGAGTCGAGAGCCTCGATCAGGGGCTGCACGGCAGGGGCGCCGATCTCTCCCAGCGCGTCCTTGGCCGTGCGGCGCAGGCTGACTTGCTTCTCCCCTCTCATGAAGCTCATGCCCCCCAGGTAGGAGTCGGTGTGGAGACACTCGATCAGCGGCCGCACGGCCGGCGCGCCGATCTCTCCCAGCGCCTCGACCGCGGCTCTGCGGGCCGGTCCCCAGTGATCGGCGAGCAGCGGGAGCATCTTCTCGATCACCTTCTCGTCGCTCGGCTTCTTCTCGCCCAGCTCGATCAACGCGGCCCGGCGCACCCTGCGGTCGGAGTCGCCCAGGGCCTCGACCAGCTCGGGAACGCCGGCGGTCTCGAGAGCGAGGACCGCGCGCTTGACGCGCTTCTCTTCTGCGCGCCGCGTCTTCTTGACGGATTCGGCGGCGGTGGGCTCGTCCGAACCCTCCTCCTCCCCGACCTTGCGGGGACCGCAACCGAGAGCCAGCACGAGCGCTCCGAGAACCAGGACAAAGACCTTCGTGCGCATTTTCGCTCCTCCTCCAACGGCTTCGTCAGCCGCTCGTTGCTTTGCTCCTCGCGCCCGCCGCGTCGCGTCGGCCACGGGCGGCGGCCAGCAGGAACAGGCACAGCACGTAGGCCGCCCCGCCGACGAGGATAGTGAAGTTGAACCCCCTTGTCATCGAGATGATGATCGACAGGGGCGTGGCCACGGCCGCGAAGGCGCCGTTGATCCCGAAGAACAGCCCGGCGTGGCGGTCGGACAGCGTCTTTTTGGACAGCTCCATCGCGAAGGGGAAAGGCATCCCCATCGCGAAGGCCAAAGGAGCGATCAGCAAGATCGCGACCGCGATCCGCGCCGCGAACGGGAGGAACATCAGGGCCGACAGAATCGGGTCCAGCGCCAGGTAGCAGACCGCGCTCAGCACGACCACCAGCGCCAGCGCCAGCAGCGCCCCCCGCCTTCCGACTCTCCCGGAATAGTAGCCGCCGACCCCGGAGGCGATCAGCATCGCGCCGAGCACTACGGCCAGGGAGAAGACCGGCGAGGAGAGGAACATCTGGAACTTCTGCATCAGCACGATCTCGATCAGCAGATAGCCGATGCCGAGAATGGCGAAGTAGGCTACCAGCAACAGGTTGAGCCCCGCCCGGCGTCCGGGAGAGACCTCGGTGGATCCGTTGCGGCGCCGCGCCAGGAAGGTGACGATCGCGGGCAGCAGCACCATCAGCAGCGAGAGCAAGGCGGTGCTCTCCAGCACCTCCCACTGCTTCTCGCGCGCGAGAAAGACGTCGTAGGGGAAGGGGCGATCGTCGGTGATCACGCCCATGGTGTGCTCGGCCGGGTCGAAGAAATCCAGCTCCTCGACGCTGCTCGCCAGAATCGTCTCGGTCCAGTCGTTGTCGCGCCGATCCTGCGGCAGGTACATCCACTCGATGCCGCGGTAGAGGCCCTTGCGGCGGTCGACCCGCTCGCCCAGGTCCTCGCCCCATTTCACGAAGTGCTCGTAGTCCCGCTGCGAGATCGGGGTCGGCGAGATCAGCACCATCGTGTAGCGACCGCCGCGGCGGCACCTGCTGCGATCGGTGAACCAGACCTTTTTCTTGCAGGTGAAGAACTCGTAGACCGCCACGTGCCGGGCGGGATCCTCGGCGCCGCGGCTCTCCAGCGCCCGCAGCGCGGTGCGCAGGAAGCGCTTGATTCCCAGGTCGGCCCGCTCGTTGACGTTGCGCTCCTCGAGGACCACGTAGCCTCCGGGCTTCAGGTGCTCGAGGTAGGACTGCATCGCCTCCAGCGTGTGGCAGTACTCGGGCGGGCCCTGCTGGCCGATCGTGCGGATTCGGTGGGTGTTGAGCAGGGTGATGAAGTCGTACTCGCGCTCCGTGCGCTCGAGGAAAGTGCGGACGTCGCCGATCGTGAGCCACATGCCGCGGTAGGCCTGACCCGAGATGTCGTACAGCTCGTCGGTCATCAGCTCGGCCACGGCGCGGTTGATCTCGACCGCGTCCACGCGCCCGTGACCGAGCGCGATCACCGGCTTGGTCAGCCCTTCCGCGGCCGGGCCCACCAGCAGCGTGTCGGGATCGTCTCCCAGCCTGAGCCTGGTCGGCAGCCGCCTGTCGAGGTAGCCGACTCGGGGACGGAACCGCTGGATGTGATCGTTGGGCCGCCCGTTGTACCAGGTGATCAGGTTGTAGCGGTTGGGCCGTCTCTTCTCGTCCCTGGTCCAGTACCCGATGTCGATCCGCTCGATCAGGCTGCCCCGCGAGTACATCAGCCGGTGCCGCGGCTCAGCCCCTTCTTTTTCGGGGCTGGTGAACCAGAAGATCTTGTCGGGATACTCCTCCTTGTCCGCGGTCGCGGTCAGGGCGATGTTGAAGGGATCCGCGACCAGGTGCACGACCAGCCCGCCCAGGGAGCCGAGAGCCAGCAGCGCTCCGAGCGCGATCCGGGCTGCGCCCCGCTTCGAGTCGGCCCGCGCGGAGAGCCCGTTGAGCATCAACGGCAGCGAGCCGATCAGCGCCAGGGCGAAGAAGCTGCCCTCCTCGCGCAGATGCGGGATCGAGATCACCGCCGCCAGCGTGCCCAGACCGGCGCCGGCCAGGTCGAAGAGGTAGACGCGATTGGGGCGCATCGCGTTGAACACCATCGAGATGTAGAGGCTGGCCAGGATGTAGGGCGAGGTCAGCAGCGCCATCATCAGCTCGGGATTGGGGTTGAGCCGGATGATGATCGGCAGGCTCGCGACCACGCTGAACGGGTAGAGGGCGAGCACCGCCGCCGAAACCCCGGAGACGTCGAGCTTGCTCAGCGGGTAGGAGAGCAGGCCGCCGATCGCGATTCCCATCAGCGCGACCGAGATAACCTGCGTGGCCGGAAGGTATTCGTTGACGTAGACCAGGGTCTGGAACGAGACGGTCTCGAGGCCGATCAGCGAGCAGGCCACGCAAAAGACGGTCCAGAGTGTCAGCCGGTCGCCGCGGGGTACTTCGGAGAGCAGGGACGGTTTCATTCGAGTCTCCTCCGGCCTGTCGCCCGGCTGCTTCGTCAAATCGAAAGCGCGAGCCGATGGACAGCTAGAATGCAGCAGGACATTGCTTCTAATACAAGCTCCGATCCAACGTCAAATTCGTGAACGAGAGCGCACAGCCGGCCTACGCGGGCCGGGCGAGAGCGACTGTCTCGATGGCATGACTTCCGATCACTTTTGTGACAAAATGTCAAGACAGGGTCGGAGTGTCACGTTTCGGCGAGGACAAGTGGGCGGAATTACGAGGTTGGGCGGTTGGCGCGCGGCTTGCTTGAAAATTTCGACCAGGGAGGGTTTCGATGCACGAGAACCAACCCACGATTTTGATCGTGGACGACGACAAGAGCAACGTGCTGGCCTTGCAGAAGGTGTTCCAGCGCGAGGGCTACGACGTGCTGACCGCCTACGGGGGGCGCGAGGCGCTCGACTCGATCAGGGGCAGGACCGTCGACGTGGTGCTGACCGACCTGCTGATGCCGGGAATGGACGGCGTGGAGCTGCTCGACGCGCTCGGGTCGGTGGCGGGCGACACCGAGGTGGTGCTGATGACCGCCTACGGGACGGTCGAGACAGCGGTCGACGCGATGAAGAAGGGCGCCTACGACTTCGTGGAGAAGCCGGTCAAGCGCCGCGCGATCGTCAAGACCGTGCGCAAGGCGGTCGAGAAGCGCACCCTGGTCGTGGAGAACCGGACCCTCAAGCAGCGGCTGCAGAGCCTGGAGCGGCGCAGCATCGTGGGGAGCAGCCCGGTCTTCCGCCAGACCTACGAGCTGGCGCTGCAGGCCGCGCCGTCGATGGCGACCGTGCTGATCAGCGGCGAGTCGGGCACGGGCAAGGAGCTGTTCGCCCGCGCGATCCACGAGAACTCCGGTCGCGCCGAGGGTCCGTTCGTCGCGGTCAACTGCGCCGCTCTGCCCGAGTCGATCATGGAGGCCGAGCTGTTCGGCCACGAGCGGGGCGCCTTCACCGGGGCCGTGACCAGCAAGGAGGGACGCTTCCGCGCCGCGAGCGGAGGGACGGTCTTTCTGGACGAGGTGGGAGAGATGAGCCCCGCAGTGCAGGTCAAGCTGCTGCGCGTGCTCCAGGAGGGCGAGGTCGAGCCGCTGGGAGGCAGGACGACTCCTGTCGACGTGCGAGTGGTCGCCGCGACCAATCGCGACCTGGAAAGCGAGGTCTCTCGGGGCGCGTTTCGCGACGATCTCTTCTACCGGCTGAACGTGATCGTGGTCGCCCTGCCGCCGCTGCGCCAGCGCCTCGAAGACGTGCCGCTGCTGACCGATCACTTCCTGGCGCGCTACACCGAGCGCAACGACAAGCGCATCGACGGCATCGATCCGGAGGCGCTGGAGCTGCTCGCCAGCTACTACTGGCCGGGCAACGTGCGCGAGCTGGAGAACGCGATCGAGCGCGCGGTGGTGATGACGCGCGACAGCGTGATCAAGCCCCGGGATCTGCCGGCCAGGGTCGTCGAGGCGGAGCGGACGCACGGCCAGCTGACGTTCTCGGTGGGCACGCCGCTCGACGAGGTGGAGCTGAGCATGATCCGCGAGACGCTGCGCTTCACCGGCGGAGACAAGAAGCAGGCGGCGCGGCTGCTGGGCATCGCGACGCGCACGATCTACAGAAAGATGGATTTGATCGACTCCAACTGACTTTCCTTGTAGTGTCATCGCGTCAGATCGAGGGTGGCGGTGATGACATTTTGTCCGGCGCCTTGCCGGCGACCGAATTCCAAGGGTGCAAGTTGTCAGGATCAAAGGTTTTTTCTGATACGACGCTCGGCACGTGTCTTGCAATGAAAGTGGGCGGCATGATGTTTGAACTCCGAGCCGACGCCGGGCGCATTCGGGAGCTCGGTCTCCCGCCGGTCCGGTTGGAAGGAGCTGCGAGATGAAGGGTGCACTGGCGCGTCGGGGGAGCGCCGATTCGAGGAAGACGACGGGGGGGGCTCGCCACGCGGGTCATCCGAGATGGTCGGGATTGATTCTGGGGCTGGTCTTCTCGCTCGCGCTGCCGGCCACGGGCCTTTCCGGTCCCAACGACGAGCCGGTCGACGAGCGCCGCCGCGCCAAGCCCAACGTCGTGCGGCCCGGGCGCGGGATGCTGCGCGCCACGGATCTCAAGAAGAAGGCGCTGTCGGCGCCGGGGCGCCAGGTGCAGACCCAGAAGGGCTCGGCCTCCGGCCAGGGCGGCGGAGAAGACGACGGCGAAGGCCAGGCGGGAGAAGGGGCCGGCAAAGAGGCCGGAGACGGCGGCTCGAGCCCGTGGACCTCGGTCGATCTCCCGGACGAGCTCGCGGTCGGCATCGAGTACAAGCGGCCGGGAAGGGGCACCAAGTTCTCTTTCAACCTGGTCGACGCCGACCTGATCGAGCTGATCAAGATCATCGGCAACATCACAGGCAAGAGCTTCATCCTGGGCGGCAAGATCCCCAACATCAAGGCGACGATCTACGCGCCGACCAGGATCACGGCCGGCGAGGCCTACCAGGCCTTTCTCAGCGTGCTGCAGGTCAACGGGCTGACCGTGATGCCGGCGGGGCGCTATCTCAAGATCCTGCCCACCGGCGGATCCACGCAGCAGAACACCCCGGTGGTCGGGCGGGCTCCGGGAGGGGACCAGATCGTGACCCAGCTCTACGAGCTGGAGCACGTCGCGGCGGACAAGCTCGCCGAGCTGCTCGATCGCTTCAAGTCGTCGGAGGGCGACGTGACGGTCTACACGCCGACCAACACCCTGATCATCACCGACTACGGCGCCTCGATCCGGCGCCTGCTCAAGCTGGTGCGCGTGCTGGACCAGCCCGGCACGGGGGAGCGGATCTGGATCGAGCCGATCAACTACGCCGACGCCGCCGAGCTGGCCGACCGCATCATGGAGATCTTCGACGTCGGGAGCGACGGATCGGGCTCGTCCGCCAAGAAGAAAGCACGCAGCAAGCGCGCGCGCGCCAAGCGCGGCAGGGCGCCTTCGGGCCCGGGGGTCTTCGGCGAGGAGGACGAGGCGAAGATATCGAAGATCATCGCCGACCAGCGGACCAACTCGCTGGTGATCGTGGCTTCCGAGACCTCCTACGTGCGGATCCTCGAGCTGATCAAGCAGCTCGACGTGCCGATCGCCGGCGAGGGAACGCTGCACGTGCACAAGCTGCAGCACGCCGACGCCACCGAGCTGGCCAAGACGCTCAACAACCTCGCGCGCGGAATGCAGCGCTCCGGCCGCGGCAAGAAGGGCAAGGGAGGAGGTGGAGACGTCGCCTCGCTGTTCGAGGGCGAGATGCAGATCTCGGCCGACGAGGCCACCAACTCGCTGGTGATCGTCTCGACGCTGCGCGACTACCTGAGCCTCAAGCCGGTGATCCAGGATCTCGACACGATGAAGCGCCAGGTCTTCGTCGAGGCGGTGATCATGGAGGTCAGCCTCGACAAGAACCGCGATCTGGGCTTCGGCTTCCACGCGGGCAACACCTTCGAGATGCAGGGCGACCAGGCGCTGATGTACGGATCGAGCCAGCCCAACTCGGACATCAGCTCCCTGGTGGTCAGCCCGGGCACGCTGAGCGGGCTGGCCGCCGGTTTGCGCGGTCCGGAGCTGCCGGGCAGCGAGGATTTGATCGGGATCTCGGTCCCGGCCTTCGGCGTGGCGATGCAGGCGCTGCAGACCAACTCCGACGTCAACGTGCTCTCCACGCCGCACATCCTGGCGACCGACAACGTGGAGGCCTCGATCACCGTCGGCGAGAACGTCCCGATCCAGCAGGGCTTCAACCCGGCCGGCGCCTACCTGGGGCAGGCGCTCTCCGGCGCCTCGGGCCAGAGCGGCAACACCGGAGCGTCGAGCGCGCTGGGCGCGATGGCCTCGATGGGCGGCATCGGCGGCGGGCTGGGCTACTCGATCGGGCGGCAGAACGTGGGCATCACGCTCAAGATCACGCCCTACATCAACGACGACAACCAGGTGCGCCTCGAGATCGACCTCGAGATCAGCGAGGTCAAGTCGGTGGACAGCAACCTGGGTCCCAACATCTCAAAGCAGAACGCGAACACCACCTCGGTCGTCGCCGACCAGCAGACGATCGTGATCGGCGGTCTGATCACCGACAACCACGTCGAGACGACCAAAAAGGTGCCCGTGCTCGGCGACATCCCGATCCTGGGGGTGCTGTTCCGCTCCAAGAAGTCGATCTTGAAAAAGCGCAACCTGATGATCTTCCTCACGCCGTACATCATCCGCACGGCCGAGGACTTCCGCGAGATCTTCCGCCGCAAGATGGCCGAGCGGCGCGAGTTCATCGAGCGCTACACCGCCTTCGAGTACGAGCGCTACGAGCCGCACCTCGACTGGTCGCGGACCAACGGAGCGGTCAGCGTGATCAACTCGGTGGTAACCGAGGCGCGCGAGGAGAAGCGGCTCGAGAAGCTCTCCGCCGAGGAGACCGAGGCGACTCACGAGCCCAAGCAGCCGATCGAGCTGCCCGAGGGCTTCGGCAGCGAGGGAGGGGGCGACGAGGACTACGAGGACGAGGGCGGCGGCGAGGGCGGCGACACCGGAGCGACGCTGAATCGTCCGCTGCGCATAGTGCGGCCCGGCGGAGGAGAGGAGGGGGACGAGGAGTGAGCGTTTCCAGGGACACCTTCATCGGCGAGATGCTGGTCGAGCGCGGGGCGATCAGCCCCGAGCAGCTGCAAGAGGCGCACGGCGCGCTGGACGAAGGCGGCTCCTTGATCGAGCAGCTGGTCGGCTCCGCGGCGATCGCCGCCGGAGACCTGTGGCGCGCGATCGCCGCGGAGATGGACCTGGAGTTTCTCGAGAAGGTGCCCGTCGACCAGGTCGAGCCCCACCTGATCGAGCATCTGCCGATCGGGTTCGCCAAGTCCAACTCGATCCTGCCGATCGACGAGAACGCGACCGGGGTGCGGGTGGCCTGCGCCAACCCGTTCGAGCTCTCGGCGCTGGACGCGGTGCAGGCGATCCTGGGGCGCTCGGTGGTGCCGGTCGTGGTGCCGGGCGAGGCGATCCTGGAGGCGATCAACACCGTCTACGAGCGCTCGGCGACCGGGGCCGATCTCGACGAGACCGAGACCACCGAGGAGGAGGAGCTGACCGATCTGATCGACGTCGAGGACGAGGCGCCGATCATCCGCTGGGTCAACAATCTCTTCTTCGAGGCGGTCAAGCGCCGCGCCAGCGACATTCACATCGAGCCGCTGGAGAAGGTCGTCGCGGTCCGCTACCGCGTCGACGGCGTGCTGCACGAGGCCAAGACCGCCAAGAAGCCGTTTCTGCCCTCGATCATCTCGCGGGTGAAGATCCTGGCCAAGCTCAACATCGCGGAGAAGCGGCTGCCGCAGGACGGCCGGATCGGGCTCAAGATAGCGGGCAAGAACATCGACGTGCGCGTCTCGACGATCCCGACCAGCCAGGGCGAGCGCGTGGTGATGCGTCTGCTCGACAAGGAGTCGGTGCTCCACGACGTCAAGGACCTGGGCTTCTGGGGCGACCACTACCACCTCTTCCACTGGCTGATCCGCCGCCCGCACGGGATCATCCTGGTCACGGGCCCGACCGGCTCGGGAAAGACCACCACGCTCTACGCCGGGCTGTCCCAGATCAACACGCCGGACAGGAACATCCTGACCGTCGAGGATCCGGTGGAGTACGACATCGAGGGCATCGGTCAGATGCACGTCAACCCCAAGATCGACCTGACCTTCTCCAACGGCCTGCGGGCCTTTCTGCGCCAGGACCCGGACGTGATCATGGTCGGCGAGATCCGCGACCGCGAGACCGCCGAGATCGCGATCCAGTCCTCGCTGACCGGCCACCTGGTGCTCTCGACGATCCACACCAACGACGCGCCGGGCGCTCTGACGAGGCTGGTGGAGATGGATATCGAGCCGTTCCTGGTGGCCTCGTCGATCCTGGGAATCCAGGCGCAGCGGCTGGTGCGCGTGCTGTGCCCGCACTGCCGCGAGATCTACACGCCGGCGCGCGACGAGCTGGAGGAGCTGGGCGTCGATCCGGACGATCCCTACGGCAGCGTCGACCGCGAGCCGAAGGGCTGGCTCTACCGCCAGGCGGCCGGCAACCTCGAGATAACGCAGCCGCTAGTGGAGGGGGGGCCGGTCAAGCTCTACCGCGCGGTCGGCTGCGAGCATTGCCTGGAGACGGGCTACCTGGGGAGGACCGGAGTCTACGAGATCGTGATGGTCACCGACGAGATCCGGCGGCACATCCTGCGCAACTCCGACTCCAACACGATCAAGCGCGCGGCCAAGGAGGAGGGGATGATCAACCTGCGCGAGGACGGCGCGCGCAAGGTGCTGGCCGGGATAACCACGATCGAAGAGGTTCTGCGGGTGACGCACGAAGAGGCGACCTGAGAGGAGATCGAGCTCTTTGCCGCTGTACGAGTACCAGGGAATCCGCCGCTCCGACGGGCGCTCCACCAAGGGAACGCGCGACGCGGAGAGCGAGCGCGCGCTGCGTTTTGCGCTGAAGCGCGACGGGATCCTGATCACCGAGATCGTCGAGAAGGGCGGCGCCAAGGAGAGGGGCCAGGTCGACTTCAAGAAGATGCTGTTCAAGCGGGTCAAGCGTCTCGACATCGCGCTGTGCACCCGCCAGCTGGCCACGCTGACCGGCTCGGGCATCTCGCTGGTCGAGTCGCTGACGGCCGTGATCGACCAGATCGACAAGCCCGACCTCAAGACCGCCCTGATCGACGTGCGCGAGCAGGTCAACGAGGGCTCCTCGCTCTCGGACGCCTTCGGCCGGCACCCCAAGTTCTTCGACAACCTTTTTTGCAACATGGTCCACGCCGGCGAGCAGTCCGGAACGCTGGAGCAGGTGCTGGCGCGGCTGTCGGACTTCATCGAGGCGCAGAACCGGCTGCGCGCCAAGATCCAGTCGGCGATGGCCTACCCGCTGCTGATGGCGTTGGTGGGCACCCTGATCGTGGGCGTGATGATGGTGGTCGTCGTGCCCAAGGTGACGTCCATCTTCGAGAACTTCGGCCGCGAGCTGCCCTGGTACACCGAGCTGCTGATCTTCACCAGCAACCTGCTGCGCGACTTCTGGTGGCTGTTCTTGGCGCTGCTGGTGCTGATCGTGTTCGCCTTCGTCCGCTGGAAGAAGACGGAAAAGGGGCAGTACCGCTGGCACAAGCTCGTGCTGGCGGCGCCGATCTTCGGCAGCCTGGCGCTGATGATCTCGATCTCCAGGTTCGCCAAGACGCTGGCCACGTTGCTGGCCTCCGGCGTGCCCTTGCTCCAGGCGATGGACATCACCAAGGGCGTGCTGGGCAACGCGGTGCTGGAGCAGGTCGTGGTCGAGGCCAGCTCCTCGATCCGCGAGGGCGAGAGCATCGCCGGGCCCTTGCAGGCTTCGGGGCACTTTCCGCCGATCGTGACCCACATGATCGCGGTCGGCGAGCGCTCCGGCCAGCTCGAGCAGATGCTGGAAAACGTGGCCGGCGCCTACGACGCGCAGGTGGACACGCGGGTCGCGACGCTGACCTCGCTGCTGGAGCCGTTGATGATAGTGATCATGGGAGCGGCCGCCGGCAGCATCGCGCTGTCGATCCTGATGCCGCTGATCAAGATGAACGAGTTCATCAAATGAGAGAGAAAGGCGCGATAGTCCTGGAGGATCGGGGCCGGCACCGCCGCTCGGCGGGTCGGCTGGGCCGGCGCATCCGCTGGACGCTGATCCTGTTTTTGGTCACCGGCTGCGTGGCGTTCTCGGTGGACGCGATGGAGGAGCGGACCCGGATTCGCCAGGCGCGGGTCGACATCTCGCGGATCGGCCACGCGGCGCGGTTGTTCCGCGCCGACTTCGGGCGCTGCCCGCGCGGGATCGACGAGCTGCGCGATCCACCCCGGGGCGAGCCGTATCTCGGGATAGACGGGGATCCGTGGGGGCGGCCCTACCGGCTCTCGTGTCCGGCGCGGCTGGACCCGGGCGGAGTCGACGTGTCGTCGGGGGGACCGGATCGGAGCTTCATGGGAGATGACAACATCTCGAGCCTCTGAGCGGGCCCGAGCCAGAGCGGGAGGAGAGAAGAAGATGAGTGGATCGGCGAGAACGAGGCAACTGCGAGCGACCCGCAAGGCGAGCGCCGAGGCGCAGCGGGGCATGACCCTGATCGAAATCATGATTGTGGTGATCATCATGGCGATGATCGCCACCGGCGTGGCCGTGGCGGTGATGCCGCAGCTGGGGAAGTCGCGGATCCAGACCGCGCGCTCCGACGTGGCGGCGATCCGAGCCGCGGTGCAGCTCTACCAGGCCGAGCATCCCGGCAAGTGTCCAAACGTGGAGGATCTCAAGTCGAGCAGGCTGCTCGATCAGAGCAAGCGCACCGTCGACCCGTGGGACAACGAGTTCGTGATCCAGTGCCACGCCGGCGACGACCCCGAGGTCTACTCGCTGGGGCCGCAAGGCGAGGAGGGCGGCTGCGACCCGGGTCGCGGCGAGCACGACGGCTGCGACGAGGAAGAGGAGTAGGCCGGGCGGATGAGTCGACGGCGCAAGAGCGAGCGCGGGTTCACGCTGATCGAGCTGCTGATGGTGGTCGTGATCATCGGCCTGGGCGTGGGCGTCGTGATGCTGGGCCTGGGCGCCACCGCCCAGGCGCGGCTGCGCTCCTCGTGCTGGAGCCTGGCCTCGGCCGCTCGCTACGCCTACGCGCGGGCCGTGACCCAGGGCTCGACGGTCAGGCTGGTAATGGACTTCGAGAAGAACCAGTACTGGATGGAGGAGACCTACGGGCGGGTGGTGCTCAACCCGTTCGACGAGAGCGGCTCGGGGATGCGTCGCGAGGATGCCGAGTACTACGGGGACGCGGGAGTGGAGAACGCCACGCTCTCGACCAAGATGGACGCCGTCGGACGAGACGTGGGCGCGATCGGCGAGGGAATGGGAGGAGGCGTGCTGAGCGGCGGCGGCGGCGGCGCGCTGGGAATGCTGGGCATGATGGGGTCGGCCGGCGGCGACGAGGGCGATCCGTTCGGCGGGCTGGCCTCGGACATCACCTCCGGCGCTCCGCTCGGCGACCCGTTCCTCGCGGCGATGCAGCAGGGCGGCACGCTGATGGGCGGTGGCAGCCCGGCCGGATATCGCGGCGCGCGCTTCGGGAAGCTGGAGGGCCGTTCGGGCGAGGTGCGCGAGCTGGAGGGCGAGACGCGCTTCGCCTGGGCCCACACACCGCACGAGCCCGAGCCGCGCGAGGAGGGGCGCGCCTACGTCTACTTCTTTCCCGGCGGGATCACGGAGCACTCGGTGATCCAGCTCGGCGACGGAGCGGATCGCATCTACTCGATCGAGATCCACCCGCTCAACGGACGCGCCGTGGTCTACCCTTACGAGTACGAGCCCGAGTACGAGCTGGAGGAGCTGCAGGAGGGCGAGCAATGAGCGGCGCGAGCGGTCGAGGAGAGAGCCGGCGGGGCTTCACCGTAATCGAGGTGATGGTCGCGGTGATGCTGCTCTCGGTGGCCGTGGTTTCGATCTTCGGCGCCCAGTTCGCCGCGATCGCCTCGGTCGAGTACTCGCGCGACGTGACGCACGCGATCGAGCTGGCCCGCTGCCGGATGAGCGAGCTGGAGCTGCAGTTCAAGGTGGACGACGGCTTCGAGGAGGGCGACGTGCTCGACGAGGGCGTCTGCTGCGAGGCGGTCGAGGGCGAGACCGACGCCGAGCGTTTCACCTGCCGCTGGGAGGTCAAGACGATCCAGCTTCCGGACGTGAGCCAGATGATGGACCAGCCCGACGCCGGCTTGATGGACGACGGGATGGACATGCTCGGCGGGATGACGGGCGGCGGGGACCAGGGCGACGACATGATGGGAGGGTTCGGGATGGGCGGGATGCTCTCCTCGCTGATGCCGATGGTGACCGGCGTGATCGAGCAGGCGATCCGTCGCGTGACCGTGGTCGTCGAGTGGCGGCAGGGATCCGAGATCAAGGACATCGAGGTGGTGCAGTACGTGGTGCACCCCACCCAGGGACCGCTGCAGCTGCTGCAGCAGGCCCAGGCGATGGAGCAGATGGCCGACGAGGCGATGACCGGAGGAGGAGTGACGCCGGGCGGGACGAGAGGAGGCGAGCGCTGATGCGGCGGGTCCGACCGGACGCCCGGTGGGGCATGACCCTGATCGAGGTGCTGGTGGCGGTGGGCGTGATGTCGATGATCGCGGTCACGATCTGGGCCGCGACCAGCCAGACCGCCAAGACCCGCGACGTGGTCGAGCGCTCGCACGACGACCACCACCAGGTGCGCGTCGCCTTCGACATGCTCTCCCGCGATCTGGCCTCGGCTTTTCTCTCGATGCACAGGGCCACGATCGAGCCGGTGCGTGACACGGTCTTCATCGGGCGCGAGCGGGGCAGCGAGGACCGTCTCGACTTCGCCTCGTTCAGCCACCAGCGGCGCTACCTGCACGTCGACGAGTCGGACCAGTGCGAGATCTCGTACTTCCTCGCCGACGACCCGGAGGTCAGCGGGCAGATGAACCTGGTGCGGCGGGAGTGTCCGGTGATCGACCTCGAGCCGTTCGAGGGAGGGCAGATTCTGATCCTGGTCGAGGACGTGGTCGAGCTGGACTTCCAGTTCTTCGACTTCTCGATGAACGACTGGCGGGACGAGTGGGACACCACCGAGCTGACCGAGCAGGTCGCGATGCTGCCCTCGCTGCCGCACCAGGTGCGCGTGCGGCTGGCGAGAAACGATCGCTTCGGCGAGGAGGTGGTCTACGGGACGCAGCTCAAGATCCCGATGCGGACCCCGATCTGGAAGAAGGAATCGTTCCCCAACCCCGGTCAACCGGCGGTGGTGACGCAGTGAGAAGAGCGCGGGACCAGAGACGCCAGCGAGGCGTCGCCTTGTTGATGGTGCTGATCGCGCTGACGATCCTGGGCGCGATGACGGCCGACTTCATGGAGACCAACGAGGTCTACCTGGCCAACGCGGTCAACCAGCGCGACGCGGTCAAGGCGGAGTACCTGGCCCGCTCGGGAGTCAACCTCAGCCGCCTGCTGCTCTCCTTGCAGCCGATCTTCGGCAAGTCGATCAACTTCCCCTTCTGGCAGTACGCCGATCTGCTGATGGCGCCCTTCTCCGAAAGCGGCGGCGGAGGGCTGATGACGGACCTGGTCGGCCTGGATCTGAGCATGGCGGAGGGAATCGGCCTGCGCGAAGACGAATCGTTTGCCGTGGCGATTGTGGACGAGGACAGCAAGATCAATGTCAACCTGGCCAACAACGAGCGGATGCGGCAGCGGATGGTGCAGCAGCTCTCGATGCTGGTTGCGCCGATGGAGTACGACGAGCTGTTCGACCGCATCGGCGAGCGCGCCGACGGCGTGGAGCGCGAGGAGATCATCTGCGAGATCATCGACTGGAGCGACCCCGACGAGGAGCGCTGCGATCGGTCCGGAGGCGAGGATCCCTCCTACTACACGGGCACCGAGCCCGAGTACGAGCGCAAGAACGCTCCGTTCGACAGCCTGGAGGAGCTGCACTTCGTGCACGGAGTGGACGACGACTTCTGGTCGGCCTTCGTCGATCCGGTGCCCGAGGACCCGGAGCGGCGGGTGATGACCGTCTGGGGCAAAGGAAGGGTCAACGTCAACACCGCGCCGGCGCAGGTGCTGTTCTCGCTGGTCTGCATGCTGTCAACCGACGAGAGCGGGATGAGCCCCTGCCTCGATCCGTACCAGCGTCTCAACCTCCTGCAGGTCTTGCAGGGTGTGATTATGATCCGCACCTTCATGCCTTTCGGCAAGATCAGCGATTTCATCGCCGCGATCGAGAATCCCGAAGAGCGGCTGTTTCTGCCGATTCCCGGCTTCCCGGTGCTGCAAAAGAGGCTGGCGCGGCAGACGATGACGACCCAGAGCACGGTCTTTTCGATCTACTCGGAAGGAACCGTGCGCAACGCGACCAAACGCATCCACGCGGTGATCGACGTGGAGGGAGTGGACATGCTCGACCCCACGAAGTCGGTGGCGGCTTCGGGAGGCAGCGTTTTGTACTGGAGGATGAGGTAGCATGGCGCAGAACGTGGTGGGGCTCGATCTGGGAAGCCACTCGGTCAAGGCCGTGGTGCTCAGGATCGGGCTGCGGACGCGGGAGGTGACGCGCTTCGACGTCGAGCCCGTCGAGCTCGACGAGAGCGGTCGCTCCGGCCCGGAGGCGGCCTGGGCGGCGGCCGGGAGGCTGGTGCGGCGGCTGGGAGTCGGCGACGAGACGATCTACTGCGCGGTCTGCGGGGAGCACGCCACGCTGCGCACCCTGGAGCTTCCGGTCAGCGCCGGCCGCCGCCTGGATCAGGTGCTCGGCTTCGAGCTGGACGAGTCGCTGCCCTACGACATCGAGGACGCGGTCTTCGACCACATCGAGCTCGGTCGCGAGGGAGACCGGATGCGCCTGCTGGCCGCGGTCGTTCCGACCGCGCGCGTCGGCGAGCTGATCTCCGGCCTGGCCGAGCAGGAGATAGATCCGCGCGAGGTGGCGGTCGCCCCGCTGGCCTACCGCGCCGACTTCGAACAGGACAAGGACGAGGAGTCGGAGGTTATCGCCGTGGTCGACATCGGCCACCAGCGCACCAACGTCGCGGTGCTGTGCGACGAGGTGGTCACCGCACGCACGATTCTGCGCGGCGGCCGCGACCTGACCGCGCGGCTGGCGGACGAGGGCCAGGTCTCCTTCGCGGAGGCGGAGCGGCACAAGATCCGCTCCGGGCTCTCCGGCCGCGTCGGCGAGATCCTGAAAGACGCGCTGCGGCCGCTGCTGCGGGAGATCCGACAGACCACGGCCGGCCATCTGGCCGCGGGCGGCAAGCGCGTCTCCAGGGTCCTGCTCTGCGGCGGCAGCTCGCGGATGGCCGGTCTCGACGAGCTGATCGCGGACGAGATCGGCCTGCCGGTCGAGCTCCACGAGGCCCCGGTGGGCGGGCTGATGAAGTCGCTCGAGTCCGGGCTCGACGGCCGGCTCGCCGTGCTGGGGCACGGGCTGGCGCGCAGCGAGGAGCTGCAGCGCTCCAGGCGCGCCAACGTGCGACGCGGCGAGTTGGCGTTCAAGGGCGACTACACCTTCCTGCGGCGCAGGCTGATCTGGATCGCGGCCTGCGCGATGGCGGTGATCCTGGCCTGGATCTTCGCCAGCTACGCCGAGTACGCCGTGATCGAGAGCGAGGCCGAGAAACAGCACGAGCGGATCGCCTCGATGACGGAGAAGCTGTTCGGGGAGCGGATCAGCGACCAGCAGGAGATCATCGACCAGCTCGGGGGCGGCGAGGTCGAGACGCTGCCGATGCCCGACTACGACGCCTTCGACCTGGTGGTGGAGCTCTCCCGGCTGATTCCGGAATCGGTGGTCCACGACGTGGAAAGGCTCGAGATCAAGCCCAAGCGCCTTTCGATGAAGGCGATCGTCGACTCCGAGTTGACCGGCGTCGGCGCCGACGCCGGGGTCAGCGAGCTCGGGACGGAGGACGGAGGGCTGGACAACGCGATGGAGGTCATCGAGCCGACCGACCTGATCCGTCAGCAGCTGGCCGGCTTCGAGGCGTGCTTCAAGGATATCCGGATCGGCAAGGTGCAGACGGTCAACGAGCGGAAGCGATACCAGATGGAGATCGACAGCAAGTGTCCATGAACGCGGGAAACGAACGATGACGTCTTTCTTTCAGAGCCTGGTGGCCGGATTGTCGGCCCGCGAGAAGCGCCTCGCGGCCGCGATGGGGATCGTGCTGGTGGTGATGCTCGTCTCGCTGGCGATCTTCTTCGTTCGTTCCTCGATCAGCGAGTTGAAAAAAGAGAACCGCGCGCGCGCCGATACGATCCGCCTGCTCGAGGTGCGGGGCCCCGAGTACCGGATTCGCAAGATCCAGGGTCGGCGCAAGGAGTTCGACAAGCCGATACCGCTGCGCACCATGGTGGACCAGATCTGCAACAAGATCGGTCTGCCGGATCCCGACACCAAGGAGCGGCCGGACCAGCCGCACGACGGCGGTTGGATCGAGCACGCCGTGGAGCTGTCGATGCGGCGGGTCGGCCTCGAGCAGCTCACCGAGTTCATGGAGAACGTCGAGAGCAACCGGCGGCGCTTTCCGGTGGCGATCACCAAGCTCGAGATTCGCAAGCGCCGGCGCTCCGAGGATTCTTTCGACATCACGATGACGATCTCGACCTACGAGCGTTCCGAGACGGAGGAGGCCACCGAGGATGAAGGCGGTCGTAACGGCGAAGAGGGGAGGAGAGGTCGCTGATGCTGGGAGACACCGCGCGCAAGCTGCTCAAGTTTATCGGCTATCCCGCGTTTTTCGTGGTGCTGTTCCTCTTGTTCTTGATGTGGACCTTTCCGTTGGACCGTTTTCAGCCGCTCGCGGAGCACCAGCTCCGCGACCTGCTGGGTCGGGAGGTGACGATCGGGGAGCTCTCGCTGTCGCTGGGCGGAAACGTGGTGCTGTCCGACGTGCGGATCTCGGCGGCCGCCGACGGGGAGGAGCAAGGGGAGGAAGACGAAGAGGCAAGGGAGGAAGCCGGCGGGGAATCGGCCGACGCCGGGCCGGGAGAAGGTGAGCACAGTCTGGCGGGGCCGGCCTACCTGGTCGACGAGATCGTGGTCGACGTCGGCCTGCTGGCGCTGCTGTTCGGCGAGCTGGACGTGGAGCTGGAGCTCGATGCGCTCGGCGGCGAGGTGGAGTTGGCCTACTCGGGGCCGCTGCCGGGCGAAGGGCCGGATCCGCGAACGGCGGGACGGCGCGGTCGAGGAAGATCGGCGGGACGTCCGCTGGGACCGGCGGGTCTGGCCGACCCGCAGAGAGAGGAGCAGCCCGAGGAGGAGGAGGGAGAAGGGGAGGAAGAAGGGGAAGGCGACTCCTCGTTGGCGATCTCGGTGGTTTTGAGCGATCTCGATCTGCGCCGCGTGCACGACCTGAGGAGCGAGCTGCCGCTGCCGATCAACGGGCGGGTCGGCGCCGAGCTGGAGATCGAGTCGAGCACGGGATTGTTCGCCGACGCTGCCGGAAAGCTGGAGATCACGATCGAGAAGCTGGTGGTCGGCAGCGAGGACGCCCAGATCGACGTGGGGGGCATGCCGATGACCGTCGACCCGATCGAGGTCGATTCCACTTCGTGTCTGGTCTCTTTCGGCGAGGGACGCGCCGATTTCGACGACTTCGAGATGAAGTCCGATGATATCGACATCGACGTCACCGGGACGATCGATTTCCGCGATCCGCTGTCGAGAAGCAGGTTCGACGTGTATCTCAAGTTCCGTTTTCTCGAAGGCTACACCTCCAAGAGCGAGAAGGCCTCGATGCTGGTCGACAACCTCGCCTCCTTCAGCAGCAAGCTGCGTAGAGCCGAGCGGGACGACGGCTACTTCGGATTTCGCTACCGCGGCCGGATCGGCGGCGGGCGCCTGATGGCCTCCAAGAGGTTCGGCAAGGATGATCGGCCCGGTCGCCCTCGCGGCGCCAGGCCTTCGGCGCGCGGTCGCGGGGCGAGGCGGCGCGCGCCGGACGCGCGGGACCGGGATCGGGCCGGGCCGTCCGGCCGGGAGGCGCGGGAGCCGGCTCCCGGCCCCGCCGATCGCAGGCCCGAGGCCCGGGGGCCGGAACGCGGGCGAGACAGGGACGATCGGCCGGAGGCGGAAAAGATCAAGCTGCTGACGCCGTTCGACCGCGCCCGGGAGCGCGCCCGAGCTCCCGCGGAGGAGGAGCTCGACGAAGAGGAGCTCCCCGAAGAGGAACTCGAGGAAGGCGAAGAGGAGCTCGAGGAGGGGGAGGAGCCGCTCGAGGAGGGGGAGGAGCCCGCGGGAGGGGAGCTCGACGAGGAGGAGGTCCCCGAAGAGAAGCTCGACGAGGAGGAGTACGAATGAAGGACGGAGCAACGCCCGCCGACGAGACGGGCTCGATTGTCGTCGATCCCGATCCGCTCGCCGCGGGCTGGTCGTTCTCCTCAGAGTCCAGCTACCGGCTGGTCGAGCCCCTGGGCCGCGGCGGGATGGGCGAGGTCTGGATGGCGGAGCGCCGCAGCGCGGCCGGGCACGTCCAGCCCGTGGCGGTCAAGTTTCTCACCGATCCCGGTTCCCGGTCCCGCTCGCTCGACGCCGAGGCGCTGCGCATGTCGCTTCTGTCGCACGACAACATCGTGCCTTTCCTGGATTCGGGAATCGACGAGGCCGGCCGCTTCTTCGTGGCGATGGCGTTCGTGGAGGGGATGGACCTGGACGGCCTGCGCGAGCTGGTCGGCGCGACCGCCGAGGCGGTCTACGGAGGTGGGGACGGGATCGTCCGCATTCCCGAGCAGATCGTGGGGTTCATCGTGTTCATGGTGCTGCGCGCCTTGCACTACGCCCACAGCTTCGACTTCGGCCACGGCGTTATCGGCCTGATCCACCGCGACATCTCTCCGGGAAACATCCTGCTCGACGAGCGGCGGGGGTTCGTCAAGCTCTCGGACTTCGGCGTGGCGATCGCGCAGGGCGAGGAGCAGGACGGTCAGATCGCGGGCAAGGTTCCGTACATGGCTCCCGAGGTGCTGATCGAGGATCCGATCGACGCGAGGACCGACATCTACGCGCTGGGCCTGGTAACCTACGAGCTGCTGACCGGCTTCAACCCCAACGTCCGGCCCCGGGTGCTGGGCAGCGTGATCGGCACGATCACCGAGGTGATGCTCTCGATCGAGAGGCCGCTGGTTCCTCCGCACGAGGTGGTCGCGGGGATCGACCCGGCCTGCTCGCGGGTCGTGGAGCGGATGCTGGCGCGGCGACCCGAGGATCGCTACCAGTCGGCGGTCGAGGCGCTGGGAGAGATGAGTATCGTGCTCTTCGAGCGCGGCTTCGGTCCCACCACCTCCAGCCTGGCCAGCTACTTCCGGCTGCTGCGCGATCCCCAAAGCGAGCCGGACGCGCGCACGCGGCAGACGCTCAGGTTCCTGGACTGGGAGGGCCGCGGAGCGAGAGCGGTGCGCCCCGAGTGGAGGCTGACCGAAACGGCCCGCCGCGCCGTGGAGGCCGGCGACAACCCGGCCCGGGGGTAACAGGGAACCGATCACCGCCTCTATCCTGTCCGCCATCTCGGCCGGATCTTCGGACCA
>CAZHCG010000077.1:0-19567 GCA_964530995.1 uncultured Myxococcales bacterium
CCTGCGTGCAGTCGTTGAGGCAGGAGTCGTTGTTGCTGAAGTTGCCGTCGTCGCATTGCTCGCCCTCTTGGACGAAACCGTCTCCGCAACGAGGAAGCAGGCAGAGGGTGGTGCACTCGTCTGTCTCGTCGAGGTTGCCGTCGTCGCATTCTTCTCCGTCCTGCACGACGCCGTCCCCGCAGGTAGAGGAACCGTCACCACCTCCTCCTCCTCCGTCGGAGCAGCCGACGAAGAGCAAGCCCAGGCAGAGCGCGCCCAGCAGCAAGGCGAACCGTGTCGGCTCGCCGCCGAGCGCGCGCGGCGTTTTCGAAATGATGTCAGTCATGGTGAACCTCGATTCTCATTCGTGGTTCTCACTTCCATTCATGCTCGCAGACGTAGGCCCTGGCGGTGGAGCAGGTGTCGTCCACCCAGGTGCCGTCCGCGCTCAGCATCGCGGCGCAGTCTCCGGCGCTGTCGGGGTCGTTGTCCGGCTCTGTAGCTGCCCAATTGATGTAGGTGGGGACGACGATATCGCCCGGACCCTCGTACCAGACGAAGGCTCCCTCGCCGAACTGGTCGGTGAGCCCGAGCCAGGAGTCGCCCGTGATCATGTCGTAGACTGTCGTGTTCTCGGCCGCGGCGCCGATCGAGGCCAGGTGGGCTCCGATCACGTCGCAGGCGGCCTCGGCGTCGGCCCAGCTCAGCTGCGTCTCGAACAGGATGTAGCAGCTGTCGCCGTCGAGGGCGCTCGCCTCGCCCAGGTAGAAGTCGGCCTGGTCGCACTCGCGCACGCAACTGGAGCTGCACCAGTCGCCGTCGACCAGGTTTCCGTCGTCGCATTCCTCTTCGCCTTCCCACAGGATCCCGTCGCCGCAGGCGGCCTCGACACAGTTGGTCAGGCAGGCGTCGCTATCGTCGGAGTTGCCGTCGTCGCACTCCTCGACGCCGTCCTGGACTATCCCGTCGCCGCAGACCGCGATCGTGCAGTCGTTGGTGCAGCTGTCGGTCTCGACCTCGTTTTCGTCGTCGCACTCCTCCACGTTGCTCCACACGTATCCGTCCCCGCAACTGGCCAGCAGGCAGGTGCTCAGGCAACCGTCCTGGTTGCTGGTGTTGCCGTCGTCGCACTCCTCGACGCCGTCCTGGACGAAGCCGTCGCCGCAGCTGGCCTCGAGGCAGGTGTTGAGGCAGGAGTCGTTGTTGCTCAGGTTGCCGTCGTCGCACTCCTCGCCGGTCTGGACTACCCCGTCGCCGCAGCTGGGCAGAGCGCACTGGTTGGTGCAGTCGTCGCTGTCGTCATCGTTACCGTCGTCGCAGGCCTCGACGCCCTGGTGGACGATCCCGTCGCCGCAGACGGCCAGCTTGCAGTCGTTGGTGCACGAGTCGGTGTTGTCGAAATTGCCGTCGTCGCACTCCTCGGAGCCGTCCTGGACGAAGCCGTCGCCGCAGCTGGCCTCGAGGCAGGTGTTGAGGCAGGAGTCGTTGTTGCTCAGGTTGCCGTCGTCGCACTCCTCGCCGGTCTGGACTACCCCGTCGCCGCAGCTGGGCAGAGCGCACTGGTTGGTGCAGTCGTCGCTGTCGTCATCGTTACCGTCGTCGCAGGCCTCGACGCCCTGGTGGACGATCCCGTCGCCGCAGACGGCCAGCTTGCAGTCGTTGGTGCACGAGTCGGTGTTGTCGAAATTGCCGTCGTCGCACTCCTCGGACCCCTCCTGGAGGAAGCCGTCGCCGCAACGAGCCTCGAGGCAGTTGTTGAGACAGCCGTCCAGGTTGCTCAGATTGCCGTCGTCGCACTCCTCGTTCTCGTCGACTGTGCCGTCCCCGCAGGTTGGCGGAGGAGACTTTGCTTCATCCTCGCATCCGGCGAAGAGACCCGCCGTGAGCAGGAGAGCTGCGGTTGCGATCAGACTTTTCGTGACAAACTTCATTTTCGCCTCCGATGTTTTTTTTGCGGGACACAACCAGCGCGGCGTGCCCCGGTACCTCCATGCGTCTGCCGGTCGACCCGGCGCGGGAAAGAGCTTTTGCTCTATATCGGGACGGATTGATGCCAATGCTGACGAATTTTGTTGGTTTTCTCATTGTTAATGAAAGTGCTTTCAAAAAAAGTTTTGGACGGAAAATTTAAGAAATAAAGGATTTTCGAAATCGTCGACCCCTTCGGGGAACGCGATGGGATGCATGCGCTGTTTTGCCCAATTAAATTCGGATATTTGCCGGCCGGCAATCGTCATGTCATGCTAAGCACGATTGGATTCGACGAGCATGGCTGCAAGGTAAGATGAAAAACACGGAATTCCGAAAGCTGGCTCCGCTCGGGCCGGGAGCGCTGGCGCTGGTGTTCGCCTTGCTCGTTTGCGGCGCCGGCGGGGCGGCGAGCGAGGGCGGTGATCCTCCGCCCGGGGACGACTGGTCCGAGCTGACCGGGGGCGAGGAGGTCTACGGGGCGGCCTGCGCCACCTGCCACGGCCTGGACGGGACCGGCACGGCGCAGCGGATCCTCGGCTTCGAGACGCCGGTGCCCGACTTCACCGACTGCTCGTTCGCCTCGCGCGAGCCGCACGGCGACTGGTTCGCGATCGCCCACAACGGCGGTCCCACGCGCGGGTTCGCCGAGATGATGCCGGCCTTCGGCGGCGCGCTGACCGACGAGCAGCTCTCCGAGGCCGCGGCGCACGTCAAGTCGTTCTGCACCGACGGCAACTGGCCGGACGGGGCGTTCAACATCCCGCGCGCGCTGGCGACCGGCAAGGCCTACTTGGAGGACGAGTTCGTCTGGGAGCTGTCCGGCACGGTCGACGAGCCGCTCGCGATCCAGCTCCGATTCGTGGCCGAGAAGCGGATCGGCGATCGCAACCAAGTCGAGCTGATCCTGCCGGTCGGCGTGCAGCAGGTAGAGGAAACCGGATCCGACGGCGAGGCCAGCCTGCGCTGGGGCGAGGGGCTGGGCGACCTGGGGCTGGGCTGGAAGGGCGTGCTCTGGCACAGCCTGCGCCTGGGGACGATCGGCAGCCTGGGCGCCGAGGTCTTCTTCCCGGTCGGCGACGAGTCCGACGGCTTCTCCGACGGAATCTTCCACTTCGAGCCGTTCTTGGCGATCGGGCAGATCCTGCCGGGCGACAACTTCGTCCAGCTCCACGGCGGCGCCGAGCTGTCCACCGACTCGGACGTGGCGCCGCACGAGCTGTTCTGGCGCGGCGCGATCGGTCACACCTTCACCCAGGGGCGCTTCGGCCGCGCCTGGTCGCCGATGGTCGAGGTGCTGGGCAAGACCGAGCTGGAGGGCGGCTACCCGGTCGACTGGTCGCTGGTGCCCGAGCTGCACGTGGCGCTCAACCAGCGCCAGCACGTGATGCTGGTGCTGGGAGCCGAGATCCCGGTCACGCGCTTCGAGCGGCGCCAGATCACCGCGATGCTGCACCTGCTCTGGGACTGGTTCGACGGCGGCTTCGCCGAGGGATGGCAGGAGGTGGAGCGATGAGAGCGAAGAGAAGCGGTACGAGCCGGGTCGCGATCGCGTTGCTGGGCGGGGCCGCGCTGGGCGCCGTTTTGCTGGCCGGAGTCTCCACCAGCGGGCGGGAAGAGACCGATCCGCGCGAGCTGTTCGCCGGCTCGGACCAGTGCCAGTCGTGCCACAACGAGCTGGGGATGGAGGGCGGCGAGGATCTCTCGATCGGGCTGGCCTGGCGGGCGACGATGATGGCCCACTCCGGCGTCGATCCCTACTGGCGTGCCGGAGTGCGGCGCGAGATCAGCGACCACCCCGCGGCCGACGCCGCGATTCAGGACGAGTGCTCCAAGTGCCACAAGCCCATGCAGCGCTACCTCAACCGCGAGCTGGGGCGAAAGGGCAGGGTCTTTCCCGCGCCGGGGGCGGACCGGGACGCGCCGACCGCGGCCGGCGGAGCGCTCGCGCTCGACAGCGCCTCGTGCACGCTCTGCCACCAGATCCTGCCCGACAACCTGGGCAGCGAGGAGAGCTTCGTGGGCGGCTTCGAGGTCGACCGCGCCGCTCCGGCCGGCCGACGTCCGATCGAGGGTCCGTACGCGATCGCCAAGGCGACCAAGCGGGTGATGCGCTCGGCGACCGGCTTCGAGCCGGGCGAGGCCGATCACCTGCAGAGCCCGGAGCTGTGCGCCACCTGCCACACGCTCTACACCGAGTCGCTCGACGACGAGGGCAACCCGATCGGTCGCTTCCCCGAGCAGGTCCCGTACCTGGAGTGGAGGCACAGCGACTACGCCGAGGGCCGCGCCGAGGAGCGGACTTGCCAGCAGTGCCACATGGCGACCGCCGAGCGGGACAACCCGATCTCGAGCGTGATCGGCAAGCCGCGCGAGGACTTCTCGCAGCACTCCTTTCGCGGAGGCAACTTCTTCGTCCTGCAGCTGATCGGAGACAACCCCGGCGAGGTCGACGCCCGCGCCGACGGGCGGGAGCTGGCCCTCGGCGCACGCCGCACGCGCGAGCACCTGGAGTCGGCCGCGGCCGAGATCGAGATCGATACCGCCCGGACCGAGCTGCGAGGCGGGTCGCTGCGCGTCGAGGTGGCGGTGCGCAACCTGGCCGGGCACAAGCTGCCGACCGCCTACCCGTCGCGGCGGGTCTGGATCGAGCTGCTGGTCGAGGACGAAAACGGAGACGAGCTGTTCTCATCCGGCGCGCTGCGGCCCGACGGCTCGATCGCGGGCAACGACAACGACGAGGACGCGGCGCGCTTCGAGCCTCACCACGACGAGATCACCAGCGCCGACCAGGTGCAGATCTACGAGCCGATCATGGGCCGCCCGGACGGCGCGGTGACCACCGGCCTGCTGCAAGCGACGCGCTACCTCAAGGACAACCGCCTGCTGCCGCTCGGATTCAACAAGGCGAGCGCCGCGAAGGACGTGGCCGTGCACGGCGCGGCGCGCGAGGACGACGGCTTCGCGGCCGGGGGAGATCGCCTCGCCTACGCGATCGGAGTCGACCCGAAGGCCGGTCCGCTGCGCGTCACCGCGCGGCTGCGCTACCAGCCGATCGGTCATCGCTGGGCGCGCAACCTGGCAGAGGTGGACGCCGAGGAGACGCGCGCCTTCGGCGAGATGTACGAGCGCAGCGCCGGCCGGGACACCGCCTCCTGCCTGGCCGCGGACACGGCGCTGGTCGCACCGCGAAAACCGTCCCCCGTCGACTCCCCCTCGGAGAAGGCGGACACACGAATGCAAGAAGAGCAACAGGGGCTCCTCTTCCAAGAAACCAAGGCGTCAGGAGCCGAGCCCGCTGGGCTTCGCAATTCTGACCGCGGCCCTCGTGGCCGCGGCGCCCGGCCGCCAGGATGACCGATCTTCGTGAGTAACCGTTCACCCATCCTGCTACCTTTCCTTCGAGGCTCCTTTTTCGAAAGGAGAGATGGTATTGCTCTCGCATCGACGCCGATTGCAGAGGCAGAAGAGGAGCGGCTGGTGGCTCTGCACGGGAGCGCGAGTCCGTGGATTGAACGCGGGAGATCGAGGTGGAGCAGGACGGTTACGGAGGGCTTCTGTTTCGACCGGGGGGCGGATCCGGGGAGTCGTGCCGCGTGCTGCCCCGCGGCGACTCGCTGGAGGTGCGCGTCGCGGGCGAGGCGGTCGCGAGCGTGCCGTACTTCGGCGTGCGTGTCTCGCCGACCGGGGTGGACGATCGCTACCTCTGCTTCGAGCGCGACGGCGACGAAGGCGCGCTGCGGGTCCTGATCCCGGACAGGCGGATCGCGGGCGAGCTGGAGGCGATCGGGGCGCCGCGATCGATCCTGGACCAGCTCGGCGCCGTTGGCCGTACGCGCTCGCGCAGGCGGCTGGGCCGGCTGGGCCGGCTGGCCGCGGCCGGCGGGGTGCTGGCCGTGGTCGCGCTGCTGGTTTGGGCGGCGTTCGGCCGGGCGGTAGACGCCGCGGTGGAGCAGATTCCCCCGGGATGGGAGACCGAGATCGGGCGCGTCGCGGCGAAGGACGTGCTGGCCGAGAAGCGCGTCTGCTTCGATCCGAAGCTGCGAGTCGCGGTCGGCGAGATCGGCCGGCGGCTGGTGGCCGCGATGGGCGCCACCGACTACGGCTGGCGCGTTTTCGTCCTCGACGACGAGCAGGTCAACGCCTTTGCCCTGCCGGGCGGCTACATCTTCGTCAATCGCGGCCTGATCGAGGCCGCCGGCGACCCCCACCAGCTCGCCGGCGTGCTGGCCCACGAGTGCCAGCACGTGATCGAGCGCCACGGGATCCACAACATGGCCCGCGAGGTCGGGCTGATGCTGATCGTCTACGCGCTGGCCGGCGACGCGGGAGCGGTGGAGCGCTTCCTCGTGGGCAACGCGGCCGGGCTGGCCTCGATGTCGTTCAGCCGCGACCAGGAGCGCGAGGCCGACGCCGGGGGGCTGGAGATGATGTACCGCGCCGGCCTCGATCCCAGCGGGCTGCCGCGCTTCCTGCGCGAGCTGGCCGAGCGGGAGGGGGCCGCGGGCTACGTGCCCGAGCTGCTCTCCACCCACCCCGACACCGATGAGCGCGCCGAGCGGCTCACGGACAGGATCCGCGAGCGGGGCGCGCCGGAGACCGAGCCGCTGAAGAGCGACTGGGAGGCGGTGCGAGAACGCTGCTCGCCGGTGGAGATCTCCGATCCGGACAGTTTCTGAGCGCCGCGTCGCAAAAAAAATTTTTGCGACCCAACTGTCTGTAATCAAAGGCTGAATTTTATCTTCGCGCCTCGTTTTCGTGGCCCGGGGCCGATCTTTTTTGCAACCGAAGGCGTCCAGCGGTCGATGTAGCTGGTGTGCGACGCGGAAGACCAAAGGCGGGCAGTGCGCGATGCGAGATCGGCTCGGTTTACGTCGAGCAGCTGGTCCTGGTGATGACGGTGGCGCTCGGCTTCGCCGCGGCGGCGCTGACGCTGGGACCGCGGCTGCTGGCCTACCACGAGGCGATCGAGATCGTGCTCTCCTTGCCGATTCCGTGAGCGAGAAGACCGGCCGGCCGAGCCGGCCCCAACCGACGAGGAGGAGAGAGATGAAGAGCGAAACGAGACGAGAAGCGATGCGAAAGGCGAGCGGCCCCGGGAAGCGGTCCGGGCTGCGGCGCGACGAGCGCGGGCTGTCGACCGTGGAGTACATCATCATCCTGATGCTGATCGCGGTCGCCGGAATCGCGCTGTGGAGCCAGTTTGGCGAGACGGTCTCGGACAAGGTGAACGAGGCCAAGGGCGAGGTCGAGGGACTGTGATGCAGGGCGGTGAGCTGATCGCCTGGATCGCGGCGCTGCTCGTGGCCGCGGCGGCCGCGGTGCTCGACTGGCGCGGCGGGCGGATCCCCAACGCGCTGACCGCGGCCGGCGGGCTGCTGGGGCTGGCGCTCGGCTGGGCCGTGCACGGCGGCTGGGGGCTGTTCGCCGCGGCCGCGGGCGGGCTGGCCGCCGCGCTGGTGCCGCTGCTGATGTTCCGCGCCGGGGCGATGGGGGGCGGCGACGTCAAGCTGCTCGCCGCGCTGGGCGCCCTGCTCGGCGTCGGCGCCGCGATCGAGGTCGAGAGCGCGGTCTTCCTCTGCGGCGCGGCGCACGGGCTGGTCGCCTGGGCCCGTCGCGGCCAGCTCGCCGCCGGGCTCAAGGCCGCGGCCGGCGTCGCGATCCCCCCGGCGCGGCGCCGGCTGCGGCGCGACCCGCGCGTCGGCGAGGCCGCGGCGCTGACGATCCGGTTCGGGCCGTCGGTGCTGTGCGGAACCGCGCTGGCGCTGCTTGTGCGGATCGCGGGGTGAGCGGTGGGCGCCTCGATCTCCAGCTGCCGGCGCGGCGCGGTCTACGTGGAGTTCCTGGCCGTGATCGGACCGCTGCTGACGCTCTTTCTGGGGCTGACGCAGCTGGCGCTGCTGTACGCCACCAACCTGCTGGTCGGGCACGCCGCGGCCAGGGCCGCGCGGGCCGCGATCGTGATCCTGCCCGACGACCACGAAGACGCCGACTACGCCGGCGTGCCGCTCAACCAGGTGGGCAACGGAGTCGAGGGCGTGCTCGGCTACGCCACCGCGCCGGGCGGAGGCCGGCTGGAGGCGATCCGCGACGCCGCGCGGCTGACCCTGGCGCCGCTGTCGCCGCCGCTGGACTCGTTCGGCGGCGACAGCGTGGCCGAGGCGCTGGGAGAGGTGGACGGCGTCGACGTGCTGGCCGGGCTGTTCGGCTGGAGCCGGCTGGCCGTGGCGATCGGCTTCCCGGACGGAGAGGGCGGCTTTCGCACCAGCTTCGAGCCGCGCGGGCCGGTCACGGTGCGCGTCACCTACCTGGCCCGCTGCGCCGTGCCGCTCGGCAGGAAGCTGCTGTGCGGTCCGTGGACCGGGCTGGGCGACGAGCAGCGCGCCCTGCTGGCGCAGAACGGTGGGGCGCTGGCCTCGATGGCGGTGCTGGGCGAATGGGACGTGATCGCGATCGAGGCGCAACGAACACTGCCCAACCAGGGGAGGTGAGCGATGAGCGGGCGAGGAGAGAAGGACGGCGGCGCGGTGATGGTGATGTCGGTCTTCGTGGCGCTGTTCATGGTGGGCCTCTTCTACCATGTGCTGGGCGCGGGGCTGGCCGCGCTGGAGCAGCAGGTCGTGCAGGACGGCGCCGACGCGGTCGCCTTCTCCAACGCCACGGCCAAGGCGCGCGGGATGAACCTGCTGGCGCTGATCAACCTGGTGATGGCCGCGGCGCTCTCGGTGCTGGTCGCGCTGCGCACCCTGCAGGCGATCCTGTCGGTGGCGATCGCCGCGGTGGGGGTGGCCTGCATCGTGACCCAGGGCGCGGCCTGCGGCGCGATGGCGCCCCTGGGCAAGGCGCTGAACAAGATCACCGACATCGCCGACGACGTGGAGCCGCGCATCCAGGACATTCTCGACGGGCTGGAGGAGGCCTCCGACGTGATCAACGAGGTCACGCCGCTGCTCGCCGAGGCCGAGGCGGTCTACATCTCGACGCGCGAGACCTACGACCCGGTCGAGCTGGGCTTCGCCTGGCCGGTGACCGACGAGCTGCCGACCGAGAAGGGCAGCTTCGACGAGCTGTGCGAAAAGGCCGGGGAGAACGTGGTGGTGATGACCACCTTCTTCTTGCCCGGCGGTCTGCCCGAGATGGCGAACGACACGGTCGGAGAGCTGGTGGGCGGGATGGCCGGCACCTTCTCCGAGTTCTTCTGCGGCGACTCCGACTCTCCGCCGCCGGACTCGATGACGCGCGAGGTATCGCACCCGCTGAACGAGCACTACGAGTGCGACGACGCGGCGGCGCGGCCAGACGAGGCGAGCGGACGCTGCTACGGCGCGCAGTGCGAGCAGTGCTCCGAGTGGGGCTGCGCTTTTTGCCTCGGCGCGCAGCAGGACGACGACTACGTGCGCGGCCTGTGGGGCTGGCGGCGCGACCGCTGGGTGGAGTGGATCGACTCGGTGGGAGGGACGCACGTGGAGACGCTCGGCTCGGACGAGGAGGGCTCGAGCTGGCTGGAGGACGACCCCTGCGAGGGCCAGGGCGGCTGCGGGGGCGAGATGGTCTGCGAGAGCGAGACCCGCGAGCAGGCGGGCGGATCCTACCCGGAGGGGGCCGAGATCGTGACCCGCACGGTCTACCTGCAGCTGCACGGTTGCCTGGTGGAGGAGGAGATCGAGATGGAGGTGCAGGGCGAGCCGCTCGACTCGGACGAGTGGGCCCGACCTCGTGCGCTCGACGAGGACCTGCTACCCGAGGGGCTGCGAGTGCGCGGCTTCGTGCTGGCCGGGACCGACCACGAGCGGAGGCGGCGGGGCGTGGCGATCGCCGCCGGGGCGGGGCCGGGAGAGGTGCTGCCCGGGCGGCTGGCGTTCGCCGGGGCCGACTTTCTCTCGGGCGAGATGGATCTGTGGCACATGGACTGGCGGGGCCGCCTGATCCGCTTTCGGCTGCCCGCAGGCGGGCTCGAGCTGGGCTCGCAGTGCGGCGGGGAGTTCGCCGGCGAGTGCGGGCAGATCGGGGAGGAGATCGACGGCGGCGGCGAGGACGGTCTGCTCGGCTCGCTGGGAGCGCCGGGGCTGGAGGACTTCGTGTTGCATTGAGAGGAGCGCATGGAAATGTCGAGATTGGCGAAAGACGAAAAAGGCATCGCGATGAGCGAGGGGGTGATCGTGGTGCCTTTCTTCCTGGCGATCTGGATCGGGCTGATCGGCGTGCACGCGCTGCTCGAGGGACGGCTGGAGGCGCGGCTGGAGGCCGACTCTCGAGCGCTGGCGACCGCCTCGAGCGGCGAGTGCGGAGATTCGGACATGTCACTGGACGAGATGGAGCAGACCAGCGGCACCGAGACGGGAATGGACACCTCGATCGCGGGGATGCTGGCCGAGATCGCCGGCTGCGATCCGCTCTCCTGGGCCCACGCCGAGGTCGTCGCGGTCGAGGAGGTGGACGGCGTGCCCGCCCGGCTCGGCGGTCCCACGCTGGAGGTCGCCGAGGGCGCGGTTCTGATGTGCACCACCGAGCCGGTGGACGGCCTGCTGGACCTGGTGGCCGACGTGGTCGGCGACGCGCTGGGGTTGGACGATGAGTAGGTCTAAGAGAATCGTCGCCGGAGCGCTGGCCGCCGGACTAACCTTGGCCGTGCTGGGCTGGCGGGGCGCGGCCGGCGCCTCGACAGCCGCGCCCCGGCCGCGCGTGGTCTGTCTCTGCCTGGCCGGGATCGAGGTCGACCTGCTGCGCGAGGAGCGTTCCGCGGGCTGCGGGGAGCTGGAGGGAGAGCGACGCGGCCCGGGCGGCTGCCGCTGCGGCGGGCCTCCGGCGGGCCTGCCCGGCGAGCACGTGCTGACCGCGATCGGGGCGGAGCGCGACGGCGCGCTGTGGGTGACGCGGCTCGAGGCCACGCGGCCCGAGGCGATCGCCGCGGCGTCGCGCGAGCTGGCAAAGAGAGGCTGGAAGGAAAGCCCCGCCTCGAGGCTGGCCAGGAGCCGCAAGCGCGGGCTGCCCGCCTTCGAGACCCGGCGGGGCGGATGGACGCTGAGCGTCGGCGCGCTGGACGGCAAGCGCGCGGGGAGCGTGCTGCTGTTCGGCGCGGCACTGCGCGGGAAAGGAGAGACGAGATGAGCTTTCGCAACCGGGGATGGATTGCGGCGCTGGCGCTGGGACTGGTCGCGGGCGGGCTGCACCTGGCCTATCTGCGCGCGCTGGCGGCCGAGGAGCGGGGCGGCGAGCCGCTCGAGGTGCTGGTCGCGGCGTCCGACGTGTCGCGCGGGGAGGCGCTCGCCGAGCGCCAGGTGGCGGTGCAGTCGATCCCGGCGGCGTTCGCCGACGGACGCGCCGTGCCGGCCGACCGCGTCGAGGACGTGCTCGGCCTGGAGACCTCGATCGAGGTCGAGGCCGGCCAGCGCATCCTGTGGAGCGACTTCGCCCAGCGCCCGGATCCGGAAAAGAGCGACCTGGCGAGACTGATCGAGCCCGGGCAGCGCGCGATGGCGATCCCGGTCGACTCCTCGCTGTCGATGAGCGGGATGCTGAGGCCGGGTCACCGCGTCGACATCCTGGGGACCTTCAGCAAGCGGGGCCGCGACGAGAAGGTGACGGTCACGCTCCTGCAGAACGTGACCGTGCTGGCCACCGGCTCCGAGCTGCGCGGGACGGAGGACGGGGGAGAAGGGCGGAGGCGCTACGACACGGCCACGCTCTCGGTCGGGATGGAGGAGGCCGAGCTGCTGGCGTTCGCCGCCGACCACGGCACGCTGTCGCTGGTGCTGCGCGGCCACCAGGACCTGGAGGTGGTGCGCGACGTGCCGGAGAAGGGGCAGGCCGACGTCTGGGAGGCCGAGAGGCGCAACGCGCTCCAGACCCGCGCCCGCAAGGCCGAGATAGAACGCCTGGCCCCTCGTTGAGGTCGATCCTCGCGGCACCGCTCGGCCCGGCAGAAGGGAGGGTGAGTCTCCGCCTGCGCGGGGACGTCGACGAGAGGGCGGCCGGGCGGTTCAGTCCTGGAGGCGATCCACTATCGCCCCGATCGCCTTGCGGGCGACCTCGGTGTGGGCGTGCTCCTCTTCGCGGATGATCGCCAGCGCGCAGGAGGCTCCGAACAGCGGGAAGTAGCGGACCTCCATCATCCGGCCCTCCTTGTCGCCCAGCGCCACGGTGGAGATCTCGCCGATCGGCAGAAGATCCCTCACCCGCGGGCTCAGCTCGGCGACCACGTTCGAGACCGCGGCCAGCGCGTCCGGCTGCAGCAGCTCTCCGGCCGCGTCGACCACCAGCCCCTCGTCGTCCGCCACCAGCGCCACGCTGACTCCCTCCAGCCCCACGATGCTCTCCAGCACCTCGCGCAGCGACTCTCCTTCCAGCCGCTCCAGCGGTGCGGCGACGTCCGGGATCTCGAGCCGCAGCTTCTCGGCCTCGGCGCGCGCCTCCTCGACCTCGGTGCGCGCCACCGACAGCTCGGCATGCAGGTCGGTCATCCGCTCGCGGCGCGAGTACAGCTCTTTTCTCAGCCGCCGGCACTGGCGGTCCAGCTCCTCGAGCTCGGCGCGGACCTCGGGATCCAGCTCCTGCTCCGCGCTCGCCTCCTGGCGCGGCGCCGCAATTTCCTCCCGCTCGGCGGCGGCCGGCGCCTGCTCGCGGGCCTCTTCGAGCTGCTTGCCGCTCTTGTCGGCGGCTTCCCGCGCCTCTCGCGCGCTCTGCTCGGCCTCGGCCAGCTTGCGCCGCAGGTGATCGACCTCGTGCTCCAGCTCGTGGCCGCGCTCCTCCAGCGCCACAATCCTCTTTTGCGCCTCGTGCCGCTGGCGGGAGACATCCTCGTGGCGGGAGCGCTCGTGGTCCAGCGCCCGGCGCACGCGCTCCACGCTCTCCTTCTCCGTCGAGCGCCTCGCGCGGCGGGCGTGGATCGCTCCCAGGAACACTCCCAGCACGGTCAAGACCGCCGCGGTGGAGATGCCGAGCACCACCTCGACCAGATCGTCGGTCGGACTCCAGCCGGGCGGTGCCTCGAGGGCCCGCAGCAAAAGGACGTCGAGTCCGACCAGCCCCGCGGCGGCCAGCAGGACCAGTGCCGCTGCAACCGAGCGCGTCACTTCTCGTTTCCCGTTTCCCCTCTCGCCGCTTTCGCCCCGGAGGCCGTCCGCTCAGAGGCGCACGTCGACGAACGTTCGCGATTGGAGTTCCTCCAGCCAGATCTCCTGCTGTCGAGCCATCTCCTGCTGCATCAGCTGATTGACTATCCGGTGCTTGACCTCGGAGAACGGCTGCACCCCGAGGTACTCCCGATCGATCAGGCGAATCACGTGGAACCCGGCCGGCGTGCGGATCGGACCGGCGATCTCGCCGGGCTCGAGGTCCAGGAAAGCGTCGTCGATCACCTCGGGCAGCACGCCGGGGCGCAGCTCGCCGAGCCGGCCGCCGCGAGGCGCGGTGGCGGAGTCGTCGGACTCGTCACGGGCGATTTCGGCGAAGCTCTCCCCGCCCCGGATCCGTTCGGCGATCCGCTCGGCCCGCTCGCGCTTGCGGGCCACCTCGGCAGCTCTCGCTTCTCGAGGCACGCGCACCAGGATGTGAGCGCCCTCGAAACCGCCGGTCGCGCGAACTTCCCGCACCTGGTCGTTGTAGTAATCGCGGGCCTCCTCCTCGGAGATCTTGACCCGTCCCCTGACGCGCAGGTTGATCACCTTGTACTTGAGCAGATCGCGCCGCATCTCGGCGCGGTAGGTCACCAGGTCCTTGCCGCGCGCCTCGAGCGCGCGCCGGAAGGTCTCCAGGTCGACGCCGTTCTCTCGAGCCATGTTCTCGATCGCGCGATCGACCTCCTCGCGGCTGACCGTAAGCTTCATCTTGCGCGCCTGCTGGGCGACCAGCACGTCGTTGATCATCTGCTGCAAGGTCTGCTCCACCAGCTGGGCGCGCTTGGCCGCCAGCAGCGATCCGCCGCCCCTGGCCGCCGCCTTCTCCAGCTCGCGCACCTGAGGTCGCACCCGCTCGCGCAGCTCGCTCAGGAGAATGATCTCGTCGTCCACGACTGCCGCGATCCGGTCGACGACTCCCGCGGCCTCGGCCGCCGCGGCCCGCGGCAGCGATGCGGAGGCGGCTGTCGCCAGGGCCGCGGCGAGAAGAATGGAAAGGAGTCGCGGCACGGCTACTCGCCCTTGCTCTCGCCTGCTTCGCCCTGGGCCTTCTTCTCGTCGCCATCGTCCTCGTGGTCCTTGCTCGGCGCGTCCGGAATGTCGGCCGAGAACGCCGAGCCGTGCTGGTGGCGCTTCGGATTTGGGGGCTCGATTTTCACCTTCTCGAGGTTCTCTTCGATGATATCTATCTTCGCCTCGGAGCGCAGCTTGTCGACGAACTCGTCCATCTTCTCCTTGCGCTCCTCGCGCAGGAGCCGATTCTCGATCAGCCGCTTGACGCTCTCGAACGAGCGGTTCATCTCCGGCTTCTTGTTGGTCAGCTTGATCACGTGGAAGCCGGCCTCGGTCTCGACCGGCTCGTCCGCGATCTCGCCGACCTTTTTCAACGACCAGGCTGCGCGCGCGACCGCCCCGGGAACCTCGGGCTCGTCCTCGCGGCGCTTCTCCGGCTCGGAGAAGTAGCCCAGGTCCCCTCCACGATCCTTGGTCTTCTGGTCGATCGAGAGCGCCTTGGCACGCTCGCGGAAGTAGCGCCTGTCGTCGGAGTGCTTCTTCAGCTCGGCGATCAGCTTCTTCGCCTCGGCCTCGCTTTCGACGACGATCTGGCTGGCGCGAACCTGTGCCGGACGATGATACTTGCCGTGGTCCTCCTGGTAGGCCTTCTTGAGTCGCTCTTCGTCAATCGAGGTGGGCAGCAGCTCCTTTTCCAGGTCGTTCTTGACCATCATCCGGATCATGACCTGCTTGACGGTCCGCTGCACTTCGGGATCGTCCCGTATTCCGATCCGTTCGGCCTCCTGGGAGAGCAACTCCACGCGGATCAGCTTCTGCAAGAACTCCTTGCGCCGCTCGGGGGCGGCCCAGCGACGGCGGATGTAGGGCGAGAGGTGGTTGATCCGTTCGGTGACGTCGCCGACCGTGATCTCGCGGTCGCCGACCTTGGCCACGACCTTGGCGGCCTGCTCTGGGGTGAGGCCCAGCTGCTCCACCAGCGAGACCTCCTCCTCGGCGCCCGCCGCCTCCTCGGCCTCTTCTCCCTTCTTCTTCTCGTCCTCTCCGCCGCATCCCGCGAGTCCATACACGGCGATTCCCGCAAGCCCGCAGATTATCGAACGTCCGAGAGTCCCGCCTTTCATCGTTGTGCTCCTTGATCGGGTTTTCTTTATGATATCGACGGGTTGTTATCATAGCCACCCAGGGCGCGCAAGAAGCTTGTCGCGATCGCGGCATCGGGAGTCCGCTCCCCGCCGAAGCGCGCGATCACCTTCAGCTCCGGAGTGACCCGCACCCGGCCGCGACCCTCGCGCACGATCCGCTTGACGCGCTCCGGATCCACGCGGGACTCGGGCCCCAGGTGGACGGTGATCCGCCGACCGGCGACCTCGAGCCCCATCGCGCCGATCCGGCGGCAGAGCGCCTTGGCCACCATTCCGTCCACCAGCAGACGCGCCTCCTCGGGCAGGGGGCCGAAGCGGTCGACCATCTCGGCGGCCAGCCGTTGCACCTCGGTTTCGTCCTCGGCGCCGGCCAGTCGCTTGTATAGCTGCAAGCGCTGGCCCACGTCCGGAACGTAGCTCTCCTCGAGCAGCCCGGGACGCTCCAGGGTCAGCTCCGGCTCGGGCTCGTCCCGCCGCTCCTCGCCGCGCAGGTCTTCCGCGGCTTCGGCGAGCAGATCGCAGTACATCTCGAATCCGACCGCGCTGATGCTCCCGCTCTGCTCGGCGCCCAGCAGGTCGCCGGCTCCGCGGATCTCGAGATCGAGCGAGGCCACGCTGAACCCGGAGCCCAGCTCGGTGTGGCGCGCCAGCGCGTCGACCCGTTCCCTGGCCTCCTCGCCGAGCGATGCCAGCGGCGGAACCACCAGGTAGGCGTGCGCCTGCACGTTGCTGCGCCCCACGCGGCCGCGCAGCTGGTAGAGCTGGGCCAGTCCGAAGGTGTCGGCGCGATCGACGATGATCGTGTTGGCGCGCGGGATGTCGAGACCGGACTCTATGATCGCGGTGCAGACCAGCAGGTCGTACAGGCCGGCCACGAAGTCCAGCATCACGCGCTCCAGCTCCTCCTCGCGCATCCGGCCGTGCGCCACCGCGGTCCGGGCCCGGGGAACCATGCGCCGCACGCGCTCGGCGACCCGCTCGATGTCTCGCACCCGGTTGTGCACGAAGAACACCTGGCCGTCGCGCGCGAGCTCGCGCTCGATCGCTTCGCGGAGCAGGGTCGGATCGTCGTGGCAGACGACGGTCCGGATCGGGCGGCGGTTGACCGGCGCGGTCGCGATCAGCGAGAGGTCGCGCATTCCGACGAAAGCCATGTGCAATGTGCGCGGAATCGGCGTGGCGGTCAGCACCAGCGTGTCGACCGAGGCACGCAGCTGGCGGATTCGCTCCTTGTGGGCGACGCCGAAGCGGTGCTCCTCGTCGACGACGAGCAGCCCCAGCCGCTTGAAGTGCACGTCGCGGCTGAGCAGCCGATGGGTTCCGACCACGACGTCCACCTGTCCCTGCTTCAGCCCGTAAGCGACCCGGCGGTTTTCGCTCTGCGTGCGGAACCGGCTGAGCATCTCGACGCGGACCGGGTATTCGGAGAATCGCTGGCGGAAGCTCTGGTAGTGCTGCTGCGCGAGCACGGTGGTCGGGACCAGCACCGCCACCTGCCTGCCGGACATCAGGGCGCGAAAGGCGGCCCGCATCGCCACCTCGGTCTTGCCGAAGCCCACGTCGCCGCAGACCAGCCGATCCATCGGCCGCTCCCGTTCCAGGTCGCTTTCCACTTCCTCGATCGCGCGGGCCTGGTCGTCGGTCTCCTCGAAGGGGAAGGCCGCCTCGAAGGCGCGGTACAGATTGTCGGCCGGCTCGACCGGTGGACGCGAGGCGGAGGCACGCCTGGAGTAGAGATCGAGAAGCTTTGCGGCGATCTCGGCCGTCTCCCGGCGCACCAGCTCCTTCTTGCGGGCGAAGGTCTGGCCGCCGAGCTTGTCGAGGCGCACGCGCTCTTCTCCGCCGCTTTGGAACTTCTGGACCTGGTTGAGGCGGTAGACCGGCAGATAGAGACGATCGCCGTCGCGATACTCGATCGAGAGGCAGTCGATCGCCGCGCTCTCGACCCGTTGCCGCACCAGGCCCCGGTAGCGGCCGACTCCGTGCTCCACGTGCACGACCAGGTCTCCGACCCGGAGCAGCCGCAGGTCGTCCAGCGAGACGCGGCCGCGCCTTGCGCCGCGCCGGCGGTGGGCGCGCCTGCCGAAGATCTCCTCCTCGGTGATGAAAGCCTTCCCATCCGCAGGCAGCAGGCAGCCGCGCGCCAGCGGACCGGTCTCGACGCTGACGGACGGAACCCGGGGCAAACCTCCGGGCTCGGCGCCGCGCACCTCCAGCCCGCGGCCGCGCGCCATCTCGGCCAGCCGATCGGCGTGCCCCGCGCTGCGCGCCACCAGCGACACCCGGTAACCTTCGTCGACCAGCGCGGCCAGGTAGCGGGCGGTCGCGCCGAAAGGGTCCTCGTCGCCGGGAGAGAGGACGCGCAAGCGCTCGGCCAGATTCGAGGTTTCGACCGCGCCCAGATCGACCGCGTCGTCGCCGCGCTCGAGCGGATGCTCCTCGCTGGCCTCTCCGCTGACGCTCAGCGGGTGAGAGATCAGCAGCGGACGGCCGCCCAGCTCGTCGCCGATTTCTTCGGGCCGGGCCAGGTGGCTCTCGACCGGGAACGCCGGGCGCCCGGACTCGGCGCAGCGGCGGTGATCCGCGGCGATCGCCGTGCTCAGCCTGGCTTGCGCGAGCCGCATTCCGGCGGGGTTGTCGATCGCGCAGGCGGTATCGTTCGGAAAGTAGGCGCCGACCGGATCGAGGCGATCGTAAAAGGCGGGCGCCAGGCCGTCCGAGCCGACGAACAGCCTGCCTTCGAGCAGATCCGCGATCGTCCGGTCAGTGCGTGAAGTGGGGTGATCCACCTCGTCGCAGACGGCGCGAACGCGAGCCGCGGCGCGATCCCTCTCGTCTGTTCCGCGCGGGAGGAGCGCCAAGCGAACGGGGTGGATCCAGATCTCCTCGAGGTCGTCTCCCGTGGCCTGGGATTCGGTCGCGAAGCAGCGGATGCGTTCCACTTCGTCGCCGAACGTCTCGATCCGGGCCGGCTGCTCCAGGTAGGGGGGGAAGACGTCTATCACCGAGCCGCGCACGGCGAAGGTACCGGGCTCCTCGACCAGCGGTGTGCGGTGGTAGCCGCCGCGTTCCAGCGCATCGAGCAGGTCTTCTCGCTCGACTCGCTCGCCGCTTGCCACCGGCAGGCAAGCCCGCTCGAAAGGCGAGCGCGGCGTTACGCGTCTCAGCAGTGCTCCCGCGGAGAAGACCGCGACCCTCCAGTCGGACCCCATCGACATGGCGAACAACGTGGCGGAGCGCCGCAGCTGAGCGGAGCGCTCCGGTACCAGCTCGTCGTAAGGGCCCTGCTCCCAGTCGGGGTATGGCAGCACCTCCGAGCGCCGGGCGACACCGGTCGCGGGCAGCAGGTAGGCCAGGTCGTCCGCCAGCGCGACCGCGCTCGCCTCGTCCTCCGTCACCGCCACGAAGCGTCTCCAGCGGCCAGCGCAGGAGCGACCGCCGAGAACCTCGGCGATCGCGGCGGCAAAGGCACCGCCGCGCGCACCGCGGATGTCGACGCGGGGCGAGGCCGCGGCCAGCTCCGCGATCCGCGAAATCCGGGTTCCGCGGCCGAGCTCGGGGACTACGGCCGTGGGTAGATTCGACACTGGGTGTTCCGCTGTGCCGCTCGCAGGCGGCGGGGCATGGGTTAGCCGAACGGGTTGTCGTCGATCGATCCGCCCTTCTTCTCTGGTTTCTTCTCGGGCTTGGGCTCTGGTTTCTTCTCGGGCTTGGGCTCTGGTTTCTTCTCGGGCTTGGGCTCTGGTTTCTTCTCGGCCTGCGGCTTCTTCTCGGGCTGCGCCTTCGCGGCGGCCTTCTTCTTTCCAGCGGCTCCCGCGGCCGGCTGCTTCGCGGCGGCCTGCTCTATCTTCTCGAGCTCGACTGCGATAGACGCCTTGAACACGCCGTCCTCCTCGGTCCAGTCGCTCTCGGAGAGCTGGCCGGTGTGCTCCTCGTAGCCCACCTTCTTGATCTCGTACTCGAATTTGGAATCCATTTTCCGGCGCACGGTGGAGGGCGACTTGGCCAGCCACTTGCCGTCCGCGGTGACCTGCGCGCCGGGCGGCTCGGTCTCTATCTCCAGCTCGAACTTGGCGGGACGCATCCTCAGCTCGAAGTCCAGCGGCTCCTCGCCGGGAACGACTTTCTCCGAGCTCGAGGCGTAGCCGAACAGCTTGGCCGTGACCTCGATCTCCTCGCCGGACACCAGCCCGTCGATCTCGGCTGGCGACTCGTCCGCCCGTTTTTCACCTCCGATCCAGATCTCCGCACCCTCGGGTCGCGTCTCCACGTTGATCGACGCGGTCGCCTCGGGCTCGGGCTCCGGCTCGGGCTCCGGCTCGGGCTCCGGCTCGGGCTCCGGCTCGG
>CAZHCG010000077.1:19667-22441 GCA_964530995.1 uncultured Myxococcales bacterium
GGCTCGGGCTCCGGCTCGGGCTCCGGCTCGGGCTCCGGCTCGGGCTCCGGCTCGGTCGCTTCGGCGGGCTCGCCCTCGCCGGCCACCTCGGACGGTTGCCCGTCGCCGCGATCGCGAACGCCGAACCAGTAGACGGCCCCGGCGACCGCGGCGATGATGATCACCCAGACTATCGCCGGGACGCCGCCCTTCTTCTTGGGCTCGGCTCCGGCGCGCACCGGCTCCTGAATGCCGGAGTCCTCTCCCTTGCCGGCGGGCTCGGTCTTCTCCTCCGGTGCTTTCTTTTCGTCCTTCGGCGCTTCGGCGGCCTCGGGCTCCGCGCCCTCCTCCTCGTCCTCTTCGCCGCTCAGCGTGCTGTCGATCGCCGAGGAGATGTCCTTGAGGAAGTCGTTCTCCGAGTGGGCCGGCTCGCCGGCTTTATCCTCCTGTGCCGCCTCTTCGGGTTCTTCCTCCGAGGGTTCCTCTTCGGGTTCTTCTTCGGGCGGTTTTTCCTCGGGTTCTTCTTCGGGCGGTTTCTCCTCGGGTTCCTCCTCGGAGGGCGCCTCCTCGGCCTCCTCCTCCTCCGCCGGCTTTTCGTCCTCGGCCGAGGGATCGCCTTGCGGGCCGACGCCGAGCATCGTTCCCTTGGCGCCCCGCGGCACCTTCTGGGGTCTAACCGGTGCGATCGGCGCCGACGGCTCGTCCTCCTTTTCCTGCTCGACGTGCTCCACCTCCGGCTCCTCGGCCGAGACCGCGCCGGCCTGGGGCTGACCTTCCAGGATGGCCGAGAGGGTGTCCCGGCTCTCGTCGTCGAGCTTGATGAACTTGATGCCCATCCCGGCGGGGGCGTCCTCTCCGGCTTCCTCCTCCCGGCGCCACACCACGCGGCCGACCCCATGGATCAACGACTTTTCGTGCTGAAGCCTGAAATCGAACTTGATCAACGTCCCGACCGGCATCGGACTCTTCATCCGGATGAAGATTCCGCCCTTGCTGATGTCGCGTGAGTACTGCTCGATGAAATCTCCGAGCGTCGCGCTCTTGAAACGGATCTTGAGCGCGATCGGCATTCGTTTGTCCCGGCGTTCGTCTTTCATCTCATCTCACCTCCAGCGCGGTTGCCGTCCAGGAGACGCGCCGCGGCGGTCTATTGCTTGGTCATCGTGAGCGTGAACTTGATTCGCGAGGCCCGGTTCTTGTTCAGCACTCCCTGGCCCCGGCCGCGAAACTTGCCCGCTCCCTTGCGCATCATGCACGCGCCGATCCTCATCTTGTTTCCGGCGAACGCATATGTTCCGTCCACGCGGAAGCCGGCGGCCTTGGTCTCGGTGATCGGTCCGCGCATGCTGGCGGCGGAACGCGAGGTTGGCATCACGGCCAGCGAGCCGTCCGCGGTGGTGCCGATCCGGCATCCCACCGGCGGGGGCTTGATTCCGAGCGGCAGGTCCTCGGTGTCCAGCTGGCAGAGGTAGTTGCCGAGCAGCTCCTCGCCGTTGGTCTCGGGGCCCGGGATCGACTTGCAGACGCCGCTGCCTTCGCCTTTCTTCTTCTTGGCCACCTTTTTCCCGTCCTCGTCGTCGTCGTCCTCTTCTTCGATGGGCACCAGAGGAGTGGGCGGAGGCTCGGCCGCCGGAGGCTGGGCCGCCTGCCCCTGCGGCGCCTGCTGGGCCGAGGGGGCCTGCGGCATCGTCGGAGCGGGGGCCTGCGGCGGAGCCTGCTGCTGGGCGCCGGGAACCGTCAGCTGCGGAGGCGCTTGCTGCAGCCCGGGCGGAGCGGCCGGCGTCTCTGGTTCGGAGTTGCAGCCCGTCGCGACCAGCGCGACGGAGACGACGGCGAACAGCCATGCAGTAAGAAAATTTCTGTACACGATTCTCCTCCTCGACTTTTGGATTACCCCCACCATACAAAAAAAAGAACGATTGTGGGAGAGGTATCTCGATCCGGCCGATTCGGGTTACTGTGCCAGCCATGGAACGCGATCCCATATTCGATTCCAGAATCGACGAGGCCGTTTTCTTTCCGCGCCCGGACCTGCCGTTCTCGCCGCCGGCTCCGGGATCGCGGGATCACTTCTTCGAAGCACACGACGGCGCACGGCTTCGTCTCAGGGTCTTCGACGGTCCGGACGGCTCGCCCGCGATCCTTTTTTTTCACGGAAACGGGGAGACCGCGCGCGACTACGACGGTTCCGCCAAGGATTTCGCCTCGATTCCAGCGCGGCTGCTGGTGGCCGAGTACCGCGGCTACGGTCCGTGCAGCGGGTCGCCTTCGATGGCGTCGCTGGCGGAGGACGCCCACGCCTGCCTCGACGCCGCGCTCGAGCTGCTGGGCGATTCCGCCTCCCGTCCGCCGCTGGCTGTGATGGGGCGCTCGCTGGGGTCGGCTCCGGCGATCGAGCTGGCCGCGTCCAGGAGTGGCGAGCTGGCCGCGCTGGCGATCGAGAGCGGTTTCGCCAGCACGGTTCCGCTGCTGGAGCTGCTGGGCGTCCCGGCGCGGGAGATGGGCATCACAGAGGAGCACGGACCGCGCAACGCCGACAAGATCGCGGAGGTGAAGCTCCCGACGCTGGTGATGCACGCCGAGCGGGATCGAATCATCCCGTTCGAGGACGGCGAGCTGCTCCGCGACTCGGCCGGCGATCCGCAAGCGGGCTTTCTGCGCGTGCCGGGCGCCGGCCACAACGACATCATGCTGGTCGCCGGCGAGCGCTACTTCGCAGCGTTGGCCGAGCTGCTCGGACGTTAGTCCCTCAGTGCCAGTAGCCGCCGTCCGGCGGTCCTCCGCGCCCGTCGTCG
>CAZHCG010000078.1:0-22122 GCA_964530995.1 uncultured Myxococcales bacterium
GTGTACTCTCGACGAGACGAAAAAAAGTCGCCCCGGATCCGGGGCGGGCTCGACCCGATCGACCGCTTCGATCATTCTCTTGCCATCCCCCGCCGAGGTTGAGATAGACTCTCTTTCGTGAGCCTGGATCGAAAGCTCGTGGAGAAGGTGATCGCCGAACGGCTGGAGCCGCTGTTCAGGCTGGACGGCGGAACTGTCATCGTCAGCGCGGTGGACGAACAGCGCGGGCTGGTCTCGGTGCGCTTCGGCGGCACCTACCGGGCCTGTCCGGGGCGGGATCTGCTGATCGGAAAAGTGATCGAGCCCACCTTGCGCCAGGAGATCCCCGAGCTGCGCGGTGTCTCGGAGGGTTGACCCGAGGGATCAGAACAGATCGTCGATCAGGTCTTCGTCCGCCTCGGGAGCTTCTTCCTCCTCCTCTTCCTCCTCAGCTTTCTTCTTTTTCTTCTTCTCACCCGAGGCCGTGTCCCCGCCGGACCCGGAGGGGGCGGACGAGCCGCCCGTGTAGGAATCGATCACCGAGCTGTCGTGATCCTCGGTCTTGCTCTTGACCGAGGTGACCGTGTCGACCATCTTGGACACGTCGTCGCCGACCTTGCCCTTGTCGCGCCCCGCGCCGGTCCTCAGCTTGTCGAGGTAGGTCGTCGAGATCGCGGAGGTGAACCTGAGCCCGAAGGCTCCATAGAACTTGGAGCGGTCCAGCGCGGCGGCGTAGGTCTCCTCGTCGCGCCACATCACCTTGTCGAGCTCGCCCTCGTCGGTGAAGAACTGCTGCCCCTCGCCGAAACGATTCTCCAGCGTGGAGAGGAAGGTCATGAAGTCGATGTCGGACTGGAAGGAGTCCTTGCGGAACGCCCGCAGCCGCTTCCAGAGGCGACCGTCGAAGAAGAACAGGTACTCCACGTACTTGCCGGCGTCCCACATCAGCATCGACTCGCCGTTGTTGTGCGTGAACTCGTCGGCGATCATGCCGCTTTCGTACCCGGTGCGCTGTCCCTCGAACTCGATGTAGCTGTCGCGCAGCTTCTTGGTCTCGCGCAGCATCTTGGTTCGTATGCGATCCTCCTCCAGCGCGTCACCCGCGGCCGCGGCCAGCTCGTCGGCGAACTCCTCGTTGATCCGCTCTTGGAAGATCGACATCACCTTCTTCCAGGTCATCCCCCACTGCAACCCCTCCATCTGCTCCGAGATGGCGTCCGCGTAGGGAATCGTCGGCTCCGAGGCGACCTTCTTCCCGCGCCGGCCGCGCTTCTTCTTCTTGGCGGTCTCGACGGGCGGCGCCTCGCCGTACCGGGAGCCCGGCACCTCGATCCTCTCGTCCTTTTCGCTCAGCTCGATCTCGCCGTACTTGCTCTTGCTGCCTTTCAGGTCGGCGTCGGCGAACGGAGCAGGCTGAGGAGATTTCGAGCCGCCCTGGTTGTCGACTTCGGTCTTGGCCGATCCGCAGCCGAGGCCGAACACGATCGCCAGGCCGCAAATCAACTTCTTTTGTACCGTGACACGTCTGATCATCGTTTCCTCCCGATCTAGAGGCGGACATCGCAATGTTGTGAGTGCGCGCAGCATCTTACCATCTCGCCGCCGAGCGCCAAGTGATTTCGCTCGGCGCTCAGCCCGCGGCGGCCTTGCGAGCCCGGTCCGCGAGCGTGACGGGCCGCAGCACCCTGGACATCTTCACCGCCTGGGGCTCGTCGGCGTAGAACGCGCTCCACGCCCAGTGATACAGCTCTTGCAGCTCGTCGGGCCTCATCCGGGCCGGCTGGTAGACCACCTCTCCGGCGGTGTAGCGGTTCCAGTCGTAGTGGAGAATGCGGCCGCTCGCCTCGAGCTCGTCGAAGCAGCGGGTGTGGGGGAAGGGGGTCAGCACGGTGAACTCGGCCAGGTCCAGCTCGATCTCGATCAGGAACTCCACCAGACGCTTGATCGAGTCCGCGTCGTGGTCGTCGAGGCCGAGCAGGATCGTGCCCTCCACGAAGATGCCGCGCTCCTTGAGCCGGAGGATGCGCCGACGAATGACCTTCGAGTCCTTGTAGACCGCCTGGTAGACCCACCAGGCTCCGGCCTCGGCCGCGGCGTCCAGCACCTCGTCGTCGTCCTCGACCGGGTGCGAGATAATGTGCCGGTTCAGCGGCTTCAGCGCGCGGAACAGCTCCAGCTCCCACTGCCTGTCCTGCGCCAGCGAGTTGTCGACGAAGAACAGCTTGGTGTTGGGGATGCTCTCCACCTCCTCGACCACGCGATCTATCGGCCGGGGACGGAAGCGGCGTCCACCCAGGTAGCCCACGCAGCACGGATAGCAGTTGAAGCGGCAGCCGCGCGAGGCGTGCACCAGGTCGGGCATCTGTATCTTGCGGTAGCTGTATCTGTCGCGGTTCAGGATCGAGCGTCTGGCCGAGCCCACGATCTCGATCGGAGCCGGGTCGTCCAGGAAGTCGTAGACCTTCTTCAGGCGACCGGCCTCGAGATCGGCCAGGATCCCCTCGACGCGCCCCTCGACCTCTCCGACCACGACCGCGTCCACGAACTCCGACGTCTCCTCGACGTGGAGCGCGGCGGCGATTCCGCCCGCGATCACCGGGACTCCGCGGGCGCGGAACTCCGAGGCGATCCGGCGTCCGCGCGGAATCTGGCAGGTCAGCATCATCGAGAGGCAGACCAGGTCGACGCTCTCGGAAAATTCGACCTCGTCCACGTTCTCGTCGGTGAACTGGAGGTCGTGCTGCTCGGGCACCGCCGCGGCGAAAACCACCGGTCCGTGGGGGGGAAGGTGGAACTCGCGCTGATTGGCGAGCTTGGGCCACTCGGGATAGATCAGTCGAATCCTCATGAGCGCTATTTATAGACCGCGCGGGCCGCCAGGGCAATCTCCGCGGGCCGGTTTTCGAAGCAGGTCCGAGGGCTTGTCCCGCTGCGCGGTGTTGTCAGCCGAGCGGGGGGCGGTTACAATGAATTCGTTGACAGGGCGGACGCCGCGGCCGCGTCTTGTGGCGGCTGCGGCGCTCGATAACGGGCGTTTGCGGGTGGAATTGGGGCGGCCGCTTGTCCGCAGATGCCGGGAAGGAGCAATGATGTCATGGACTTCGAAAATGCAGGGCCCATCGAGGAGAATCTAGACGAGCGCGAGCCCGAGGAGTCGGAGCAGAAGGCGCAGCAGCACGTCCGGGACGATGACGAAAGCGAGTGGTCGCAGCACGACCCGGGCTGCATCCGCGTCGCCCTCGACTGGATGGAGCTGGAGGGGGCCTTGGAGAACAACTCCCCGGATCTCAACAGCTTTCTCAACACGGTGACCGGAGATGTGATCCGGATCTTCCGCGGCAGCGACAACGCCAGGATGCGCGTCGCCGAGGCCGAGAACGACGACGACTACCTTCACATCGACCCGATCTCCTCTCGCGAGCAGTACCGCTGGATGGAGGAATTCATCGAAAGCGTGGAGGACGCGGTTCTCAAGGAGAAGCTGACGATCGCGATCGACGGCAAGGGCGCCTTCCGCCGTTTCAAGGACGTGCTGGTCGCCTACCCGGACGACCGCGAGCGCTGGTTCGCGATGCGATCGACCAAGCTGCGCGATCATATCGCCGAGTGGTTGAGCGCCAAGAATATCGAGCCGACAAACACGCCTCCCTGGGAAGGAGAGCAGGAAGGCTCGATCTCGTCGCGCGGCGCGCGCTTCGGCGACGACAAGCGCGGGCGCCACGAAGGCAGCACCGACCTGCGTCAGGTCGCGCACGAGATGGTCGACCTGGTTCCGTCCCGCGAGCTGCCCTCCGCGGTCGCGTTTCTCGAGTTCCTCCGCAGCCGCCGCGGCCTGCGCCGCTCGCGCTACGGCTGAGGCGGGAGATCAGGGATGGGCCGGCCCTACTCCGAAGAGATCGCGACGACGAAAAAAATCGTGCTTTCGTCGTCATTCCTCGCGCTCGTGCTGGCCTGCGCCGCCGCGAGAGCCGACGAGACCGAACCGCCCGGCGAGCTGCTGGACGGAATCGCGGTGCTGGTGGGAAGCAACCGCGCGGACGAGGCCGAGGCGACGCCGATTCTGTTCAGCCAGCTCGAGCTCGAGATCGACCTGTTGCTCGTTCGCCGCGAGGGAGAGGGGTGGCGCGAGGCCGCGGTCGACGAGCAGCTGCGGCTACGAGCGCGCCGGGAGGCGGCCCTGGTGCGCCTGCTCGCCCGCCGGTCCCGCCAGATGGGGGAGAAGGTCGATTCCGCCGAGCTGCGCCGCGGGCTGAAGCGGCTCGAGGAGATGGCTGGAGGACCCGAGGCGATCGAAGCGCTGCTGGCGCAGCACGCCGCGACCAGCGAGGACCTGGAGTTCTGGGTCGAGGACGCGCTGCTGGCGGCCCAGCAGATTCTCTACATGCGCGAGCGGATAGATCCACCGGGCGAGGAGGAGCTCCGCCGCCGTTTCCTCTCCGGTGGCGACGGCCCGCGACAGGAGAGCTTCGAGCGGGCGCGAAGAGAGCTGCGTCGGACCGTGATCGACGAGCAGCTCCGCGGCGCGCTGGTCCAGTGGCTCGACGAGGTGCGCGAGCGCGGGCTGGCCAGGATCGTGAATTGAAGGAGCGGTCGCGGGCGCTGCCGGAGGGGATCGCTCCGGGGCGGAACAGCGCCGGGCCGCTCGTGCGCGGGGCCAGGTCCGAGGACCTCGACGCGATCATGGAGATCGAGCGCGCCTGCTTCGGCTCGCCTTGGCCGCGCCGGGCGATGCGCGAAGAGATCTCCCGGCTCAGGATCTGGTCCCGGGCCGAGGTCGCGATGCTGGAGGGGGAAGTCGGCGGTTTTTCGGTATACTGGGTAGTCGCCACCGAGCTGCACCTGCTCGACCTGGCGGTCGCGCCGAAATTCCGCCGCCGTGGCGTGGCGCGCGCGCTGGTCGAGCACATGCTGGAGCGCGAGGACGGAATCGATCTGGTGGTGCTCGAGGTGAGGAAGTCCAACTCCGCGGCGCGCGGGCTGTACCGCTCTTTCGGCTTCGCGGAGCTGGGCGTGCGCGAGAGGTACTACGCGGACGACGGCGAGGACGCGATAGTGATGGGACTCGTCCCCGGCGAATAGCCTGGCTTTCGCGGCCGTCGATCAATAGACTGCACGGTTGGAGGTATGGCGATGAAGAGCTGGCTGGCGAGATGGTTCGTGCTTGTCGCTGCGGCGCTGGCGCTTTCCTGCGGCTCCAAGAAACCCGAGTCGAAGCAGCCGGGCGACGAGGCGGGCGAGAAAAAGACCGAGGCGGAGAAGGCCGAGGAGCCGGCGACCGTCGCGGCCAAGGACCGCATTCGAGAGTGGCTGGGCGAGCAGGCCGCCGGCCGCATCGGCGCCAAGGGCAAGCTGCTGGCCAAGCAGATCGGTCTGGAGCTGGCCAAGAAGGAGAAGGTTCGCAAGGAGGCGGAGAAGCTGGTCTCGGCCGTGCTCAAGGACAAGAAGGTCAAGCGCGAGCTGGACGAGATCGAGGCCAAGGCCACCGCGGGCTTCACCAACAAGATCAAGCTGGGCTGGAAGGCGCTGCAGGCCGGCGGAATCGACGAGTTCAAGAAGAAGATCACGAACGAGACCAAGAAGATCGCCGCCGAGGTCGTCTCGGCCTACGTCAAGGACGAGCTGCTCAAGGACGAGCGCTTCGCCGCGGCGCTCAAGGAATTCGTCCCGGCGCTCGAGCTCCAGGGCAAGGTGGCGGCGGCGACCGTGCAGGGCAACCTCTCGCCCCAGGTCTCGTCCAAGATCCTCGGGATCGCGCTCAAGCTCTCCGCCTCGGATGACAGCGCCGAGACCGCGCAGCGGGTGGAAGCCTGGATCGAGCGCTGCGACGGGCACGTGGAGTCAGAGGTGGAGACGCTCTTCGAAGCCGTGACCGAGCTGGAGTCGATCGACGAGGCCACCAGCGGCCTGGTGGTCGAGGTGCTGGGCCACGCCACCACCAAGCGCGAGCTGGTCGAGATGGTGCTGGCGCTGACCGAGGACAAGCAGGCGCGCAAGGTGATGACCGGCGCCTACGAGAATGCGGCGTTCGAGAAGGGCGAGGCCAAGGTGCGGGCCAGCATCGAGAAGCTGCTGGACCAGGAGGCCACCGAGCGCGAGCTGTTCGCCGCGCTGGAGCGGCTGGTCCAGGCCCCGGGCGCTCCGGCGATCATAGAGAAGCACCTGACGATCGTGGCCGAGGATCCCGAGCTGGCCGCGGCGATCGATGAATTCATCATCCGGTTGATATCGGCGTGCGGCGAGCCCGTCTAGCGAGCTTGGCCCGCGCGAACGCGAGTCGAGATGGAAGACACACGTATAGTGCAATGTGAATCGTGCGGCTCCGGCCTCGAGCTGGAGCGGATACTGATCGGGGCCGAGGGCACTCCGGTGCGCTGCCCCTCCTGCGGCGCGGTCTTCGACGTCGCCCCCGAGGACGAGACCAAGCTCAGCTCTCCGGTGGTCTGGATCCTGCGCGATCCCGAGGGGGGCCAGACCCCGTTCCGCCGCCTCGGCGTGCTGCAGAAGATGATCCTGGACGGCCGCGCCAGCGAAGACTGGCAGCTGTCGCGCTTCGGCGAATCCTGGCGGCGCCTGGGCGATATCGAAGGGCTGCGCCCCTGCTTCGAGCGCCGTCGCTGATGAGATCCCCGCTGCGCCCGCCGCCCGTGGGAAGCGAGACCGAGGTGCGCGTCGTCGCGCCGGCCGGCGCGGTCGGCCGCGAAGCTCTCGAGGCCGGGATCGCGCTGTTGGAGGACCGCTTTCGCGTCGGCTGGAACAGCGGCGTTTTCGAGCGGCACGGTTACCTGGCCGGCGACGACGATCGCCGCGCCGGCGAGCTGCAGACCGCGCTCGACGATCCGGGCGTGGGCGCGGTGCTCGCGGCGCGCGGGGGCTACGGCACGACGCGCATCATCGACCGCATCGAGCTGGAAGGCCTGGGCCTCGCCCCGCGCTGGATCGCGGGCAGCTCCGACCTGACCGCGCTGCTGCTCCGGGTCTGGAGCGAGCTCGGCCTGGTCACCGCGCACGGACCGATGCTCGCCTCCCTGCCGCGGCAGAGGCGTGATCTGGAGCTGCTCTGCGAGCTGCTGGCGGGCGAGAGCTGGCAAGCCCCGCACGGCCTGGAGGGAATCGAGCGCGGCGCGGCCGAAGGACCGCTTCTGGGCGGAAACCTGGCGATCCTGGCCCACCTGTGCGGTGCGATCGATCCCGGCCTTTTCGAGGGTGCGATTTTGCTGCTCGAGGAGGTCGGAGAGCGGCCGTATCGCGTGGATCGCTACCTGGTGCAGCTGGAGCGCTCGGGAGTGCTGGAGCGGGTCGCCGGATTCGTGATCGGCGAGCTGAGCGGCTGCGAGGCCGAGCGCGGGCCCGGCGCGCTGGAGGTGATCGCCGGGCGGCTCTGCGCACGCGGAGCACCGCTCGCGGCCGGCTACCCGGCGGCGCACGGGGAGCGGAACGCGCCGTTTCCCCACGGGGCGATCGTCCGGCTCGAGGTCGGCCCCGGCGGCGTGTCTCTCGGCGAGAAGCGAGGAGGTTCGTCTTGAACTACCGAAAAGAGAGCCGCGACGAGGTCTTCGAAGAGCGCGTCAGCCTCCTCGAGGAGCCGGCCGAGATCTCCTACCGCGGGAGTCAGCTGACGGTGCCGCGCGGCATCACCGTCGCCGAGATGATGCGGATGCATCCCCACGACGACGACGATGACGTCCTGGCCGCGGTGGTCAACAACCGAGTGGTCTCGCTCGAGGCGCGGATCGCGCGCTCGGGCACGATCGAGCCGGTCTTCTTCTCCTCGCACCACGGCGGCCGCATCTACCGCCAGCACCTGACGATGATGCTCTACGAGGCGTTCTACACTCTCTACCCCGAAGGAAGAATCCGCGTCGGACAGTCGATCTCCGAGGGATACTACTTCGAGCTGGAGGGCGTCTCGGTCGACGAGCAGCTGGTGGAGCGGTTGCGCGCCGAGCTGGAGCGGCTGGTCTCGGAAAGGCTGCCGTTCGTCTTTCGCCGCGTGCCGGTCGAGGAGGCGCGGCGCCTGTTCGCGCGCAAGGGAGAGCCGGTCAAGCGGCTGCTGCTCGACCGCTGGCCGTCGGCCCACGTCGGGATCGTGAGCCTGGGCGGCGGCGGCTTCACCGACCTGTGCATGGGCCCGGTCGCGCCGCACACCGGGCACTTCTCGTGCTTCGCGCTGCGCACGCTCGGCCGCGACCTGCTGCTGGAGTTTCCGGATCCGGGCCTGCCGCAGCTCAACCGCCTCGACGGACCCCAGCCCAAGCTGTACCGCATGCACAAGGAGTCGCGGAAGTGGAGCCGGCTGCTGGGCATCTCGCACGTCGGAGATCTCAACTCGGCCTGCATCGACGGCACGGTCCGTGAGGTGATCCAGACCGCCGAGGGTCTCCACGAGAAGCGCATCTCCGAGATCGCCGACGACATCGTGCGCGACCGCGAGCGAGTGCTGGTCTTCGCCGCCGGCCCGTCGGCGGCGGGCAAGACGACCTTCGCCAAGCGTCTCTCGATCCAGCTGCGGGTGGCCGGGATCCGGCCCCGGGCGCTCTCGCTGGACAACTACTACATCGATCGCTGCGACACGCCGCTAGACGCCGACGGCGAGTACGACTTCGAGGCGCTGGAGGCGATCGACCTCGAGCTGTTCAACTCGCAGCTGGCCCGGATCCTGGACGGCGAGGAGGTGGCCACGCCGATCTTCGATTTCCACAGCGGGACGCGGGCGCCGCGGGAGAAGTGGCGGCCGGTGCGGCTGGACGACGACCAGGTGCTGATCATCGAGGGCATCCACGGGCTCAACGACGCGCTGACCCCCTCGATTCCGACCTCGGCCAAGTACCGCGTCTACGTAAACGCGCTCAACCCGCTGGCGATCGACGAGCACAACCGGCTGCACACCTCGGACGTGCGCCTGATCCGCCGCCTGGTCCGCGACCGGCACTACCGCGGCTACTCGGCTGCCGAGTCGCTGGCCAAGTGGGACTCGGTGCGCCGCGGAGAGCGCCGGCACATCTTCCCCTTCCAGGAGTCGGCCGACGTGATCTTCGACTCCTCGCTGATCTACGAGTTCGCCGTGCTCAAGATCTTCGCCGAGCGCTACCTGCTGGAGGTGCGTCGCACTCATCCCTCGTTCGCCGAGGCCTACCGCCTGCGCAAGTTCCTGGCGATGTTCGTGCCGGTCCTGCCCGGAGACGTGCCCCAGACCTCCCTGGTCCGCGAGTTCATCGGAGGATCCAGCTTCTCGTACTAGTCGGCGGCTTTGATGACAAAAGTCCCGAGGCGCGCTAACTTGTACTACGAAAGTAGAAATTGGTGCGTGCACCAGGAGCCGGACCGTGACCACACAAGATCTATACCAGCAGGCGATCAAGCCGCTACCCACTGCGGAACGACTGCGCTTGGCGCGGATGATCCTGAACGACATTCCCGCCGAGTCTCTGGTCGAAACGAGCGACGCCTGGAGCGAAGAAGATCTGCGTGAGTTCACCGCGGCGAGCTGGGATGGGATCGAAAGCGACGCCGATGAAAAAGATGCCGAGCCCCGGTGACGTGGCAACAGTCGATTTCCAGGGCACCACCGGCCGCAAGCGCCGTCCCGCCGTCATCGTTTCGAGCGATCGCTACCACGAAGAGCGTCCCGACTTGATCCTGGCGGTGCTCACCAGCAACCTCCGAGCGGCTACCGCTTCGACCGACTACGTCTTGCGGGATTGGAAAGAGACCAACCTCAGAAAACCATCGGCATTCCGCGCCTACTTCGGAATGTCCCTTCCATCCGCCGTCAGGGTGATCGGTCGCCTTTCTGATAGAGATTGGCGAGAGGTGAAAAGGAGAATCAGCGCGGCCTTTGCTTGATCTCTAGCGATCTGTTTCGAGATCCGGGCCCTGGGCGGGGGTGGCTTGGTCGGCCTGCTGGGGTGTGATATTTTTCGCCGTCGAGCCCAGCGAGGTTCTAGCTTGAGCGACGCGGTGCATTCCGAGGCGGTGCTCGCGCCGGGGACGCAGGTCGATCACTTCCAGGTGATGCGGCTGGTCGGCCGCGGCGGGATGGGCGAGGTCTACCTGGCCCGCGACACGCTGCTGGGCCGCAAGGTGGCGCTCAAGCTGGTGCACCCCGAGGCGCTGGGCGACGAGCAGGCGCGCCAGCGTTTCCTCTACGAGGCGCGGGTCACGGCCCGCTTCAGCCACCCGCACATCGTCACCGTCTTCGCGGTCGGCGATCACGACGGCAGCCCCTACGTGGCGCTGGAATACCTCGAGGGACAGAACCTGCGCGAGCGGATGCAAGAAGGACGGCTCGGCGTCAAGGAGAGCGCCCGGATCGGGCTGGCGATCGCCGAGGCGCTGGCCGAGGCCCACCACGCCGGAGTTCTGCACCGCGATCTCAAGCCCGAGAACGTGCTGGTGCCTCCCGACGGCCGCTTGCGCGTGGTCGACTTCGGCCTGGCCAAGACGATATCGGCCGGCGACGACGACGAGGCCCACTCCAGGACCCTGCCCCACGGCGCCACGATCGCGGCCGCAAACGATCCCGAGCGACCCTTCCAGACCGATGCCAGCAGCTTCGCCGGCACGCCTCCCTACATGTCTCCCGAGCAGTGGCATCGCCGCGAGTGCGACGCCGGGACCGACGTGTGGGCGCTGGGCGTGATCCTGTTCGAGCTGGTCTGCGGCGAAAGGCCGTTTCGGGGAAAAAGCATAATCGCGATCGGAGCCGAGGTCTGCTCGCCGGAGCCCTCGCCCAGGCTGGAGCGACGCGAGGGAGTTCCCGACGACCTGCGCGAGCTCGTGGATCGCTGCCTGGAAAAAAAACCCGAGCGGCGCCCCTCCACCGAAGAGCTGGTCGAGACCCTGGAGCTGCTGGTCGACGAGAAACGCACCCGCCTCGAGCTGGAGGCCGCTCCCTTCCGCGGGCTGCTGCCGTTCACCGAGCGCCACGCGGACTACTTCTTCGGCCGCGAGGACGAGGTGCTCGAGTTCCTCGAACGGCTGCGCCACCAGCCGGTGCTGCCCGTGGTGGGCGCCTCGGGAGCGGGCAAGAGCTCGTTCGTGCGGGCAGGAGTGATCCCGCGGCTGCGGGAGCAGGCGCGCTGGATCGCGCTGAGCGTGAGGCCGGGCTCGCGGCCGTTCCAGGCGCTGGCCTTTCGCCTCGCCGCTGGCGAGGAGCAGCCCTCCCGCAGCGGCACGGCCCCCTCGGTCGGCGGAGACCCCGCCGGCGCGAGCCGCGATCCCGAGGCCGAGCGACGCCTGGCAGACGAGATCCGCGAGTCGCCCGGCCGTCTCTCGCTGGCCCTGCAACGAATCGCCGACGAGCAGAGCGCGCGCGTGTTGCTGTTCGTCGATCAGATCGAAGAGATCTACACCCAGGTCGACGACCCGGAGGTGCGCCGTAGTTTCATGGAGGCGGTCTGCTCCGCCGCCGACGATCCGCAAGGACCGGTACGGGTCGTCTTCACCCTGCGCGACGACTTCGTGGTGCGGCTCTCCGAGGTCGAGTCCGCGCGGAGGGTGCTGGGGCGTTCGACCGTGCTGCGCACCCCGGGATCGGAAGCGCTGTTCGAGATCCTGACCCGCCCCGTGCGCAACGTCGGCTATCGCTGGGAGGACGAATCGCTGGTGGAGCGGATGATCGACGCGGTGGGCGGCGAGCATTCCAGCCTGCCGTTGCTCCAGTTCGCCTGCGGTCAGCTCTGGGAAAAGCGCGATCGCAGCACTCGCATGATCACCGCCGCCGCATACGAGCAAATCGGAGGAGTGGAAGGCGCGCTGGCCCGCCGCGCCGACGCGGTGGTCGACGCGCTGACCCCGGCCCAGCTCGACACGGCCCGGCAGCTGCTGCTGAGGCTGGTGACCGACGAGAGAACCCGACGCACCGTGCCGCTCGCCGATCTGGTCGAGGAGCTGGGCGAGAAGGTCGAAGGGGTCATAGACCGCCTGGTCGAAGAGAGAATCCTGGCGGCGCGCAAGGGCGATCCCGGACGCGGTTCCGGAGTGGAGCTCGTCCACGAATCGCTGATCGGCAACTGGAATCGCCTCAGCCGCTGGATAGACGAGAGCCGCGAGGACCTGGCATTCCTGGCCGAGGTGGGCCAGGCCGCAGAGCTGTGGCGACGCCGCGGCAAGCGCGCCGAAGAGGTCTGGCAGGGCGGCGCGCTTCACGACGCGCTGCGACGGGCCGCGCGGCTGCCCACCGCGCCGGCGCTGGTGGAGGAGTTCCTCGCCGCGGGAGAGAGACGCGAGCGGCGAAGGCGCGCGCGCAAGCGTTTCGGAGCGGCCGTGCTGCTCGCCTCGCTGGCCGCGGTGGCGCTGGTGCTGGCGCTGATGTACCGCGAGGCGAGCGAGCAGCGCAACGCGGCGGTGACCCAGCGCGAGCGGGCCGTCTCCGGACGCGCCGAGGCGCTGAGGGACGGGGCGCGGGCCGCCCTGGACGAAGGCGACCTGCTCGAGGCGCGCGCCAAGCTGCGCATGTCGCTCGAAGCGCGCGACAGCGTCCAGGCCCGGGCTCTGTGGTGGCGGCTGGCCGCGGATCCGCTGCTGTGGCGCGCGGACAACTACCAGATCATGGACATCGACTGGGCGGCGGACGGCGAGAGGCTGGGAGTCGTGCTGGGCGGGCCGCTTGGGATCATCGACGCGCGCACCGGGGAGACGATCGATTCCAAGCAGGGCGATCGGATGCTCTACACCCTGGATTTCTCGGCGGACGGAAAGCGCCTGATCGGAGCCGGCTCGGACGTCGCGGTCTGGGACGCCGTCGGCGGCGCCGAGCTGTTCGGCTTCGAGCTGGACGATGCGCCGTACTCGAAGAGCATCGAGTCCAGCGCGGACGGCAAAAGGCTGGTCGCGGCCGTCGGCTCAGGCGGCATCCGCGTCTGGAGCATGAGCGAAGGGCAGCTCGAGCGTGCCATTCCGACCGACGCCAAGAGAATCGCTCTGACCGCGGACGGAGAGGTGGTGGCGGCGATCGGCTCCGATCGCTCGGCGCGCGTCTGGAGCGCATCCAGCGGCGAGCTGCTGCGCGAGCTGGAGGGCCTGGAGTCCTCGGCGCTCGACGTCGCGATCGCCGCCGACGGCGGACGGGTCGCGGTCTCCGATTCGGACGGAAAGATTCTGATCTGGGAGGGCGAGACGGTAACGCCGACACGGATCGTCCCGGCCCATCGCGGCAAGGCCAGGCGGGTCGTGTTCCACCCCGACGGACGGCGGCTGGCCACGGCCGGGGCGGACGGGGTCGTCGCGCTGTGGGACGCCGCCGACGGCACGAGGCTCGAGACCTTCTGCCGCGACCTGTCCGGCCCGGCCGCGCTCGCTTTCGATCGAGAGGGAAAGCGGCTCGCGGCCGGCGGGGCGGACGGCGAGCTGAGGGCCTGGCGCGTCGGTCTCGGCACGAGGCCGAGCGAGCCCAGGGGTCACCGGGGCATCTGGCTGACCGCCGCCTTCGACCCTACCGGCGAGCTGCTCGCCAGCGGCGATCGCAACCATCCCGAGATTCTTCTCTGGGACGTCGAGAGCGGTGCGAGCAGGGGACGGTTGGCCGGTCACCAGGGCGGAATCCGCTCGCTGTTTTTCCACCCCGAAGGACGGCTGCTGGCCTCCGCCGGGGCGGACGGCGCGGTGCGGATCTGGAATCACCGCGACGGCGAGCCGGTCAGCGCGCTGCTCGGTCACGCCGGCGCGGCGAGCGCGGTGGCCTATGGTCCGGACGGCACGCTGGCCTCGGGCGACGAATCCGGGGTGCTGCGCCTCTGGAATTCCGGGGACGGATCGCTGCGCGCCGAGATCCCGGCCCACGAGCAGGCGATCGCCCGGATCGCCTTCGACCCGTCCGGAGACGAGCTGGCCAGCGCCTCCGCGGACGGCTCGATCCTGCTTTGGAACCCGCGAAACGGCGCCTCGCGCGGCAGCCTACACCGCGCAGAGCGCAGCGGCCTGCTCGGCGTGGACTACAGCCCGGACGGTCGTTTCCTGGCCCACGGCCGCGAGGACAAGTCGCTGTTGGTCGTCGAGCGCCGCTCGGGAAAGCCGCACGGCTCCTATCGGGTCGGCGGCCGCTTTCGCGCTCCTTTCGAGATGATCGATTTCGACCCGCGAGGCGAGCTGGTCGGCGCCAGCCCCGGAGACGTGATTCCGCGCAAGATCTGGAGCCTGGAGAACGGAGAGCTGCTGGCCGAGGTCTACAACAGCCTGGGGCCGGGAAGTATCTTTCGCTTCAGCCCGGACGGTCGCTACTTCGCGGCGGACGACGCGGCCGCGGTGCGGATCTGGCATCCCGACGGCCGCCCGCACTGGCGGGGCGTGCTGCTGCTGCCCTCGCCGCCGCGCCTGCTGACTCATTTGGGTTGGATCGCGCTGGACAACGGCGATCGGATCGATTCACCCGGCGACGCAAAGTGGATCGCCGCCGCCGAGCAACGCGGCAGCTTCGTCAGCCTGAGCCGGGACGGCCGGCACCTCTGCCTGATCAACCACCGGCGGGAGCTGGAGCTGTGGCGGGTCGACGAGGACGAGCTGCTGGCCAGGCGCGCGCTGGGAGCCTACGCCGCGAGCGAGGCCTTTTCCGGCGGCTGTCTGACCGGTTTCAAGGACGACCGCGAGTACGCTACCGTCGAGATGCACCTGCTCGACGGAAAGCGCCGCACGCTGACGGAGAGGGCGATTACCTTCGACGTCGGCGAGGATCGAATCTTCGTCGCCGACGACGAGCGGATCGTCGAGTACGATCACTCCGGCTCCGAGATCGCCTCGCACCCCGTCGACGGGGTCGTCTCCGGAATCGCTCCCACGCGGTCCGGCCTCGCGATCGGCTACTTCGACGGAAACATAGAGCTGGTGTCCCTCCAGGGGAGCTCCTCGACCTCGCGGCGGTTGCGCGATACTCCCGAGATCGCGGTCGAGAGAATCGAGCCCGGCCCCGGAGAGATCCTGATCGCCACCTCGGCGACCGGCTCGGTCGGCTTCTGGCACACCCGGACCGGCGAGCTGCTGCACCGCGTCGAGCTGAACGGCCGTCCGACGATCGTCCACCGCGAAGCGGGCCGGCTCTACCTGGCGAGCGCGATCGGCGACTGGCGCGCGCTCGACCTGAGCGTGTTCGGCCGCGACTACTGCGAGCTGCTCGAAGAGGTCTGGAGCTCGGTTCCGGTGATCTGGCGGGACGGCCGTCCGCTGGTCAGCGAACCGCCCGCCGACCACCGCTGCCCGGCGAGACGCTGATCCTTCACGGTCCCTCGACCGCGCGGGCCGTCAGCATCAGGTAGGTGCGGGCCGCCTCGACGCGCACCAGCGGATCCTCGTCGCGCATTCCGGCCGCCGCGGCTCCCAGGTCGCCCGCGGCCGGCTCGGCGACCGCGCCGGCCAGCGCGCGCAACGCTCCGACCCGCAGCTTTCCCTCCGCCTCCAGAGCCGCTCCGCGCAGCACGGCGACCGGCTGCCTGCGCAGCGGCGAGAGGATCAGCTCGGGCAGATCGCTGTAGCGCGGATCCGGCGGAGCCGGGCAGGCCTCGACCAGCTCGATCACCTCCGGCCCTGCCGCGTCCAGCGCCTCCAGCAGCTCCAGGCGAATTCGGCGCGCGGCTCTCCGCCGCGGCTTCTTTCCCCCGCGATCGGCCCAGCCCTCGCGCCGCGCCTCGGCGAAGGCCGCGGCCAGCGCCAGCGGCCCGTCGTCGAACGGCACCGCGGCCAGGCGCAGCTCGTCGACCCGACCCGCCGGCGCCTCGCCGCCTGCTTCAACCGCCCGCTGCTCGAGTCCCAGCGCCGGCTCCAGCTGAGACGGTATCCCGCCGCGCCGCGCAAAGGCGATGGCGGCCAGCGCCGCCGCGGCGGGATCTCGGGTCCCGCTCCCGGGCGCCGGTAGAGCGCCCTCGTCGCGCCCGGCCAGCAGCCTCCAGCAGAGCGCGGCGAGCAGCGGATCGCCGGCTGCCGGACCTTTCGACGCGGCGGACAGCAGCGCCGCTCGGTCGCAGCGCACCCCGAGCCGCGCGGCGTAGACCGCGGCCCACGCCGCGACCCTTGCTTCGCCGCTCAACGCCTCGCTCAAAACCTCTCGCGCGCGAGCGAGGTCGGCTCCGACCATCGCCTCCAGATCCTCGGCTCCGGCGTCGGGCGGCTCGCCGCCGACCTCGACCAGCACGTCTCCGCCGCGCCCGCTGCCGCCGCAGCCGGCCAGCGCCGCGAGCGCCGCGAGCGCCGCTGTCGAAGCGAATCTCATTGCTCGAGAAGTGTACACGAAAGCGCGCCGGTTCGTCGCAGGGCTTCGTAGACCGCGATCGCGACCGCGTTGGCCAGATTGAGCGAGCGTACCGAGCCGGACACGGTCGGAATCGCGAAGGTGCGCTCGGCGTGCTCGGCGAGCAGCTCCTCGTCCAGCCCGCGGCTCTCGCGGCCGAAGACGAGCGCGTCTCCCGGGCGGTAGGGCGCCGCGGTGAAGTCGCGCTCGGCGCCGGTGGCGAACAGCAGCGGCCCCGAGCATCCGAGCTGTTTCAGGCAGTGCGACAGATCCGGGTGGCGCCGCACCTCGACCAGGTGCCAGTAGTCGAGCCCGGCGCGGCGCACGGCCCGCTCGTCGGTGGAGAACCCCAGCGGCTCGACCAGGTGCAGCACCGAGCCGGTCGCGGCGCACAGCCGCGCGATGTTGCCCGTGTTCTGAGGGATCTCCGGCTCCACCAGCACCACGTGAAACGGCCGCGCCGGAGCCGGGATGCGCAGCTTCATCAGCCCGCGACCTGCAGCGGCGAGCAGCGGGCCAGCGGCGCGAACGTTCCGTTGCGCCCCAGGTAACCCAGCGCCGCGACGTAGACCGCCGGCGCGGCCGGGCCGTGGATCGTCGTCTCGCCGCAGTCGTGCTCGATCTCCATGTCCCTGAACACGCGCCGCACTCCGCGGGGGCCGTGCAGGATCGTCAAGAGCCGCACCACCGCGGCTCCCGAGTAGCGCACCCGGCGTCGCCCCAGCGCCAGCCCCTCGTCGGTCAGCTCCCAGGCGATCCGCAACGCGCTCCGATCGCAGCTCAGCGAGACCCGATCCAGACCGCGCGGAGCGACCGCGACCTGCAGCGGCTCGCCTCCGCTCTCGCGTGCCGCGACCCGTTCCGCCAGCGCCGCGGTTCTCTCGTTTTGCGGCTCGCGCTCGGCGAGTCGGTCGACCATCTCGCGGGCCTTGCTCAGCTCTCCTTGCTCGAGCAGAATCTCGGCCATCGAGACCGTGTCGAAAGGCGCCCCGCGAGCGGTCTCGCTAGTCATCGCCACTCTCCAGCAGCTCGCGGGCCCGCTCCACGTCGCGCCCGAGCTGGGCGGACAGCTCCCCGGGACCGGAGAAGCGCCGCTCGCCGCGCAGACGCTCGACGAAGCGCAGGCGCGCCCGCCGGCCGTAGAGATCTCCCGCGAAACCGATCAGGTGCGCCTCCAGCGACGGCCCGTGGCCCAGCGTGGGCCGCCTTCCCGAGTAGGCCGCCGCCGGGCGGGTCCGACCGTCCACGTCGCACAGCGCGGCGTAGACTCCGGGGCCGGGCGGAAGCACGCGCACCTCTTCGAGGTTGATCGTGGGGCAGCCCAGCCTGCGGCCGTCGCCCCTGCCGCGCGCGACCGTGCCCGGCACCTCGTGACAGCGGGCCAGCATCCCGCGGGCCGCGGCCACCTCGCCGCGCGCGATCAGCTCTCGAATCCGCGACGAGGAGATCCCCTTGCCGTTCTCTTCGACGATCTCGTGGCCGCGGGTCTCGAAGCCGAGCTCTTCTCCGAGCAGGCGCAGCGCGCTCAGGTCGCCTTCACGATCGCGTCCGAAGCGGAAGTTGTCTCCCACGATCACGACCTGCGCGCCGAGCGCCTCGACCAGCACGTCGCGCGCGAACCGCTCCGGGCTCAGGGCCGCGAACCGCTCGTCGAAACGCTGGGCCAGCACCGTGCGCGCACCGCTCTCGGCCAGCAGCTCCAGCTTGCGCTGCGGCTCGAGCAGGCGCAGGCGGGCCGCGTCGGGGCGCAGCCGCTCGACCGGGTGCGGCTCGAACGTCAGCACGGCCGGCTCCAGCCCCGCCCCGGAGGCGATCCGCGTCGCGGCCGCCAGCACGGCCCGGTGCCCGCGGTGCACGCCGTCGAAGTTGCCCACCGTCACCACCCGCCGCGCGGGCTCGCCGGCCAGCTGCTCGAATCTAAAGGCGACCCTCATCAGCGCCAACGTATAGTTACACCGCCGCCGCCGGTCAATGCGCGGTTTGACACCGCTTCTCGGCGGCGGCTACACATTCTGCATGGCGCGCCTGCCCTCTTTCGGCCTGCGGGCGAGGATCGTGATCTCGCTGGCGGTGGTGATGACCCTGTTCACCGTGCTCACCGAGCTGACGGTCTCGCGGCTGGTGCGCGTCTCGCTGGCCCAGCACGGCGCCCGGGTCGACGAGCGTTCCGGCGACGAGGGGGAGCCCTCCGGCTCGGCGGGTCTAGACTCCGATACCGAGCAGGAGCTGGCCAGGCTGCGGCGGCTGGTTCTGTTCTACCTGATCACCGGAGCGCTGCTCACCCTGGTCGTCGGCTCGATCCTGGTCTCGCGCGCCGTGGTGCGCCCCCTGACCCGCGTGACCCGCGCCGTGGAGCGCGTGGCCGAGGGGAAGCTGGACACCCGGGTCCCGATCGGAGGCTCCGGCGAGCTGATCCAGCTCGGCGTCAGCTTCAACCGCATGACCCGGACGCTGCTGGAGCAACGCGAGGCGCTGCGGAGCAAGATCGAGGCGCTGGAGCGCTCCTCGATCGATTTGCGCAACGCCCAGGACCGCCTGATCCGCGCCGCCAAGCTGGCCTCGGTGGGCACGCTCGCCGCCGGGGTCGCTCACGAGATCGGCAACCCGCTGGCCGGAGTCCAGGGTCTGCTCGACGCGCTCGACCAGGAAGACGATCCGCAAAGAGCCGAGCGCTACCGCGAGCTGATCCGGCGCGAGGTGGCCCGCATCGATCGCATAATCGGCGAGCTGAACGATTACGCGCGCCCGCCGCGCCGCGACCGGCCGGCGCGCTGCGAGCTGGAGTCGGTCGCCGAGCACGCCCGATCGCTGCTGGGCGCGCAGAAGCTGTTCGACCGCGTCGAGGTCGTGACCGACCTGGAACACGGCGAACGGACGCTGGCGATCTCGCGCGACGACGCCACCCAGCTGCTGGTCAACCTGATGCTCAACGCGGCGCACGCGATCGAGGGCAAGGGGCGGATCGAGATCGTCTCGCGCCCGCTGGCGGGCTGGCGCCCCCCGCTGGGCGTGATCGCCAGGGACGCGGTCGAGCTGACGGTCACCGACGACGGCCCCGGCGTGCCCGCCGAGATCGCCGACAGGATCTTCGATCCGTTCTTCACAAATCGAAAAGAGGAGCAGGGCTCGGGGCTGGGGCTGGCGATCTGCCAGAGCATCTGCGAGCGCGCCGGCGCCGAGATCTGGCTGGATCGCGACTACGACGCCGGAGCCCGCTTTCGCGTGGTTTTCCCCCGGGCCTGAGAATCAGTTTTTCGCGAACGGATCGAGCGGCTCGGAGGGCTCGGGCGCCTTCTTCTTCTCGCCGGTGAGCGGGTTCTTGACGCCCTCGTCCCGCTTCTTCTCCTCGGCCTCGGCCGCATCGCCAGGCCCGGTCGCTCTTCGGCGCTTTCCGTCCTCGGCGATGAAGTACTTGCCGCCCTTGAACGGATCCTGCTCGCACTCCTCCAGCCGCGCGCGACAGGCCGCCAGCTTCGCCTCGCAGCCGGAGCCTCCCGCCGCGTCGCCGGGCCCGGTCGCCTCGCCGGCCCGCTGCTCGGTCGCTGCGAGACGTTTTTCCAGCTCCTCTACCTGGGCCTCCAGCGCCGCGACCCTCTCCTCGCCGCCCGGACGGCCGCTCTCCGGTTGAACGTCGGCGCACCCCGCCGCGAGCGAGGCCGCCGCCAGCACTGCGATCCACTTCATCGCGATCATCTCCGTGCTATCCACCGTGGTGGAACCGCTCGATTGTACCAGCGCCGCGAGCCGGCGACCAGCCGTTCAGGCCGCGGCCGTAGCACCAGATCGAGGCGGGGGGCAGGTTGCGCACCACGTAGCGCAGGCGCCGGCCGCGGATGCCGTTCGCCTCGGCCAGCGAAGCGGGAATCGGGGCACAACGGCCGTAGGTGAACTGGATCAGCCGGGCGTCGCGATCGAGCAGCGACGAGATCTGGGCGACGATCGGCTCGCGTTCCTGGCGCGGCAGCGAGAGCAGCGGCAGAGCGGAGACGACCGCGCCCACCGCGCGGTGCTCGCCGCGCCGGAGCGCGCAGTCGAGGTCGCAGGCATCGGTGTTCAGCACGCGCAATGCCGGCCAGCGACCGCGCAGCAGGCCGGCCAGCCTGGAGTCGCGCTCCACCGCGATCAGCTGCGCGGGCGAGAAGCGCGAGAGCAGCTGGCGGGTGATCGTGCCGGTGCCGGCCCCCAGCTCGACGATCAGCCCCTCGGTGCGCGGCACCGCGGCCGCCATCGCGCGGCTGAGCGCGCGGCCGCTGGGCACCACCGCGCCGATGCGGTGGGGACCCCGCAACCAGGCGGACCAGAAATGGACAAAGTCTCTGGGCGACATCCCATGCATGAGGAACAGAAGTATGGGGAATCGAGCCGGCGCGATCAAGGGCTCGGCTCGATCGTCGTCTTGACAGGCGTCGCGGCCGGGATCACGATCGCGGTCGGGCTGGGCGCGTTCCTCACTGCGCCGCCGAGCGCGGTCTCGGTAGCGAGCTGTGCTCGCCGGTCAACGCCGTCTTCGAGTCGACCTCGGGCTTCACCACCACCGGCGCCACGATCCTGACCGACGGCCTCTGGGAGAATCCCGAGACGCGCAGCGGGGGTCTGCCCCCCTCATATCCCTCATCTCGGCTCAGAGCCGAAGACAGATTTCGTCGGGAACGCGGGGCGGGGTCGGTTGGCGGGCGGTCGGTTCAGACGTTCTGCTCGAACCAGTAGATCTCGACCGGGTGCTTCTCCTGGGCGCGGCCGAGGCAGGCGCCGAAGGTGTTGCGCATCTCCCTGTCGGCCCTGAGCAGGAACTGGCGGTCGACGGTCCTGCGCGTCGCGCTCTTCGGATCTGAGCGGATCGAAGGGGAAGGGATCGAAGGGGGGGGCGGATCGCTCCGGCCGGTCTACTGCTCGGCTTCTATCTCTGCCTTCAGGTCGGACTCGATCTCCGCGGCGAGCTCGTTCAGCTCGGCGGCGGCGTTCTCCTCGTCGATCTCCTCGGCGGCGCGGACCTTGAACGACTTGCTCAGCTCTGCCTGCTCCTCGCTGTTCAGGGGGACGTCCGCCGGCCGGGCGGGCTCCTTTGCTTCAGCCTGATCTTCCGCCTCGGCCGCGGACTCCCGGGCCGATCGCTCCTCGGCGACCTCTTCCCCCCGCGAGGAATCCTCGCCCCCGCAAGCCACGGTCAACAGCAAGAGCGGGCAGATCAGCGCGACTAACAGAACCGTCGGGATACCGTTTTGTGCTTTGTCGAATTTCATCTCCGCTCCTCGTCCTTGCCGCGCGACCGCCCGGCGGCAGCCTCGGCACGCTTGCGAGCGATTCGCTTTTGCGCCTTTTCGAAGCGCTTGCGCTCCTTGGTCTCGAGCTCGGTCGCCTTGGCCTGTAGCTCGTCGTCGCCCTTTTCCGCCGCGATCTTCTTGATTCGCGCCAGTCGGGCCAGCCGCCGCAGGTGCTTGCGCTGGTTCCGGGAGGTCGGTCCGGCCTTGCGGCCCTTGTGCCCCTTGCCCAGGGCCAGACCCTGGCCGGGCTCCTTGTCCTTGCCCACGGCCAGACCCCGGCCTTTCGCGCCGGGCTGGTCCTCGCCCTCGGCCTTGCCCCTCTGCGCCTGGGCCTTGCCCTTCTGCGCCTGGGCCTTGCCCTTCTGCGCCTGGGCCTTGCCCTTCTGGTCGCCGCTCCCGCTCCGCTCCGCGGCATTCTCCTTGCCTTTGCCCTTTCCCTTGCCCTGGGCCAGGGCCTCTCCGCCGCCCAGCGCCAGGGCCAGCGCGGCCAGGCAAGAGACCAGCATCACCATCAGTCGTTCTCTGTGCATCGTTGTCTCTCCTCCTCTAGCACGGCGCGCGGAATTCGAGCCTTCTCGTACGATGGACGAATTCCTGTATCGAATTACGCGCTTTTTTTCGATTCTAGCGCCTTCTGGCGAGGCAGGCAAAGAGCAACGGTCCCATCAC
>CAZHCG010000079.1:0-22065 GCA_964530995.1 uncultured Myxococcales bacterium
GTTTCCCCCAGCCCGCGCGGATCCCGCGCGGGGCGAACGGCCGGGTTCGGTGAGGCGTCCGATCGTAGCCCGGGCGGGAAAGAGCCCGTGCAGGATCTGCACGGGCTGGAGGACCGAGGGGGTGAGGTCCGCCTTCGCCCTGGCTTGTTGGGCTGGGATGCCGGGCTTCGGCGGGATGATCGATTCTATGGCTGACAGACGTCGGAGTACGGGAAGGCAGTGCCGCAGGAAATTCCCTCCGGGCACCAGGTGTCCTGGCCTTCTTCCCCGTCCCAGCAGGAGTATGTGCATTCGTCGTTCACGCAGCTTCCGTCTTCTAGGCCACCGGATCCGTCCACGGAGCATATTCCGGAATCACCAGCGCAGTTTGAGCCGAACTGAACGTAGGCGTAGCAGGTGGTCTTTGGTGCCCAAACAAGTTCATATGGCCCATCAGTAACGCGCTGCTCGCATGAAATACCACGCTCTGGCGACTGCTCAGCATTGCAATTTCTAAGGCAAACGTTGTGGACCAAGAGTTCGTCAAAATCCCTGGCACATTGGTAACCGCTTGGGCACTGAGAAGAATCGCTGCATCCCCAGGTCTCACTGCTATCCACCCAGCACGTGCAGACATGCTCCGGTGCGCAAACGCCCACCGGTGAGTTCCAGGGTGCCTCGGTTCCCTGCCTGCAATCCTGGTCGTCCACGCACTCCCGGCAGGCTCCGGTCTGCGGGGCGCAGTTGGGGGTGGCGGGGTACTGCTCCGCGCAGGCCGCGTCTCCCCCCTGCTCGGCCTGGTCGCAGGGCACGCACTCGTGCTGGGTCTGGTGGCAGACCGGGTCGGTGTCCGGCTGGTCGGTGTCGGTGTCCTGGCAGTCGGCGCTGGTCGCGCAGCAGGTCCCCTGCTCGCAGCAGTAGCCGTTGGCGCAGTGCTCCTGGACGCAGTCGCTCGCCTCGTCGCACTCCTCGCCCGCCGCCAGGTCCACCTCGCACGCCCCCGACTCGCAGTGGTTGCCCTCGGCGCAGAGCGCGTCTTCGTCTCCTCCGTCGTCGCACGAGCCCAGGCACTCGAACTCCGCGGTGTCGCAGACGTACGGCTCGCACTGCTCCTGATCGGTGGAGACGCAGCAGGTTCCCTCGTCGCAGCAGATCTCGTTGTCGCAGTGCCCGGAGAGGCAGTCCTCGTCGCCCCCGCAGGCTTCACCGTCGGCCACCAGCGTGTCCGTGTCCGAGTCGGTGTCGCTGTCCGTGTCCGAGTCGGTGTCGCTGTCCGTGTCCGTATCCGTGTCCGTGTCCGCGTCGGTATCCGTGTCGGTATCCGTGTCCGCGTCGCTGTCGCTGTCCGCGTCGGCGTCGGTCCCGGCGTCCTGGCAGCAGGCCTCGTCCTGGCACTCCTGCTCCTCGCAGTCGACCAGGCCGTCGCCGTCGTCGTCCTTTCCGTTGCAGCACAGCTCCTCGCCGTCCTCGTACGCCTCGTTTTTGTAAGTGCAGGAGATCGCCAGCGCTGCGGCCAGGCAGACGGCCAGCGCTGGCGCCGGTGCTGCGCGAACGGCGCTTCGGCATCCGCGCTCGAAATCGAGAAACGCAATCATGGTCGACCTCACATGCCGAAAATCTGATCCTCCGGGCCCGGAGCGTAGGTCAGACCCAGCAGAAAACGCATCGAAGGCGTACCGAGCAGATCGCCGGTGCCCGCCGCCGATCCGCCGGACAACCAGAGCGTGACCGCCCTGGCCTCGTCCGGCACCCAGCCCGCCGCGCCGCGGTACTCTAAGCCGACCCTGTCGAAACCGTCGAGCTCCACCAGGGCGACACCCTCGGCCGAGAGCAGCAGGCGCCGGTCGAGCAGGTGCCCGGTCACGCCCAGCCCGGCGGTCCCCTGGTGGCCCACGCTCAGGTCGGCCAGCCTGCTGTCGGTGGTCCGCAGCCTGGCTCCGAAGTTGAGCGCGGCCGAGATGCAGCAGTCGTGGTAGTCGACGATTCCCGTAGGCATGAAGACGAACTCCTCGTCGCCGGCGAAGTTGAGCTCGTCTCCGGTCGGCACGCTCATCCCGGCGTCGAGCGCCAGGCCGAAGCCGCGCCGGTCCGGATCCTCGGCGTTGCCGCCCAGCAGGCGCGCCTTGACGTCGACCCGCATGTCGCGCAGCGCGGAGCTGGCCAGCTCGTAGGTCGCCGAATCGGCACCGGCCGGCTGGAACGGCGTGGCGCCCACTCCGCCCTGGTCGAGCACCACCGGCAGCGCCAGGCCGACCTGCAGCACGTCCAGGATGCCGAACGCCCACATGAAATCGGCGGTGGCCGCGTACTCCACGATCCAGTCGTCGTCCTCGGAGCCGCTGACCGGATCGTGGATCGTGACCGCCAGCGGATCGCGGTAGTAGCCGAACAGCGCGCCGAAGGCCACGCCCAGGTTGCCGACGATGTCGCTGGATTGCAGCGTGACGTAGTGACTCGGTCCGGGCGTGGGCCACAGCAGGTTGCTGTCCACGCCCTCGCCGTCGCCCGCCTGCTGTGCCGCGGCCGTGCTCGAGACGACCGCGAGCGCGGCGGCCACCGCCAGTCCTCGCAGCGCAGCATTGAATCGCATCAGAGGCTCCTCCCTGTCACGAGTCGATCGAGCCACACACGATAGCCCCCGGGCGCCCGCCTGCCAAGAAAAACTCTCGGCTCAGGGAGCGCCTCCCGCTGCCTTGCGCACCTTGTGCCGCTGCGCGCCCTCCTCGAGCACCACCTGGACCGTCGCCGGCACAATCGACTTGACCGTGATGCCCTGGGGCAGCCCCTCGACCTCCACCTCGACCCGCAGCGGCTGCCCGCCGCTCAGATCCTCGACCTCGACCTGCGGGACCACCTGGCCGGGATCGAGCTTGTCCAGCTTGATCTGCGGTCCCACCAGCGAGACCGCCACCTCGCCGGGCTTGATCTCGGCCACGTCCGCCTCTCCCTCGACCCGCACCAGCAGACCGGAGAGCATGCGCTGCCCCGGCTGCCAGCGGACCCGCAACGTCACATCGATATCCCCGTCGGCCCTGTACTCGAGACCCTCGCGGCGATGCAGCGGCACCTGGGTCTCGTGCTCGCCCACGCCCAGCCCCTCCACGTCGACGTGCGAGGTGCTCACCTCGCTGATCGCGCGCACCAGCGAGGCCGGCCCGGACACGGTCACCTCGGAGGGTTTCACCTTCGGCTCTTCGGCCAGCTCCGTGCCCGGCTCGAGGCGACCGGTGGTCCTGAGGCGCACGGGCACCTTGCGCGTCACCAGCTTCTCCGCGCGCACGATCACCGACTGCGGGTTGATGTCCACCACCTCCACGCCAGAGGGGAAATCGAACATCTTGGGCTCGAAGAAGTAGGTGAACGAGCCCGCCTCGGTGGTCTCGCTCAGGTCCATCACCACCTGCGGGCGCTCCCCCTGCTTGACGTCGCGGACCAGCGAGCGGCGCCCGCGCAGCGAGACGCGAATCGTGTCCGGCGTGTCCGAGATCAGCACCACTCCGGACGACGCGGGAGGGGGACGCACGTTGACCTCCACGTCGGCCCAGCGCTCGACCTTCTCCTGGAAGCGCACGAGCGTGAACAGCGTGACCGCGATCACCAGCGCGACCAGCTTGAGACCGAGGTTCTCGGTCACGGCCCGCCCGGCGATTCGACTCACGAGTCTGCCCGCCTCGCCCATGGTCAGCTTCCGTCCCCCTTTTCCGGATCCGGGCCGGTCCCGCCGCCGCCTTCACCGCCCGTCTCCCCGCCTTGCTCGTCCAGCGGCGCGGTGCGCCCCGGCTTCTTGCTCTCCCGCTCCTTGGCCGCCTCGCGCCTGAGGCGGGTCTTGGCCGTGGAGAACAGCCCCAGCAGCGCCTTGCGCAGCGCGGCCTTGTCGAGATCCCTGCTGATCCGCCCCTCGAAGCACAGCGCGATCGTGCCTCGTTCCTCGGAGACGACCACCGAGACCGCGTCGGTCTCCTCGGTGATCCCCAGCGCGGCCCGGTGGCGGGTGCCCAGCACCTTGTCCAGCCTGGGGTTGGCCGAGAGCGGCAGAAAGGCGCCCGCGTCCTTGATCCGGTAGTTGTCGATGATCGCGGCGCCGTCGTGCAACGGGTTCTCCGAGGCCGGCACGAAGATCGAGTGCAGCAGCTCGTGGGTGACCGCCGCGTCGACGCGCGTGCCGCCCTCGATGATGAACTCCTCCAGCGAGGCGTAACGCTCGAACACGATCAGCGCGCCGATCCGCTTCTTGGCGAGCTGGCCGGCCGCGCGGATCACCTCCTCGACCACCTGGGTCTCGCGCGCCTTGGCGAACCAGGCGAACTTGCCGACGCGCACCAGCGCGCGCCGGATGTCGTCCTGGAAGATGATCAGGACGAAGATCACCACCACCGACATGAACTGGTCGAGCAGCAGGTAGGTGGTGGTCAGCCCCGCGAACTGGCTGAGCAGGTAGATGACGAACAGGATCAGCAGCCCCAGCGCCATCGGCACGGTCCGCGTCCCGCGAATGAGCAGCAACGTGATGTAGACCAGCGCGAAGACGATCACGAGGTCGAGCACGGCGGAGATCCAGGCGAGCGCCCCCCCCTCTCCGGCGTCCTCCACCAGGTTGCTCATGAACTCAGGCACGAGCGTCTCCCCGTCTTCTCGCGATCTCGCCGGCGATCGCGGCCGCCTGCTTCATCATTCCCACGTCGTGCACGCGCACCGCCCGCGCACCGCCCATCACCGCGGCCGTGACCGCCGCGGCGGTGCCTCCCAATCGATCGTCGACCGGCGCGCCGGTCAACCGACCGATGAAGGATTTGCGCGAAGGTCCCACGATCACTCGATATCCCAGCGCCGCCAGATCCCCGATCCGGGCCAGCAGCTCCACGTTGTGCTCGGCCGTCTTGGCGAAGCCGATCCCCGGGTCGATCCAGATCCTGTCGGGCGGAACGCCGGCCCGCTCCGCCCGGCGCGCGGCCTCTTCCAGCTCCTGGGACACCTCCCGGACGATATCTTCGTAACGTATCCCGTCCTGCATGTCCTCCGGTCGCTTGCGGGAGTGCATCACCACCAGCTCGGCTCCGCCCGCGGCGGCCGTCTCGGCCAGCTCGTCTCCCTGTCGCAACGTGGAGACATCGTTGATCATTCCCGCGCCGGCCTCCAGCGCCGCTCGCGCCACGGGCGGCTTGGTCGTGTCGACGGATATCAGCGCCTCCTCGTTCGCGGCCAGCCTCTCGATCACCGGAACCACCCGCCGCAGCTCCTCGCTCTCGTCGACCGGCCGGCTTCCCGGTCGCGTCGACTCGCCGCCCACGTCGATCATCTCCGCTCCCTGCTCGATCATCTCCAGCCCGCGGGCGACGGCGCGCTCCGGATCGAGGTAGCGTCCCCCGTCCGAGAACGAGTCCGGAGTCACGTTGAGAACGCCCATGATCGCAACGGGCGCGGCGAGCTCGGATGAAACCACGGAGTCAGCATACAATGTGGCGCGCCGGGTCACAACAGATTCGCCCGCCTACTCCCGCTTTGCCGGACGAACGATCGAGCAGACCGCGTTTCCTCCGTCCAGCTCCACGTGAGTGGCGATCGACTCCACCTCGCGCTCGCTTCCGTCGCGGGCGCGGTGGCGGGTCAGCCGTTTCACGCAGCCTTTGCGCGCGACCTTCTCGACGAAGCGGCGCCATTTTTTCAAAGTCAGCTCGGGGTTGATGTCGTAGACCCTCAAGCCGTCGTGCTGCTCGCGAGTGTAGCCGGTGGAGCGGCACGCCGCCTCGTTGACGAACAGGAAGCGACCGTCCTCGTCCACCAGCGAGAGGGGGTCGCCGGCCGCATCCACGGCCAGGCGGATCAGCTCGGCCTCGCGCTCTGCGCGGCGCCGCTCGCTGACGTCCCTGAGCATCGCCACCATCGCGCGCGGAGTGCCGTCCTCGTCGCGAATCACCAGACCGCTCGACTCGACATCGATCGCCGAGCCGTCCGTGCGCACGAGCTGGTGGGCCACCGGCTCGGTCCTGGGATCCTGGGAGACGAGCCGCAGGCGATTGGCGAAGTGGCGCCTCGTGTTGCTGGGGACGAAGTCGAAACAGTTCCTGCCCAGCAGATCCTGCGGATCGTCGAACCCCACCAGCCCCGCGGCCGAGCGGTTGGCCGAAAGTATGTAGCCGCCCCAGCCCAGAAGCAGGATTCCGTCCGGAGCGGCCTCGACCAGAGTCCGGTAGACCTCGGCGCTCTCCGGCACCTCGGCCTCCACCTCGGCCGCCTCGAGCTCTGCGACCCGGGCGCGAAGCAGCCTGATATCCTCCAGTAGCTGGGCCTTGGTTTTTCTGCTGTCCCTGGGCAATGTCGCTCCGAAAGAAAATTCCGACAAAGCACGATCAATTGCGAGGAGACTGCCACGACGGGAAACGACACGCAAGCTCGTTCGCAAACCGCAGCTTGGATCTCGCGTTTCTCGATCGTGCCTTTTTTTTCAATATGCTGTACAGGCCGGACAGGGAGGCGGGACATGAAGAATTGCGGATCCATCCCCACTTGCGCCACTCCGGTGCGCGTTCCCCAGGATCTGCACGTGCACACCGTCTTCTCCGCCGGCGACACGGCGATATCTCCCCAGCAGACGATGGACACGGTCGCGCGCTTCCGCCCGGCCGAGGTGCAGGGCGTGAGCGACCACCTCGATTTTCTCGTGGACGGGGCGTTCGAGCGCTACCGCTCCGAGGCGCTGGCCCACGGGCTGCACGTCGGAGTCGAGGTGGACGGCGCGGACTGGATAGAAGCCGCCGAGCAGGTCGAGGTCGAGTACTACATCATGCACTGCTACGACGACGCGGCCAGCTACCGCGGAGCGGAACGTCTGCTGGCGACCGGCAGGCCGGTGATCATCGCGCACCCGCTGGTGCTCGGCACCGACCTGTCGCGAGTGCCCGGCGAGTGCCTGGTGGAGATCAACAACCGCTACGTCTGGCGCGGGGACTGGAGGTCGGGCTACGCCCCCTACCTGGATCGCTTCGATTTCGTGATCGGCTCCGACGCCCACCAGCCCAACTGGCTCAACCAGAACATCGCGCGCTGGGTCGCCCTGGAGCTGGGGGTGGAGGAGAAGCTGCTTTTTTTGTCAGCCAGATCTTGATTTTGCGACCCGAATTGGCGAAACTCGCCCCGATTCGGCGTTCTGTTACGAAAAAAACATACGTCGACGCACCAGTAAAATCAGTCAGAGACCGGCGTTGGCGCGCGGGTCGCAGCTCCAGGAGGTCCCGGCCGATGAGCCTCGAAAAGCAATGGCGCCTGGTACCGCTCGCATTGATATGCATTGCCTCGACCTCCTGCCTGCAGGTCAGGGACGACGAGGTCGATGCGGGCGGAGACGGTTGCGAGATGTGTCACTCGATGAACCCCGACTCGGGAGCCCATCAGCTCCACATGAGCACCGGCGGCCCGTTCGGAGCTCCGGGCATGAGCTGCGAGGACTGCCACCGGATTCCCGGCGAGTGGTACTCCCAGGATCACTTGAATGCGGTGGTCGACGTCGTGTTCGCCGACGGCGGCCTGGCCACCGCCGACGGAGCCGAGCCATACTTCGACGGCGCGAGCTGCGTGAACGTCTACTGCCACGGCGGGACGCTGAGCGGCGGAAGCAATCCGGCGCCCCGCTGGGACGACACCGAGCGGGTCTCGTGCGGCGACTGCCACGGGCTGCCCCCGCTCGAACCGCACCCGGACAGCCCGGCCTGCGCCGGCTGTCACGCCTCGGCCTACCTGGACGGCGGGCTGATCTCCGAGATCCACCTCAACGGCAACGTGGACCTCGGGTCCGGCGACGGAGGAGTCTGACGTGCGCGCCGTTCTGATCTGGATCTCGCTGCTGGTCGCGTCTCCGGGCTCGGTCTTTGCCCAGCCGGAGGACGAGGAAGAGACCGGAGAGAGCGAAGGGGCCGAAGGGGCCGAAGAAACAGTTACGGAAAAGACGGGCGACGCCGAAGGCGAGGACGGCGGCGGCGAGGATCTCGACGCGGCGTCCGATCCTCCCGAGGTCGAGCCCGAGCCCTACGATCCGGACGCTCCCCGGCCGATGGTCTCGGGCAGCCTGCGCTCGGAGATGTTCTTCACCCGGCGCGCCCGGATGCGCAACCTGGGAGGCGGCGCCTACGGCGTGCGGTCGATGAAGGTCTTTCCGTTCTACGAGACCATTCAGCTGCGCGCCGACGAGCTGGGTCACCCGGGCCTGTCGGTCCACTTCCAGGGCTGGGCCGGAGTCGACCTGGCCGACGTGTACTTCGACCAGCGGGTGGTCGCCGACCCGACCTACCTCTACGTGCAGTTCAGGGACTACGGGGCCGACATCCGGCTGGGTCGCCAGCAGATCTACACCGGCGCCACGCGCGGATTGCACATCGACGGCCTCTACGCTTCTTACGAGTCGCCGATCCACCTCGGGATCGAGGCGCACGGCGGGCTGGTCGTCTCTCCCTACCTCGGACCGGAGTGGTACCGCGAGCAGCCGGCCAGCCCGGGCTACGGCGACTTCGGGGCGGGGTTCAGCGACTGGGAGCGCGAGGGCGACTACGCGGTCGGCGGCCGCGTGTTCTACCGCATGACCGGCAAGATCTCGGCCGGCGTCTCGATGCTGCACGTCACCGAGCTCGACGAGATCGACAGGCAGCTGCTCGGCGTCGATCTGGACGTGACACCGCTGAGCTGGCTGGGCGCCAGCGGCAACGCGGCGCTCGACCTGGTCGCAAAGCGCCTCCAGGAGGCCAACTTCGCCGTCGACGTCTACCCTCACGAGATGGTCTCGATCGCCGCCGACTACCGGCACGCGGATCCGACCCTCTACCTGTCCAAGATGTCGATCTTCTCGGTGTTCTCGATGGAGGAGTACGACTCGGTGGGCGGCGCCGTGCGGGTCGACCCGCTGGACTGGCTGGCCCTCTCGGCCGGATATCACCACCGCTTCTACAGCTACATCGAGGAACGCTTCGACGCTGGTGACTCGCAGGGGTACGGCGCCGAGACCGAGCTGGGCTACGACATCGAAGCGGGCGCGCTGCTGCGCTACGGAGCGAGGAACGACGGCCTGGTCCGCCTCGACTACCACCGCCTGGGACAGGACGAGCTGGGGGCCCACTCGCTGCGGCTGGGAGCGATCGTGCCGATCGCCCTGCCCGGCCTGCGGGCGGCGGCCAACGCCTACCTGGATCTCTACGACCAGGAGATCGAAAACGCCGAGCTGGGATTTCTGGGAGACGTGGGGCTGTTCTACGGCAACGAGACAATAGAGACCGGCGGCTCGGTGGCGGCCGGCATCACTCCCTACGCCGAGCACGAGGTCCGCGGAATGCTCAAGCTCAGCTACAACTTCGACGTCAGCTTCGTCGAGCGGGGGTACGAGCAATGAGAAGACTCTCGCGCAACAAGGGGCTGGCGCTCACGGCCCTCACGGCCGCGGTGGTGGCCTGCTCGGCGGCCACCAGCGACGCGCCGGACACGATCCTGTTCTCCCACCACGTGCACTCCGAGATGGGAGTCGACTGCGACTACTGCCACTCCGGGGTCGCCGAGGACGTCGATCGCGAGGCCGAGACGCTGCCCGCGATGTCCGGCTGCGCCGACTGCCACGACGTGGAGAGCGCCGAGGAGTGCGGCACCTGCCACACCAACACCGACGCTCCCGACACCTACGATCGGCCCCGGCCCACTCACCTGGTGTTCTCGCACCAGCTCCACCGGGAGCGCTCGGGAGACTGCGCCGACTGCCACGGAGACGCCGCCCACGCGGTGGACGTCACTCCCGACAACCGCCTGCTGCCCGGCCACGTGGAGTGCAACACCTGCCACCGGGACGAGCTCGATTCCGGCGACTGCAAGCTGTGCCACCACCGGCTCGATCTCTACCAGCGCGTGCCGTCGGGCGAGATCTACTCTCACGAGCCGGGCTTTTTCGATCGCCACGGAGCCAAGGCGGCGGCCGGAGGCGAGCAGACGTGCGCGGTCTGCCACGACCAGGCCTACTGCGCCGACTGCCACGCCCGCACGATGACCCAGCGTCCCTCGCTGCGCTTTCCCGAGCGCGTGGACCGCAGCTTCATGCACCAGGGCGACTGGATGACGCGCCACTCGCTCGAGGCGCGGACCGGGGATACGAGCTGCATGAAGTGCCACGGCAGGTCGTCGTGCTCCTCGTGCCACGAGCAGCACGGAGTCGGCGGCCGGCTCGGGCGGCGCAACCCGCATCCTCCCAGCTGGATGACGCCGGGCGCGGCCGACTCGCACAGCAGGGCCGCGCGCCGCAGGATCAACGAGTGCGCCGCCTGCCACGACCAGGGCCCGGCCTCCAACTGCCTGCGCTGCCACAGCTCGGGCGGCGTCGACCCGCACCCTCCGGGCTGGACTCCGCCCGTCCCGGCCGCCGAGCGCACCTCGCACGAGATGTGCCGCATCTGCCATACCCGCTGATTGTCCGTCCGTTTTCGTCTCAAGGTGTACTTTTCATCAAAACGACTCACAATGGCCGTGAACTCTACGGAAGGAGGCGGAAGATGAAGACTTTGCTCGAACCGACAATCCTGATCACAATCGTGGCGCTGTGCGCCCTCGGGACCGCGGCCTGCGGCGGCGACGACAGCGGCGGCGGCGGAACCGACGCGGACACCGACGCGGACAGCGACGCGGACTCGGACGCGGACAGCGACGCGGACACCGACGCGGACACCGACGCCGACAGCGACGCCGACACCGACGCCGACACCGACGCCGACGCGGACACGGACAGCGACGCGGACAGCGACACCGAGACCGGAACCTGGCTCGACACGATCAACGTCTCGGGCACGGTCTCGCAGTCGGCCGACATCCCGAACGGCGGAGACGGAGTCGGCACGCTCTGCCTGGCGATCTCCGACGAGTGCCCCGCGATGTCCAACATGGGTCAGATCACCACCTTCGCCGGCGGCCAGGAGACCGGCTTCGACCTGTCCGGAGGCGGTCCCGAGCCGTTCGACATGGAGTTCATCGTGATGCAGGAGCTGACAGTGGACGAGGCCTACGTGGTCTCGGGCTTCCTGCAGGAGGCCGGCGGAGACTGCAGCACGGACGGGCCGGCCCAGGGCGACCCGGTCGCCTTCGGCGCGGACCAGTGCCCGGAGTTCACCTACGACGGGAGCGACGTCTCCGGGGTCAGCATCGACTTCAACATGAACATGCCCATGTAGAAATCCCCTTCATTTTCGACACCTTTCCTCGGTAAAGAGCCAATCACCACAAAGTCGGTGGTCTCCTGTTCCGATTATCACAAACTTATACTATACTGCTTCCCATCTCTATGGACCACGCACGGGAGGACAAAGATGGGGCGCAAGAAAAAAGAGCACGACGGTGAAAAGTCGGTCCTCGGCTCTGTCTCGCGGCGGGATTTCCTCTACTACTGCGGCGGGCTGGCCGGATCGCTGGCGCTCGTCGGCTGCGGAGGCGACGACGAGGGCGCCGGGAAGGCCGGCGAGAAGAAGAAGGGCCCGAGCGCCGAGAAGGTGGCCGAGACGCTGGAGAAGGCCGCGGGCAAGCCGCCGGTGATCTGGCTCGAGGGCCAGGACTGCGCGGGTTGCAGCATCTCGTTCCTCAACGCCGAGGACCCGCCGATCGCCGAGATCCTGCTGGACAAGATCTCGCTTCGCTACCACGAGGCGGTGATGGCGGCCTCCGGCCACGTCAGCGAGAAGGCGCTGGAGAGCACGCTGGCCGAGGGCGGCTACATCCTGGTGGTCGAGGGCTCGATCCCCGGAGCCGACGACCGCTTCTGCACGGTGGGCGGCAAGCCCTTCGAGAAGAGCGTGGTCGAATGCGCCGAGAAGGCCGGGGCGATCGTGGCCCTCGGAGCCTGCGCGACCTACGGCGGCATTCCGGGCGCCACTCCCAGCCGCGGGATGGGCGTCGGCCAGGTGGTCAAGGACAAGCCGGTGATCAACCTGCCGATGTGCCCGGCGCACCACGATCACCTGGTCCAGACCCTGGTCTACCACCTGGAGAACGAGAAGGCGCCGCCGCTGGACGACCACGGCCGGCCCAAGATGTTCTACGCCAAGACGGTCCACGACCAGTGCGAGCGCAAGAAGCACTACGACGAGGGCAACTACCTGCAAGACTGGAACGACCCGAAGCAGGCCGAGTGGTGCCTGGCCGAGAAGGGCTGCAAGGGCGTGGAGACCTACTCGGACTGCCCGACCAGGAAGTACAACGGAGGCGTCAACTACTGCATCGAGTGCGGCTCGCCGTGCCAGGGGTGCGCCGAGCCGACCTTCTACGAGAAGCACTCGCCGCTGTACGCGAATAACCTTTATCTCATCAACAGCAAGAAGGAGAGTGCGGCATGAGCCAGAAGATCGCAATCGATCCCGTAACGCGCATCGAGGGCCATCTCCGCATCGAGGTCGAGGTGGAGGACGGCAAGGTCAAAGACGCCTGGAGCAGCGGGACGATGTACCGCGGCTTCGAGAAGATGCTGGAAGGCAAGGATCCGCGCGACGCCGCCTACGTGACCAGCCGCTTTTGTGGCGTCTGCTTCAGCGTGCACACGATGGCGTCGTCGCTGGCGCTCGACTCGGCCTTCGGCGCCGAGGTGCCGAGCGGCGGACGCCTGTTGCGCAATCTGGTGATGGGCGCCCAGTACCTCTACGACCACATCCTGCACTTCTACCACCTCTCGGCGCTCGACTACATCGACGTGATGGCGGTCGCCGGCTACAAGGGCAAGGATCCCAAGCTCGAGGCGGTCAAGAACAAGATCGTCTCGCTGGTCGAGAGCAAGGACACCCATCCGCTCACGCCGCGCTACGAGCCCGACGAGCACTGCGTCAAGGCCCCGGAGACGGTCACCACGCTGGTCAAGCACTACCTGGACGCGCTCGAGATGCAGATGCTCTGCAAGAAGATGGGCGCGATCTTCGGCGGACGCGCGCCGCACTACCAGAGCATCGTGCCCGGCGGCGTGACCCAGCTCCCGAGCAAGGAGCGGATCGAGCAGTTCCGCGAGCTGCTCGCAAAGGCGACCGCCTTCACCCGCGACGTCTACGCCAAGGACGTGGTGGCGCTGGGCACCGGCCCGCTCTTCCCGTTGGCCGAGAGCGGCTTCGGCAAGGGCCACCCCAACTACCTGGCCTACGGAGCGTTCGACCAGAAGGACGGCGGCGATCCGCTGTTCACCCCCGGCGTGATCACCGGCGATCTGGCCAAGATACGGAAGTTCGATCAGAAGAAGATCACCGAGTCGGTGGAGCACTCCTGGTACGACGAGGCGAACCCGGTCCATCCCTCGCGGGGAGCGCAGGAGGTCAACCGCGACAGGGAGGACGCCTACAGCTTCGTCAAGGCGCCGCGCTACGACGGAAAGCCGATGGAGGTCGGTCCCCTGGCGCGGATGCTGGTGATGAAGAACAAGGACCTGACGGGGCTGGTCGAGAAGGGCGCCAAGCCGGGCGTGGTGGCGCGCCACGCCAGCCGCGCCTTCGAGAACCTGATGCTGGCCGAGGCGATGCAGGGCTGGCTCGACCAGCTCGAGTCCCAACTGGGCGAGAAGGACTTCAGGATCCACGACACGGAGCACTGGGATCCGCCGGACAAGGGCGAGGGCGCCGGCTTCTACGACGCCCCGCGCGGCGCGCTCGGTCACTGGATAACGATCGAGGGCGGCAAGACCAAGCGCTACCAGGCGGTGGTGCCCTCCACCTGGAACGCCTCTCCGCGCGACGAGCTCGGGGTGCGCGGCCAGTACGAGGAGTCGTTGATCGGGATCCCGGTTCCCGACACGGACAACCCGATCAACGTGGTGCGCGTGGTGCGCTCCTTCGACCCGTGCCTGGCCTGCGCGATCCACATGATCCACCCCCGCACCAACGAGCTGAGGCGCTACGTGGTCGACCCGGTGACCGGAACCTGATCTCGGGGTAGGCTGTCCTATCATGAGCGACCGCCCCGAACCGTGCCGCGGCATCCTCGGCGTGGGAAACGTCCTGCTTCGCGACGAGGGCGCCGGAGTGCACGCGGTGCGCCGCCTAGAGCGCTCGGGCGCGCCGCCGGGGATCGGTCTTTTCGACGGCGGAATCGAGGGCTTCGGGTTGATGGACATCGTCGCCGGGCAGGATCGGCTGGTGGTGATCGACTGCGTGCGCGGCGGCGAGGAGCCCGGCACGATCTACTGCTTCGAGGCCGAGGACGTCACCGCCGCGCCGGACCGCTACCAGACCTCGCTGCACCAGGTCGGCATCCTCGAGATCCTGCACTTCGTCGAGCTGGTCGGCCGCCGTCCGCGCACCACCGTGGTCGGGATCGAGCCGCTGCGCGTCGAGATCGGCGAGCAGCTCTCCGACCTCGTGGCAGCCCGCCTGCCGCGCCTGGGAAATCTGGCGATCGAGCAGGCCCTGACCGACTGACAAACAAGATTCACCGTCCTTTTTGTCTTCCGTTCGTGTGTCCGTCCGGTTTCTCGTGTTACAATTTCGCAAAGTCGCGCGTGATCCGAGGCGGATCGCGCCTGGCGGAGCGGTTCATGTACAACGCGTCATCTTCCCGTCTCGCAGTCGTTCTCGTTCTCGCCGCGATCCTGGCGATCTCGGGCTGCCGCGGCTCGGGCGGGTCGGGCTCCGCCGGCGGCGACACGTCGTCGGAGACCGGCACCGAGCTCGACAGCGACACGCTCGGCGACACCGCGAGCGACTCGGCGAGCGAGACCGACACCGACACGGCCAGCGACAGCGACACCGGAGATCTCCCGCCCTGCCCGCCCACGACTCTCGAGGAGACGATCTTTCCGCTGCTGCCCGCCGAGCCCCTGGCCGGACCGGATCGCTCCGAGTGGGGGCTGACCGAGGTCGCTCCCGGCGAGCCGTTCGTGCTGCGCGACGATCTGGGCGTCGGCGAGAGCGAGACCGATCCGCTCGGCGATCCGTCGTCGCTGGCGTTCGCCTGGCACGTCACCGACTCCCAGATCATCGACGAGGAGTCGCCCTCCCGCCTGATCCACGGCGACATGCTCTACGAGTCGTCCTACCGCTACCAGGAGAACCTGACCGCCCAGCTCCTCGAGGCCGCGGTCCGCACCGCCGGGCTGTTCTCGGCCCACCACCGCTTCGACTTCGCGCTGCTGACCGGCGACATGGTGGACAACATCCAGCACAACGAGCTGGAGTGGTTCTACACCGTGCTCGAAGGAGGGCTCGTCGATCCCGACTCCGGGGACGACGACGACCCGATCCCGGGCCCGGGCAACGACCCGCACGACCCCTTCATCGCCCAGGGCTTCCCCGCGGATGTTCCCTGGTACGTCACCACGGGGAACCACGACCTGCTCGAGCTGGGCAACGGCCCGCTGGTCTCGTGGATGCTGGCCGATCCGACCGGAGACTCGGCCAACAAGAACCAGGCGCTTTCCTGGCTGAACGACGCGGTGACCGCGGTCTGCCTCGAGCAGCCCTGGTACCAGACCGAGTCGCCGATTCCCGAGCGCTGCTACATGCCTCCCAAGCTGTACTTCGACGACAGCGAGGTGATCCCGGACTACGACCGCGAGCTCTTCGATCGCCATGACTGGACCTCGATCTTCTTCGACACGATCACCGCTCCTGTCGGGCACGGCTACCAGCAGTCCAACCTGGACTCGGGCTGGGGGAGCTACGTCGTCGAGGAGCCCGTCCCCGGCTCGCCCCTGGTGCTGGTCGCGCTGGACACGGTCTCGACCTCGGGCCAGTGGGGCACTTTCGACGCTCCCCGCCGGGAGTGGCTGCTGGCCGCGCTGGACGCCGCGGAGAACGAAGGCAGGCCGGTGATCGTCGCCAGCCACCACACCGCGAACAACATCGATGACGAAGGCGAGCGCCAGGCGCTGGTGGCGATGCTCGAGGATCATCCGGGCGTGGTGGCGCACCTGGGTGGCCACTCGCACCTCAACCGCATCACGCCCCACCCCGCTCCGGAGGGTCTGCCCGCCGAGCACGGCTTCTGGGAGATCGAGACCTCGGCGACCGGAATCTGGCCGCAGCAGACGCGGCTCGTGGAGCTGGTGGACGAGCGCGACGGCACCGGGAGCATCTACTGCACGATGCTCGACTACCGGATCCCCGGCGAGATGCCGGTGCTGGCGGGAGGCCGCTTCTACGGTCTCTACGACGTGCAGGACGGCAGCGGCGAGAACGGCTCGGGGAGCGAGAGCGACCGCAACGCGATCCTGCGCGTGGCGTTCCCCCCGGAGACGACCGCGGCGCTGGCCGAGCTCGAGCAGCGGCCCGTGCACACCTTCCAGCTCGCCTACGACTGAGCCCGCGACTCCGCCGTTTGCCGCCTGACCCGGACAACGTCAACTTCCACAGGGCGGCTTCGTGGACACGATCTCGGCCAAGCTCGGCTGCCCCTCCGTGCCCGTGGACTGATTATCCCCCTGCGCGACGAGAGGCGATCGGCGGCGCTGATCCGATCGCGACGCGGCCGGGTATCGGCTCAGCACTCCGGGATCAGGCCGTCCAGCAGCTCGGGGAAAATCTTCTCGACCCGCTCTTCCCAGGCCGCGACATCGTCGGCTCCGCGGGTCGCCTTCATCATCCGGAGGTTGCGGCCCTGGCGACGCATCACCTTCTCGATCGTCTCTCCCCCCTCCTCGTCCAGCGACTGCAAGCAGCGCCCGAGCACGAGAAACTCGCCGGCCAGCTGCTGGAGGAACATCTGGCGCTTGTGCTTCTTTGAGCCGCCGAAGGCGATCAGATCGGGGGTTCCCGGCGGCAGATCGATCTCGCGCGGGGCTCCGGACGAAGGCCCGGGAGCCCCGGCCGCGGAGAGCTTGGGCGCCGCGCAGAAAAGGTAGCCCGCCAGCTGCCGGCGCCGCTCGGCGGACAGCGCCCGCGCCCGCTCCACGAACTTCTCCGGGCTCTGGGCGAAGATGATGTACAGCTCGGCCAGCGCCGCGCGATCCTCCGCGCCGGTCTTCTCGTGGTCGGCGGGTGGCCTGGGCAGCCGCTCGAGCACCTCGGCCCCGGCCCGCGCGGGCTCGGCCGGGCTCCGGGCTCCGGGCTCGGAAGAAGGCCGGCCGGGCTTCTTCGCAGAAACATCCGGCTCCTCCGCGGCCGCGGCCGGCTGCTTCTCCGCCGGCCGCTTCCCGCTCTCCTCGTCCCCGCCGCAGGCGGCCAGCAGAGCCGCGAGCGGCAACGTCGCTATTCGTGTCGAGATCCTCATGGCGGTCAGCCTAGCACAAAAGACGAGACGACGCGCTGGCGCCGACCGCAATGCTGTTGTAAACGGCGGTCGTGGAGATCGATCGGCACCGCAGCTGGATGGCGCTCGCGCTCGAGCTGGCCGGCGAGGCCGCTCGGGACGGCGAGGTGCCGGTGGGATGCGCGATCGTGCGCGACGGCGAGGTGGTCGGCCGCGGGCGCAACCGCCGCGAGCGCGACGGCGACCCGTCGGCCCACGCCGAGATGCTCGCGATCTCGGAGGCCGCGCGCCGGATCGGCTCCTGGCGCCTGGAGCGGACCGCGCTGTACGTCACGCTGGAGCCCTGCCCGATGTGCGCCGGGGCGATCGTCAACGCGCGCGTCCCGCTGGTCGTCTACGGCGCCGACGATCCCAAGGCCGGCGCGGTGCGCACGCTCTTTCGGCTGCTGGAGGACGAGCGGCTCAACCATCGCTGCGAGGTAATATCCGGCGTTGGCGCCGAGGAGTCGGCGCGCCTGCTCAAGCGCTTCTTCGCCGAGCTGAGAGGCAATCACTCCACGTAGGTGGCGCAGCCGAAGCTGGCCCGGATGCTCTGCACCACGCCCCACTTGTAGTCGTGGCAGAGATCCTGGCACAGCTCGAAGCTGTCGTCGTCGAGCCAGCGCCAGCCGTGAGCGTCGGCGCAGCCCTCGCTGTAGGGCATCTCCTGGCCGTCGGCCTCCACGTTGACCAGCTCGGGATCGGTCGAGGTGCCCTCGCCGAGGCTGTCCCAGTCCACGTCGAACTCGCACTCGGTGTTCTCCGCCGCGATCTCCTGCAGCGCGTCCTTGATCTGCTGCGGCGAGTCCGAAAAGTAGAAGTCCCCGGTCCCGCCGCACAGCGCCAGCTGTGACATCACGTACTCCCACTGCGGATCCAGCCCGGAGAGGCCCAGCACGTACGTGTCGATCCCCCAGCTGTCGTGGTACTCGGAGACCTTGGCGTAGGCCGCCTGGTCGTCGAGGCATACCTCATCGTGGTTACACTCGCCGACCGAGGAGACGCAGCCGTTGTCGCAGGTCAGCATCGGATCCTGGGAGCAGTTGGGCGCGCCGTCGGTCGCCAGCACGACGTACTTGGGATTGTCGTCCTCCAGGCCGATCAGGTAGGAGTAGCCGTGCTGCAACGCCTTGGTGGTGGGCGTCCCCCCGCCCTGGGGCGCGGTCCCCTCCAGCATCGCCCCGATCTCCGCGGAGTTGATCTCGGCGACCGGCACGTTGGGTATCTCCGGCGGCTGGCCGCAGAGCTTCAGCCCGTCGGGGAACAGCAGCAGCCCGAACTCGCACTGCTGGTCCATCGTGGAGGTGAAATACGAGATCGACTCGACGGCGTGATCCCAGGCCTGGGACAGCTTCATGCTGCCGGAGCGATCGAGCACGATCAGGAAGACCGGCGGATGGCCGGCGATCGGAAAGTCGATCCCCTCGCACTCGTCGTCGTAGGCGCTCCCGCTCGTGGTCTCGCTGTCGGCCCCGCCGTCGCCGGGGCCGAGCATCGTCCCGCCGTCCGACCCGCCGCTCGAGCAGGCGGCGAGCACCCCGGCCAGCGCCGTGACCCGCAGCCGCGAAAAACCAAGCCGGCTCATGACAGACTCCCTTCCCTCGCCGATCTCCCATTCCATGTTGTTACAGCACACAAATCGATGCAACTCCCAATCTATCTCTCGATCCCGTCGCGGGCCTCCAGGCCCTGCTCGGCGTAGGGGTGCTTCAGCTCCCGCATCTCGGTCACCAGGTCGGCGCGATCGATCACCGCCTGCGGCGCTCCGCGCCCGGTCAGCACCAGCTCCACCTCGGGCGGGCGCAGCTCGATCAGCTCCAGCAGGTCGCGCTCCTCGATCAGCCCGAAGCCCAGCGCCACGCAGGCCTCGTCCAGCACCACGATCCGGTGCTCTCCCGATCTCAGCGCGCGCTTGCAGGCGTCCAGGCCCTTGCGGGCGCGCTCCACGTCCTCGGCGCGCGGCTCGTCGCGCCACGGGATGCACTCGGGCGATCCGTGCTGCTCCACGCTCACCAGCCCTTTCAGCATTTCGGCGCCGGCCAGCTCGCCGTAGGCCAGGCCCTTCATCAGCTGCCCCACCCAGACCCGCATCCCGCGCCCGGCCGCCCGCAGGGCCAGCCCGAACGCCGCGGTGGTCTTGCCCTTTCCGTCTCCGGTGTAGACCTGCACGCAGCCCCTGGGCCAGGGCTGGTTCCTCTCGCCGCTCTCGTCGTTCATTCCTGCCTCCCGTTTCTTCGCTCCGCCGCCGGGGCGATGATAACATCTTCCGCATGGACGGCTCCGCCATGCTCGTCGATCTTTACCTGGCCCACCTCAAGGTCGAGCGCGGGCTGGCCCGCAACACGATCTCCTCCTACTCCCGCGACCTGGTCGAGCTGGTCGAGGCGCTCGAGGAGAGAGGGGTCGAGCTGGCCGCGGCGCGGCACCAGGACCTGGCCGCCTTCCTGGAGCGTCTCTCGCGGCGCGGGCTCTCCCGCCGCTCCCAGGCGCGCGCGCTGTCGGCGATCCGCGGCCTGTTCCGCCACCTGCGGGCCGAGGGGAGGATCCCGAGCGACCCGACCGCGGACCTCGAGGCTCCCAGCTCGCGGCGCAAGCTGCCGCTGCTGCTGAGCCTGGAGGAGGTCGAGCGCCTGCTGGCCGCGCCCGATCTCTCCACCCCCCGCGGCCTGCGCGACGCCGCGATGACGCACGCGATGTACGCCGCCGGGCTGCGCGTCTCGGAGCTGGTCGGCCTGAGGATGCCCGACCTCGACCTGGAGGCCGGCTTCCTGGCGGTCAGCGGCAAGGGCGACAGGCGCCGCCTGGTTCCGCTCGGCGAGTGGGCGATCGAGATGATCGCGCGCTACCTGGCCGAGGTGCGCCCGCGCTGGGCGCCGCCCGAAGAGACCGCGCTCTTCCTCACCGCGCGGCGCGGGCCGATGACGCGCCAGGGCTTCTGGCTGGTGATCAAGAAGCTGGCGCGCGCGGCCGGGATCGACAAGCCGATCAGCCCTCACAAGCTGCGACACTCCTTCGCCACTCACCTGCTGGAACGCGGCGCCGACCTGCGCTCGGTGCAGGCGATGCTGGGACACGTGGACATCTCCACCACTCAGATCTACACACACGTCTCGAGCGAGAGAATCGCGGAGGTGGTCAGAACGCATCACCCGCGCGGGTGACCGCACAAGCGAAGGGAGGCGCCGGATGAGCGAGAGCTTCGGGATCGGAGTGGATCTGGAGCGAGCCTCGTCGCTGGGGGTCGAGGACGCAGTCGCCGGCGTGCGCGCGGCCAGGGACGAGCTGGAGGCGATCGCCGCCCGCGGCGGAGGGATGACCGGCTGGCTGGAGCTTCCGCGGCGCATGGCGGACGAGCTGGACGGGATCGAGGCCGCCGCCGCGCGGATCCGGGAGCGCGAGCTGCTGGTGGTGATCGGAATCGGCGGCTCCTACCTGGGCGCGCGGGCGCTGATCGAGCTGCTCCGAAAGCCTTTCGAGCCGGGCTTCGAGGTGCTGTTCGCCGGCCACCAGCTGGACGCCGACTTCCACCAGGCCCTGCTCGAGCGCCTGTCAACGGCGGACTTCGCCGTCGACGTGATCTCCAAGAGCGGGACCACCACCGAGCCGGGTATCGCGCTGCGCCAGCTGTGGAAGCTGCTGCGCGAGCGGTACGGGGACGCCGGGCCGGCCGAGCGGCTGCTGGTCACGACCGACGCGGAGAAAGGGGCGCTGCGCGAGCTGGCCGAGGCTTTCGGCCTGAGATCGCTGGCCGTGCCCGCCGACGTGGGAGGACGCTTCAGCGTGCTCTCGCCGGTGGGGCTGGTGCCGATCGCCGCGGCCGGGATCGATGTCCGCGAGCTGCTGGCCGGCGCCGGGGAGCAGCTCGCGAGGCTGCGCGACCCCGAGCGCGACTCGCCCGAGACCAACCCCTCGCTGGCCTACGCCGCCTTCCGCACCGCGGCCTGGCGCGCGAGCAAGCGCGTCGAGATGCTGGCCTTTTCCGTGCAGCGGATGGCGCTGCTGGCCGAGTGGTGGAAGCAGCTGTTCGGCGAGTCGGAGGGCAAGCAGGGGCGCGGCCTGCTGCCCGCCTCGCTGGCGCTGACCACCGACCTGCACTCGCTGGGGCAGTGGATGCAGCAGGGACCGCGGATCGCCGTCGAGACCGCGATCGACGTGGAAAGCGCCTCGCGGCTGTGCGTGCCGGAGATGGAGGGCGACCGCGACGGGCTGGGGCACGTGGCGGGCAAGCGCGTGCACGACGTCAACCGGGCCGCGCTGGAGGCGACCCTGGACGCCCACCGCGACGGAGGAGTGCCCGGCTGCCGCGTGGAGCTGCCCGCAATCGACGCAAGGAGCGCCGGAGCGCTGATAGCCTTCTTCGAGCACGCCTGCGCGCTCTCGGCCCTGGCGCTGGGCGTGGACCCGTTCGACCAGCCCGGGGTCGAGGACTACAAGCGCAACATGCACCGCCTGCTGGGCAAGCCGGGGTATTGACCCCTGCACGGGGCGAACGGCCGGGTTGGGTGAGAGGTCCGGTCGTAGCCCGGGCGGGAAAAAACTGACAGATCGAAAAAACGAACGATTTAGAAATGGCGTTTCGAGAACGTGCGGCCGCTGCCCGACTTCAGGTATGACTCGAACCGCTAGGCCTTTTCGGGATCGTCGAGCCATCCGCGCTGTAGGGTTTTTTGAGGAGCGCTGAGTCGCATCGGTGGGCGACACCGGGCGGCTTCGAGGTGGGGGCGAGGCGGATCTGCGGTTTCGAGGGGTCATGCGGCGCGCGGCGTCTCGAAATGCAGGCAAAAAGGCGCACCGGTGCGCCGGTGGTCGTCGCTGGCTCGTCTTGTTGGAGCGCCGCCGTTCAGGCGGCTCTTGCAGCCGGCGCGGTCAGCGACCTCATCTTGTCTG
>CAZHCG010000080.1:0-21985 GCA_964530995.1 uncultured Myxococcales bacterium
GCGTCCGTGTCGGCGTCCGTGTCGGCGTCCGTGTCGGCGTCCGTGTCCGCGTCCGTGTCGGCGTCCGTGTCGGCGTCCGTGTCGGCGTCCGTGTCCGCGTCCGTGTCGCTATCAGTGTCGCCGTCCGCGGAGCCGTCGTCGTCGTCGTCGTCACCGCAGCCTACCGCTCCGAAAGCGAACGCAGCCAACAGCACAACCAGCCAAAGCATCGTCTTCTTCATGGTCTCATCCCTTTCTCGACCAATGGTCGAAACAAACAATTCGTTCAAGTCATTCTCGTCGTGACTCTGATGACGCGGAATCTTCCACAGATATTCACCCGGATCAAGACTTCGTAATCAAATAATTGCATTTTTTTGCCTCGGCGATTTCCATTCCATCCGACGCAACCGAGGCGAATCTTCCGCTCTTCGACGCCTCTCCTCCCCGCCCTGGACCGAGGAGCTGCCAGCTGACATACTGTCCGTCGTGCCGGACGAAGACACGACCGGACGGGTCAGGCTGTCCACGGGCAGCATCGTGGCGCCGATCCTGACCCTGTCGCTGCTTTTCATCTTCTGGCGGATCGGCCAGAAATGGCTGGCTATTCCCGTTATCCTGGCCGTGATCCTGTACTACGCGCTGGTACCCAAGCTGGTGAAAAGCAGAGCCGACCGCTTCCACCGCGAGGCGCTCCGCCTGCTTTCCTTCGGCAAGCCCGAGCAGATTCCGGCGCTGGCCAGGCGCAACCTGCTTTTGCAGCTGTTCGGCAGCAGCGGACCGATCGACGCCAAGCTGGGGCTGGCCTACGCCCAGATCGGCGACTTCGGACGCGCGGCTCCCAGCCTGGAGAACGCGCTGGGCTCGGCCCCGGACAGCGAACGACCCGCGCTGGAGGCCGCGCTGGCCAAGGCGCTGTTCGTCACCGGCGACCCGGCGCGTGCCGAGAAGGTGGGGCGGGACCTGCTGCGCCGCGGCACCCGCCTGCCCGAGCCGATCGCGGTGGTGGCCCGTTCGCGCGTGGGCCTGGGCAAGATCGACGACACGACCCGCTCCCTGCTCGACGAGGCCTCCTCGCTCTCTCCCGGCAAGGACGTGGAGCTGATGCTGGCCCTGACGCGAATCGAGGCAGACATCGCGACAGGACGCCGCGTCTCGGATCCGCCCTCGGACGCGGACTCCGAGCAGCGCTTTGTCCGAACCTGGATCCACTACGTGCGCGGACTCGTGCGCGAGCACCGCGGCAACCTCGAAGGAGCCGCCGAGAGCTACTCCCGCGCCGAGCGCGAGGGCCGCGACGAGTTCTGCTGGTTCGCCGGCCTGGCGCACGAGAGATTGGAGCGGCTGGCCCGCAGCAGCTCCAAGCCCGCAAACGCAGACACGGCGCTGGATCCCGCCCTGCGGCGCAAGAAGAGAAAACGGTAGCCCCCGGCCGTCCGGAAAATCGACGGTTGACATTTTTTTTCACCCTGTATTTCAATGAATTTTGATTTCAACGAATCGTCGAGAGGAAAATCGGCGCTCTGCGAGCGTTGCGCAACTGACTCGGCTCTCGGCCAATACGAGAGAAAGGAAGACACTCAATGAAACGAACTGTCGCAATCTCCTCAACCTTGCTCCTGGCCGCCTCCCTCGTCGCTTGCGGCGGAAGCAAGGGCAAGAGCGGCGACACCTCGGCCGAAGCCGAGGTGGATCTCAGCGCGATGGACGAGCTGAAAGGGCTGTCGACCGAGCTGCAGGCCGGGATCGACGAGCTGATGCAGCCGATCGACGACAGCCAGGCGGTGATCGGCGAGATCACGGCCCTGCCCCAGAAGCTGAATCTGGACGCCAAGTCGTTGATGTCGATGGCATCGGCCACGGTCGACAACGGAACCGTCTCGATCGATGCGAACATGGACCTGGAGGCCGAGGCGCGCGCCGAGGTCGAGGCGGTCCTGGGCAAGCTCCAGGCGATCATCGAGGGGCTGAAGGCGACGCCGGAGCGCGTCAAGCTCCTGGGCACCAAGGCCGCCGGGGCGGTGGCCAAGGTACCGGTGCTGGCGACCAAGATCCAGACCACGGCCACGGCCAAGCTCGGCAACCCGCTGGCCAGCGCCGAGAGCAAGGCCCAGGCCCAGGCCGACCTGGACTCGCTGGCCCAGGTCAAGGGCGACGTCCAGGCCCAGATCCAGGACGTGCAGGCCAAGATCCAGGGAATCCCGGCGATGGCGACCGAAGCGCTTGCCAAGCTGACCGCCGCCTTTGCCGGCGGCGCCAGCACCTGATTCGCCTCCCGCTTCCCCCGCTGCTCCGATAATTGGGTTCCAAGACGATCTCCGTTTCCATTAGAATAGCCTCGACGGCTCGAGGTTGGTATGCATCCATCTCGACAACGGCATTGAAATCAACTGGGAGGTTACATGCTATTTAGGTCGACCGGCATTTCGTTTTTTCTGTTCCTGGCGGCAGCCGGCTGCTCCCTGCTCGTGCCCGAGAGCGGCGGCGGCGGCGCAACCGACGCCGATACCGACGCCGATACCGATACAGACACCGACGCGGACACCGACGCGGACACCGACGCCGACAGCGACAGCGACGCGGACACGGACACGGACACCGACACCGACACCGACACCGACACCGACACCGGAAGCGGCTGCGTCTCTCACCACCACACGGGTTGCGTCGGCGGCGACGTCTACTGGTTCGATTCTTGCGATACGCAAGAGGAGATGGTGTCCGACTGCGGCGCCAACGCCCAGTGCGTCGAGCTCGACGAGGACAGCGCCGAGTGCCAGTGCACGGGCAACTGGAGCTCGCCTCCCGAGTGCGACGTCTGCCCCGATCCGTGGGACCCGGACAGCGGCTGCGAGGAATGCCTGGGCAACTTCGATCCCGCCGGCGACTGCACCGCCTGCCTGCCCGGCTGGATCGGCGACGCCTGCGACGCGCTGCGCATCCACGTAGATATCGATTCCAGCGCGTCCGACCCGGACGGCGGCTCCTGGGAGACCGCCTTCTCCGACGCGTTGGAAGGCGTGGAGAGCGCCTGCCAGATGATCGAGGGCCAGGAGGCCGACGTCGCCGGCGCCGAGGTCTGGATCGCCGAGGGCGAGTACCAGGTCTTCGCGACGGCACCCGAGGACACGATCGCGCTCTGCCCCGACCTCGCCGTCTACGGCGGATTCGCCGGCGACGAGTCGAACCCGGACGAACGCGACATCGAGCAGCACACTGCGCTGCTGCACGGCGGCTGGGTCGAAAACGAAATCCAGTCCGCCGTCTTCCACGTGGTAACAGGCGCGGACGGCGCCGTGCTCGACGGCCTGACGATCTCGGGCGGCGACGCCACCGGAGACTACGACCACCACAACGCGGGAGGCGGGCTGTACGTACCCGCGGCTTCGCAGATGCAGGTGCAAGGCTGCGTTTTCGCCGGCAATCGCGCGGACTGGGGAGGCGGCGTCTACGCCAACGAAGCCGCGCTCGAGCTGAGCGACTGCTCGTTTTTCGCCAACGAAGCCACGGATACCGGGGGCGGCCTGCAGTCCGACTTCGGCTCCGAGATCACGATCTCGGGCTGTCGTTTCAGCGCCAACCAGTCACCGTCCGGAGGCGCCGTCTTCTCCTACGATTCGCTGCTCAGCGTCGAGGCGAGCTTCTTCGCGGCCAACGACTCGTACGGCGACGGCGGAGCGATCAAGGCGAGCATGGGCGACGTCACGCTGCTCAACACCGTGATCGAGGGCAACCGGAGCGCGGACTGCGGCGGCGGATTCCACATGGACGAAAACGGCGATCTGACGATGCGAAACTGCACCGTGCTGGAAAACGGGGCATCCTCCGGCGGAGGTATCTGTATCGACTCTGGAGGAGCGGAGGTCGTCTCCAGCATCATCTGGAGCAACCGGATCCTCTCCGGCTGGCAGCCCGATGACCTGTCGATCGGAACCGGAGCGTCGTTCGACATCTCGAGCTCGGCGATCAGCACCGGGGGCTACTCCGGAAGCTCGGGCAACATTTCCCAGTACCCGCGCTTCTTCCGTTACGGGGGAACTCTCTCGCTCGAAATCGGGGAGATCACCTACGATCCGCAGCAGCTGGCCAGCGAGGTGGTGTTCTCGTGCTTGCAGAAGATCGAGCCGGATTCGCTGATCGGTTCGTACCTGAGGCCGGACTCGAAGTCGTCCGACCCGCGCCACTTCCAGATCGTGGACAACGACGAGCAAAGCCTCTGGGTGCTCGGCGACGCATCGGACGCGGTCTACGAACAGAACCCGTCCGGCGAGATCTACGATCCGCGGATCGGCCCCGCCTCTCCCTGCGTCGACACGGGAGAAGACATGGGCGCACCGGAGCTCGACGCCTGGGGCGGCACGCGCGTCGAGTTGTTCGAGCGCGGCGACAGCGGAGTCGTGACCGACATGGGCGCTCACGACTCGCGGATCTGCGCGCGGATGGTGAATACGAACGGAAGCGGGACGGCTCCCTACGACGGGCTCAGCTGGGAGAGCGGATTCGAGGACGTGCAGGCCGGAATCGACGCCGCGGCGGAGGCCTACGCGCAGCAGGACGAGCTGGGCAACTGCCAGGTCTGGGTCTCGAGCGGAACGCACTACGTCTTCCAGATAGATGCGACCGACACGATTCAGCTCGCCGACCACGTTGATCTGCTGGGCGGCTTCGGCGGCTCGGACTCTACCGACACTTTCGCCCGAACGCGCATGCCGCGCCTGTATCGTACACACCTCGAAGGCCTGGAAGGAACCGCTTCGCCGAGCCAGAGCGTGACGTCCGTGGTCTCGGGATCGGGGCTGACCGACGTCGTGCTGGACGGTTTCTACATCTCGGGCGGCGGAGCGTTCAACGTGGGAAATACCGGCGGCGGCGTCCGCCTGGAAAACAGCACGATCACCGTGCGCGACTGCGTCATCACCGGAAACGCCGCGATCGCGGGGGGCGGCGGACTCTTCGCCGGCGGGGACGGAACGGCGACACTGGAAAGCTGCCTGCTGGCGGACAACTCGGTCGAACAGTACGGAGGAGGCGCCTACTTCGGCATCGACACCGAGGCGATCATCCGCGACTGCGTCTTCCAGTCGAACACCACCGACAACCACACCACATCGGTGGGCGGCGCCGTCTCGTTCGACAACGGCGCGCAGGTGGAACGCACGGTCTTCGTCGGCAACGTCTCTTCCGGCAGCGCCGGCGCGATCGACTGCTGGATGGGCTCTTGTGAAATCTCGAGCTCGCTTGCGGTGGGCAACCGGGCCGAGAACGGGGCCGGCGGCGTCGGCGGAGCCCAACCCTACGAGTCGTCTCTGTCCAGCATTCTCGTCACCAGCTCGACGTTGACCGCCAACAGCGCCTCATCCTCGCCCGGCGCCCTGGTCCGCTCGACCGGCGGCGGGATCGAGATCGTCAACTCGATCCTGTGGAACGACGGCCCCGACGAGCTGGACTACTCATCCGACGGCGTCTCCGCGTCCTACAGCGACATCGACGGCATCACCGATACCGCGCAAAACGTCTTCTCCGGAGCTCCCGACTGGATCGGGCAAATGTTCGCCGGCGATATCGAATCGGCAGACACCTGGCAGGAGATGGCGGTCACCTCGATCTCCGTCAGCGGCTCGCCCGGGTGGGAGAAGGACGAGCACTCGGGACGCTTCTTGCGCGTGACGACGACCGACAGCCAGGTGCTGTGGTTTTTGATTCTCTCCAACTTTCAATCCAGCCTCAGGGTGCTGGGAGACGCCACCGCGCAGGGGGTGGCCCAGGGCTCGACATGCCAGATCCACGACTTCCACCTCGACGGCGGCTCGCCGTGCATCGACGTGGGAGACGACAGCCACGCGCCGCAGACCGACTTCGACCGGCTGCCGCGCGTCGACGTGGTCGGAACCGGCGACCCCGGCACACTCTCCGACGTGGGCGCCTACGAGTACCAGCCATGAACGACTACACCGTCGAGCTGCCGTTCGCGCTGGCCGTCGCCCTGTTATCCGCCTGGACGGCATCCGGCTGCTGGCGAGGCGCCGCTCAGAGCCCGGAATCCGACGATGATTCCGACACCGGATCGGACAGCTGGGATACGGGCTCGGGCTCCGACCTGGACACCGATGCGGACACGGATGCCGACTCCGACACCGACACGGATGCCGACTCCGACACCGATTCCGACACCTCGACCTGCACGGCCGGCAGCTGGTCCGGCGACGTGCTCGCCGAGGCGGCAGACGACCTCGCCGCGCTGAGCGGCTACGTGGAGATCGACGGGGACCTGATCGTCACCTGCCCCGACTGCTCCGGGCTCCACGGCCTGGAGTGCCTCGAGAGGACATCGGAGAGCGTCTCGATCTGGAACAACCCCGAGCTGGAGCAGCTCGACGCGCTCTCGGCGCTGCGCGACGCGGCGGCGGTCTTCGTCGGCTTCAATCCCGAGCTGGAGAGCATCGCAGGCCTCTCGGCGCTCGAGGAGGTCTACGGCCCGCTGACCGTGGCCAACAACGACATCCTGATCAGCGTGCACGGTCTCGAGTCGCTGGTCGAGATCCAGGGCGACCTCAACATCGAATCCAACCCCTCGCTGGTCGACCTCGACGGCCTCTGCTCGCTCTCGGGCCAGATCGAGGAGCTCAAGATCTGGAACAACCCGGCGCTGGAGAACATCGACGGGCTGTCCGGCCTCGGCGAGGTTCTCTCGCTGATGGTGGTCTCGGTCAACGACTCGCTGCTCCACGTCGACGGGCTTGGCGGCCTGAACCAAATCGGCTGGATAGCGCAGATCAACGACAACGCCTCGCTCGTCGACCTGGCCGGGCTGAGCGACGTCACCGAGATCGGCGGCAGCCTCTCGATCCACGGCAACGGCTCGCTGGCCCACCTCGGCCTCGACGGCCTGGAATCGATCAGCGAGTCGTACGAGCCCGATCTCACGATCAGCGACAACCCGGCCCTGCCCACCTGCGAGGCCGAGCTGCTGGTCGAGCAGCTCCAGGGATACGGCTGGAACGGAGACTGGTCGATCACGGGCAACGACGACGACGCAAGCTGCGGCGAGTGACGGCTTTGCCGGCCGGCGGCCGCAACCGGCGCGGCGCGGCTTCAATCTGCGCGAAGGTGTCCCAGCATCCCTTCCAGGGTGTTGGCGAAGAAGTGGCGCTCGCGCGCTTGCAGCTCCTCGTCCAGCTCGTCGAAGCGGCCTCGTCCGAACCACGGATCGGTTAGCTGCAGCCTGCGAAAGGCCCTCTCTCCCAGCTCTTGCGGCGCCGCTTCGCCCAGCTCTCGAATCGTCTCCAGCCAGATCTCGAGCTGCTCGGCCGCGATTCGCGCCGTCTCCCTCGCCCCTCGCACCGCCCCCCAGTGAGCGAACGCGGTCAGCTCGGGCTCGGGCTCCAGCGCGGCGAGCCGCTCGATCGACTCCAGCGCGCGCCGTGGAAAGAAGCGCGGCGGTGTCGCGGGGCGCAGGTAGCTCCGCCCGCCGGAGAGCGGCAGACGCGCGCCGAACGCCTCGCCGGCGAACAGCGCGCCGCCCAGCAGAAACGACACGTGGTGGGGAGCGTGGCCCGGCGTGAGGATCGCCTCGATTCCGCGATCGCCGAGCTCGTCCTCTCCGATCAGCGCGGCGGAGGGCACCGGGCGCGGCCGGCCGTACATCGCGGCGACCTCGCCCAGCACTTTTCGGGAGCCTTCCCACAGTTTTTTCGGATCCTCCACGTGCGGGCGGCCGCGCGGGTGGCAGTAGACTCGAGCGCCGGGAAATGCCTCGAGCACCTCCGCCACACCGCCGGCGTGATCGAGGTGGACATGGGTCAGCAGCACCAGGTCGAGCGACGCGACGCCGCGACGCCGCAGCTCGCCCAACAGGTGCTCGACGCTGGAGCGCGGTCCGGGGTCGACGATCGCGCACAGGTCGTCGTCACGCCACAGCCAGCAGCAGATGAAGCGCCGGTATCCCTCGCGGGGCTGGTCCAGGTCGATCAGCTCCAGTCTCTCGGTCCGCATGAATGCCTCCGGGGCTCGGGGAACGGCTCCTGGCGCGCGGCGCTCACTGCGGCGCGTAGTCTCCCGGCGCGGCGTTGCCGTTCAGGTCGAACTCGAAATACGCCTGGTAGTCCGGATCCACGCCGTCGCCGAACGACGTCGCCGGCACCCCCGCGTAGGTCCACTCCGAGCCGTCCGCCTCGTCGATCATCGAGAGGTGCGCGGACAGCAGCGTCGGCGCGCCCAGATCGCCCCGGGGGAGGCGGACCTCCACGTACTGCCCGTCGTGGTAGACGTCGTCCGTGAGATCCCAGCCGGCGTCCTGCCACTGGTAGCCGCTCCACTCCATCACGTTGGTGTAGCCGCCGTCGCTGCGCCAGCGCAGGTGCCAACCCGCGTCGAACGGCAGCGCCGGCTGCTGGGTGTTGTACCTCTGACCGACCGCGCTGCCGGGTGTTCCGCTCAGGTAGGCCAGCAACCAGCGCGTCTCGCCGGCGCCGACGTCCGGCCCCTCCATTCCCAGGTAGAAGTAGGCTCCGTCCCAGGCCAGGTAGCCGCTGTAGCCCTCCGAGGTGGTCGCGAACGTCTCCGCGGAAGTGAAATCGTTTACCCCGTCGATCTCGATCGTGTGAGAGTACGGGCCGCTGTCCGTGTCCGTATCGGTGTCGGTGTCCGTGTCGGTATCCGTGTCCGTGTCGGTGTCCGTGTCGGTATCCGTGTCCGTATCGGTGCCGGTGCCGGTGCCAGTGTCGCCGCCGGCGTCCGCGTCCGTGTCGGCGTCCGCGCCCGGGTCGGTGCTGCCGTCGGCCGCGCTGCAGCCGAGCGCCCCCGCCAGAATCGCGGCGAGACACGAGAGCGCGAGGTTTTTCGGGCTCATCTTCTCGCTCCTTGTCGAAAGGCCTGTTCAAATGTAATACCGCTTTGCGATGAGGCTCAAGCCCGGCGTGCGCACAATCGGCATCGACGACGGACCCTTCGATCGGGACAGGTCGCGGGAGGTGCTCGTCGCCGGAGCGATCTACCGGGGCGGAGACTGCTTCGACGGGCTGCTCACGACCCGGATCCGCAAGGACGGCTGGAACGCCACCGAGCGCATCGTCGAGATGCTGCGCGGCAGCAAGTTCCTCCCTCAGCTCCACTACCTGATGCTGGACGGAATCGCGCTGGGCGGGTTCAACATCGTCGAGATCGGGCGCCTGCACCGCGAGACCGGGCTCAAGGTCATGGTCGTGGTGCGCCGGCGGCCGGAGATGCGAGCCGTGCGCAGGGCGCTGCGGCGGACGAGCCGCCCGGAGAGGCGCTGGAGGATGCTGCGGTCCGCCGGGAAAATCCTGCCGATCGGCGGCCTCCACTGCCAGCTGGCCGGGATCGACGAGCAGGAGGCGGCCGCGCTGCTCGAGCTGACCTGCACCCGCTCGCTGGTGCCGGAGCCTCTGCGCGCTGCCCACCTGATCGCCGGCGGCCTGGTGACCGGCCAGAGCGGCCGGCGCGCGTGAAAGCGGGGCTCTACTTGGAAATCGGAGCCAGCACCATGGTCATGGTGCGGCCCTCCATCTTGTAAGGCTGCTCGACCTCGGCGACATCCTTGCAGACCTCGACGACCCGATCGAGCTGCCTGGCCGCCGTCTCCGGGTGGGCCATCTCGCGCCCCCTGAAACGGATCGTGATCTTGGCCTTGTTGCCGTCTTCCAAAAAGCGCAACACGTGCTTGACCTTGAAATCGAAGTCGTGGTCGTCGGTCTTGGGGCGCATCTTGACTTCCTTGACCTCGATCGTCTTCTGCTTCCTCTTGGCAGCGGCCGCCTGTTTCTTCTTGTCGTACTTGTGCTTGCCGTAATCCATGATGCGGCATACGGGCGGGCTGGCCTTGGGGTTGATCTCCACCAGATCGAGCCCCATCTCCCTCGCGAGATCCACGGCTTGACGGATCGGATAGATACCCAGCTGTTTTCCGTCCGGGTTGATCACCCGCACCTCCGGAAAACGAATGTTGTCGTTTACCCGATCGCGTTGCGGGCGCGGCGGGCGTCCGAATCTACGTTTGATGTTGCACCTCCTTGGCGCGGGCTCGTCCCCGTCGGCGAGCCCCGAACCGAACCATCATAACTCAAACAGCGGGCACCGCGCCCGCTTCGCCGATCCATTTCTCGAACTCGTCGAGCGGCAAAAAGCCGCGATCTCCGTCGGCCCTGGTGCGCAGCGCCACCCCTCGCTCGGCGACCTCGCGATCCCCGATCACGCCGATCGCCGGAATTCGTTTCAAGCGCGCAGCCCTGATCTTGGCGCCCAGCTTCTCGTTGGCCAGGTCGGTGACCGCGCGGACGCCGCGGGACCTCAGCCGCTCGGCGAGCTGGCGCGCGAAGGCGTGCTGCGCGTCGGTGACCGTCAGCAGCGCGACCTGCTCGGGAGCCAGCCACGGCGGGAAAGCGCCCGCGTGATGCTCGACCAGCACGCCGAAAAAGCGCTCCATCGATCCCAGGATCGTGCGGTGCAGCATCACCGGCCGGTGCCGCTGCGAGTCCGCGCCGATGTAGGCCAGGTCGAAGCGCTCGGGCAGGTTGAAATCCACCTGGGCCGTGCTGCACTGCCAGAGCCGCCCGATCGCGTCGCGGATCTTGACGTCGATCTTGGGCCCGTAGAACGTGCCTTCGCCCGGATCGAGCGCGTAGTCGACCCCCTCCTGCTCCAGTCCCTCGCGCAGCGCGCCTTCGGAGCGATCCCAGATCTCCTCCGAGCCGATGTGCTGCTCGGGTCGCGTCGAGAGGCGCACCTCCAGGTCGCTGAATCCGAAGTCGCCCAGCAGGCGGAAGGTGAAGCGGATCAGGCTTCGGATCTCGCCGGGAAGCTGCTCGGGCCGCATGAAGAGGTGCGCGTCGTCCTGGGTGAAGCCGCGCACCCGCAACAGGCCGTGGAGCTGACCGGAGCGCTCGAAGCGGTAGACCGTTCCCAGCTCGGCCCAGCGCATCGGCAGATCGCGGTAGGATCTCAGCGTGGAACGGTAGATGCCGATGTGGAACGGGCAGTTCATCGGCTTGATGTAGTAGGGGTTGCCCTCGATCTCCATCGGCGCGTACATCGCTTCGGCGTAGTTCTCCAGGTGTCCCGACGTCTCCCAGAGGTGCGAGCGCCCGATGTGCGGCGTGAACAGGATCTCGTAGCCGTTCGCCAGGTGCGCCTTGCGCCAGTGATCCTCGATCAGCATCCGCACTCTCGATCCGCGCGGGTGCCAGAGCACGAGCCCGCCGCCGATCTGGTCGTCGATGCTGAACAGCTCCAGCTCCTTGCCCAGCTTGCGGTGGTCGCGCTTCTTGGCCTCTTCCAGCGCGCGCAAGTGCTTCTTGAGCGCCTTGCGATCCGCGAACGCCGTGCCGTAGATCCGCGCCAGCATCTTGTTGCGCTCGTCGCCCCGCCAGTACGCTCCGGCGCTGGAGAGCAGCTTGACCGCCCTCAGAAAGCTCGTGTTCGGCACGTGCGGGCCGGCGCAGAGATCGACCCAGTCGCCGTGACGATAGAGCGTCACCTTCTCGCCGGCGGGGATGCCGTCCAGGATCTCGAGCTTGTAGCTCTCGTCGATCGAGGCGAACAGCTCGCGCGCCTTCTCGCGGTCGACCTGTTCGCGCACGAAGTCGTGCCCCTCGGAGATGATGCGCCGCATCTCCTTTTCGATCGCCTCCAGCTCGGCGTCGCTGAAGCCCCCCTCGGGACGATCGAAATCGTAGTAGAACCCGCTCTCGATCGACGGCCCGATCGTGACCTTTGTAGCGGGAAAGAGGCGCTGCACCGCGTCGGCCATCACGTGCGCCGCGGAGTGCCTGACCAGGTGCAGCGCTTCCTCGTCGCCGAGCGCGATCGGCTCGGGCTCTGCCCCTTCGGGGAGCTGGGTGCACAGATCGAGCAGCTGCCCGTCGACGCGGGCTCCGACCGTGTCGCGCTTCAGCGCGCCGGCCTCGGCCAGCGCCGATCCAACCGTGCCCGGCTCGAAACGGTCGCTCGCCTCGCTCATCGCTCGTCGTCCGGGGAGATGCCGGTCGGACCGGGGGCAACAGTTGTAGGCACGAGCGGGATTGAACCGCTGACCCCTACCGTGTCAAGGTAGTGCTCTTCCACTGAGCTACGTGCCTTCCTTTCGGAGGCGCCGCCGCGCGCCTCGCAAAGCGAAGATTGATTACCAAAGCGGTTTTTCGCCGTCAAGCTCGCCTCTCCTTCAACACGTACCGGACTCGCCGGGGTACAGCCCGTCGACGATCTCGCGGTAGCGCTCGCCGATCACGCGCCGGCGCAGCTTGAGGCTGGGCGTGACCTCGCCGCGATCCATCGAGAACTCGCGGGGCAGCACCGCGAAGCGCTTGACCGTGGAGAACGAGTCCAGCTTATCGTTGGCGGCCTCCACCTCTTCCGCGACGAGCCGGCGCAATCGCTCGCTCTCGCAGAGATCCTCGCCCCGCGCCTCCACTCCGTTGTCCCGCGCCCACCGCTCGGCGCGCTCGGCGTCCAGCGTCAGCAGCGCGACCAGGAACTTGCGCTGGTCGCCGAAGACCACGGCCTGCGAGATCAGCTGGCCGCGAGTCAGCGCGGCCTCGATCGGAGCCGGGGCGATGTTCTTTCCGCCCGCGGTGATGATGATGTCCTTTTTGCGATCCGTGATCGTCAAAAAGCCGTCCTCGTCGATGAATCCTATATCGCCGGAGTGGAGCCAGCCTTCCGCGTCGATCGCCTCGGCGGTCTCCTCGGGGCGGCCGAGGTAGCCCTCCATCACGTTGGGGCCGCGGATCAGGATCTCGCCGTCGGAGGCGATCGAGGCCTCGATGTTGGAAAGCGCGGTCCCCACCGTGCCGAACCTGTAGCCCGTGGGCATGTTGCGGTGGCTGAGCGAGGCGTTCTCGGTCATGCCGTAGCCCTCGATGATCAGCAGATCCGCGGCGTGGAAGAACTCGAGCAGGTGCCGCTGCAGGGGAGCTCCCCCCGAGACCGCGAAGCGGATCCGGCCCCCCAGCCGTTGCTTGAGCTTGGAGAAGACCAGCTTGTCCGCCAGGGAGTACTGCCAGGCCAGCAAACCGCTAGGCCGCCGCCCGAGCTGCTTCTCCCGGCTGGCGCGGCGTCCGACCTTCTCGGCCCAGCCGAAGATTCCGCGGCGCAAGGGCGAGGCCTGCTCGACCTGCGCCAGCACGCCGGCGTGGATCTTCTCGAACAGCCGGGGCACGGTGGTGAAGAAGTGGGGCCGCACCGAGCCGGCGTCGTCGACCGCGGTCAGCATCGAGCGCGCGAACGCCAGCGTGAACCCGCAGCGCAGAGCCGCGTGGTAGGTCAGCTGCGCGTAGACGTGCGCCAGCGGCAGGAACAGCAGGCAGATGTCGTCGGAGCGGATCTCGAGCTCGGTGTCGATCCTCTCCACCACCGAGGTCAGGTTGCGGTGCGTCAGGATCGCCCCCTTGGGCTCGCCGGTGGTGCCCGAGGTGTAGACGACCTTGGCCGCGTCGTTCGGCTCGACCGCCGCGGTGCGGCGCTCCAGCTCCTCGCCGTGCTCCTCCAGCGCCTCTCGCCCGCGAGCGACGAAATCCTCCAGCGAAACCAGCAGATCGCGCCGCTCGGCCGGGACCGCGTCCTCGATCCCCAGCTCGCCGGGCGGCGGCTCTCCCGGCCTGGCCGGCGGGACCTGGCGATCGAGGGTGTGGATCACGCGCCGCACCGAGCCGGCTGCCTCGTTTCCCCGGGCGGAGAACAGCGCCTCGAGCTGCACCGGCCCCTCGGCGAACACTATCCGCGCGCCGCAGTCGTCCAGGATGTAGCGCACCGACTCGGCTCGCAGGTTGTGGTAGATCGTGACCGTGCGCGCCTTGCACATCAGAATCGCGATGTCGGCCTCGACCCATTGCCGCCGCGAGTAGGAGTGGATCGCGACGCTGTCGCCCGGTTTCACCCCCGCCTCGATCAGCGCAGCGGCGATCTCCCGGGAGCGCTCGTTCCAGTCGCTCCAGCTATGCTCGACCCAGCGCTCGCCGCCGCGCTCCATCAGCGCCGGCCGGCGCGGCGCCTCGGCCACGCGCTCGGCGAAGAGGCCGACGATCGTCGCGCGCCCGCTCATTCAGAAGCCGACGCTCACCGGGTACAAAGCCAGTTCAAAATTGACCGAAAAACCGTCGCCCATTATGAAATCGACCGGTATCTCAGCTCCGATTCCGTAGTGGTCAGAGAAGTAGTAGAAAAGGTTGGCACCCACCTCGATATCAATGAATCCAGTCATCGGGAAATAAATTTCGTCACCAGAGGCGATGCGGTATTTGAAATAGCCGTAGCCCACCCCGCCGAAGAGGCCCACGCGCAGCCCGCCCTGCGAGACCACGTCGTAGCGCGCGCGCAGGTTTACCAGCCAGGAGACAAGCATTTCCTCCCGCTCCACAGGTTCACCATCGCTGGTCAAAGCCACGCTCTCCTTGGCTGCCTCCTGGTCTTGGGGATCGCCGGTGCAGGTGTGAGACTTCACCTCGTCCATGTCCTGGCCGTTGGCGTCCCAGCAGCTGAGCGGCTCGTGGAAGGTGTCGAACTTCACATCGATTCGCCCCGTTACTTCTATGGCCAGCCGCGGAATCACATAGTAACCCGCTTGCATACGAAACGGCCATGCATAGGGGACACCGGACCACAGCGCCCCTTTGGGGTGGTCTTCTACCTCCTGGACTTCAGAACCATTTTCATCTGAGACGATCTTGCTAAAATTCATTTCGGCAACAATGGCGCCAAACCCAACAGGACTAAATCCAGGGAAATTGAAATAGAAATGCTCGGGGCCTACCTGCTCTCCCGCGCCTCCGCCCGCGTCCGAGACGCACAGGCCGGCATCGCCGCAGATCAGCCCCTCGGCGCAGCCGGTCGCCGGATCGCACGGCTCGTCGAGACCGGGCAACGAGCCCTGGAGGCACTGTGTGTCCCACGGCGCGCACGGCGCGCACTCCTTGGGCGGAGCCATTCCGGGAATCCCGGGCAGCACCGGGGCGTCGGGCGACATCGCCACGCTCAGCGGAGCCTCGGGCGCGCCGTGACGGCAGACCAGGTTGCCCATCCGATCGTAGCCTTCGATGAAGTACTCGATGTTGGACGGATCGAAAATTCTAATCTGTCCCTCGTCGCAGCTTATCTGCGCTCCGAACCCGCGGCCCACCCGCTGGAACGGGATCTGCGAGTAGTTGGTGCCGCCGTCGAAGGCGTACTTGAGCACCAGCTGGTTGACCCGGCCGTGCATCTGCGTGGCGAGATCCAGGTAGACGGGCAGCTCGTACTTCTTGCGCTGCTCGACCGGCGCCTGGTGCGAGCCGCACTGCGGCAGCTGCTGCGCGCTCGGCCCCGGTCCGGGTTCAGGTCCAGGTCCCGGCCCGGGCCCGGGCCCGCCTCCGCCCTGGGGCGTCACGATCGTGCTCAGCGTCTGCTGGCACTGGCCGGAGTTGACCTGGTTCTTGGCCATCGTGAACAGCATGTCGATCTCGGGCGTGGAGAGCAGCGGATCGACCATGATGCTGTCGTCCAGGCACAGCGCGATCATGAAGCTCTGCTGTCCCTTGGCGTTGTCGGTGAAGCCGCCGATGTGCAAGACTCCGTAGCTGACGTAGATGCGCGCCAGCGTGGGCTCGTCGATCTCGGACGCCAGCTCCAGCGCCTTGTCCAGCTTGGACTGCGCGGTCTCGAGATCCAGGCTGGAGTAGGCGTCCATCGCCTCCTTGACCAGGGAGCGAGCCTGGGCGATCGGCCCCTGGGCGGCGGCGAGCGCGGGAACGAGCAACGCCGACACCAGGACCGCCGACAAAAGGAGTCGAGCCGGAACAGAGCTTTGGACCTTGGACATCACAACTCCCATTCGTCTCCACCCGAGGTAACCGCTGGTGGATCCGCACGCTCGAACCATGCGGCTATCGCCTCTGGAGCACCCACCCGATTTCGTCCAGATATTTCGCTACCATTCAACCGGAAACCTCGTCTTTGTCAAGGAGAACGCGCGCCTGGACCCTTGTCGAAGCACCGCAAAGTCCCGTCTCAGAAGCGGAAGGACATCAGCGCGTTGAGGTCGAAGTTGAGCGCCATGTCCGGCAGCAGCAAGTCGGCCACCAGGCCGAAGTTGAGCCCCACGTTGGCGGTGAACCAGTAGTACCCGTCCAGCCCCAGCTCGATCCCGAACGGACCGGCGTGGCGAAAGAAGTGGCTGGCCTCTACCCCCTCGCCCGGATCCCACTCGTCGCTGGAGTCCAGCACATCGGGATCGCAGCTGAGATCCCCTTCGTCGTCCTCGACCGGCGGGCAGTCCGAGTACTCGACGCGGTGGTAGGCGTTCATCCAGCCCAGGCCGGTCAGCAGCAGAAGCTGGAAACCTTCGTGGCTGTCTCCGGCCAGCCGGTAGCTGAGGTTGGCCAGCACCGAGGGGCCGAACTTGGGCGCGTCCGCGCCGGCATCGAACGTCATGTCGCCGCGGAAGGTCAGCCCGATCTCGAGGTCGTCCGCGGGCAGGTAGAACATCGGGTTGACGCGAAAGTGCATCTTGTTCCAGGCAAAGCCGGTGCCCACCGACAGCTTGCCCTCGGAGACCTGGTTGTACGGCTTCTCCGCGCCGCCGAAGACCAGGCCGACGCCGGTGCCCACGCTCAGCGCGAAGCGCATCACCGGGTCGAAGTCGCCGGGGATGCCTCCGCCGCCTCCCTCCTCGCCCTCCTGGGTGCAGGTCTCGTTGACGCAGACCATCCCGGCGCAGCACTCGGAATCGCTGTCGCACAGGTCGCCGAACTGCTTGCACTCGCCGTGGCAGTTGGGGTTCCAGGGCGGGCACTCCTCCTGGGCGCACTGCGCCGGCGACGACTGGTTGGGCAGCGTCGGCGGCGAGACCGTGAGCGTGTCCACGATCGAGACCCGGTGCGGCTGGCCCTCGGTCCCGGACGTTCCCAGCAATTGGTTGGAGGGATCGAGCACCGCCACGTAGTACTCGATCCCGGTCGGATCGAAGGTGGTCAGCACGTCGCAGCCGATCGTCGCCGCGTACCCCTGGTAGTGCTTCTCCATCTGAATCTGCTGAAAGACGCTCTCGCCGATCGTGCGGTAGAAGAGGACCACCTGCCCCACCGACACGTTGGGATTGACCTCGACATAGATCGGAATCGGCACCAGCCGCTGCTGCTGGGTGACCGGAGTGTGCCGGATCAGCTGCATCTGCGGCTGCGGTTGAGGCTGAGGCTGAGGCTGCGGTTGAGGTTGAGGTTGAGGTTGAGGTTGAGGCTGCGGCTGCGGCTGCGGCTGCGGCTGCGGCTGCGGCTGCGGCTGCGGCTGCGGCGCCACCTGCTGGCAGGCCCCGGGCGCCTGGGCCTGGTTCCTCGCCAGGTTGAACAGCGTCTCCACCTCGGGAGTGGAGCTGAGCGGATCGAGCTGGACGGCCCGGTCGATGCAGATCGCCTTTTTGAACAGGTCGAGCCCGGCCGCGTTGTTCTGGTTGCCGCCCACCTCCACGACGCCCATGTTGAGGTAGGTGCGCGCCAGCGCGGGGCCGCGCAGATCGTACTGCCGGCAGGTGGCCTCGGCCTGCTGGAGCGTCTGCAGGGCCTGCTGGAACTGCAGGTTGCCGTACATGGCCATCGCCTGCTTGTTGAGCTGCATCGCCGTCGTCTGCGGATCGCCCTGAGCCCGGGAAGATCCGGCCCAGGCCGTCAGCATCGCCCCCAAGACCACGATCCGCACAAAACGCGCTGTATTCGTCGGCAGTCCCGTCATCTCGCCTCTGTTCCGTGTTTCTAACCCTTGGGAGGTATGTCGGTTCGCACGAACTCGACCCTGCGGTTGTTCGCCCGCCCCTCGTCGGTCAGGTTGGTGTCGATCGGCTTCTCCTCGCCCCATCCCTTGGACTCGAGGCGATCCGCATCGATGCCGCCCTTCTTGGTCAGGTGCTTCATCACCGCCTTGGCCCGGCGCCTGCTCAGCTTCTTGTTGTAGCGGTCGCCGCCCCTGCTGTCGGTGTGGCCCTCGATGCTGAGCCGGATCTCCGAGTTGTCCTCCAGCACCTGGGCCACCGTTTTCAAGATCGGGTACGACCGCTTCTTTATCTTGGCGCGGTTGTACGCGAAGTAGATCTTCTGGTTGATCCGGATGTGGGTCTCGGTGATCTCCACGCCCTCGTACTTCTTGGGGCAACCGTTCTCCTCGGCGACACCCTTCTCGAACGGACACTCGTCCTCCAGATCCGCGATTCCGTCGCCATCGTTGTCCTCGTCCGGACAACCATCCTCGTCCTCGTAGCCGTCGGGATCCTCGGGCTCGTCGATGCACTCGTCGACGGTGTCTACGATTCCGTCGGCGTCGTTGTCCGGATCGGGGCAGCCGTCCTCGTCGAGGTAGCCGTCGAGATCCTCGGGATCGAGCACGCACTGGTCGACGGAGTCCATCAGCCCGTCGCCGTCGCTGTCCTGGTCCTCGGGGCAGCCGTCCTCGTCCTCGAATCCGTCGAGATCCTCGGCCTCGTCGGGACACTGGTCGACGTCCGCGCAGATCCGGTCGCCGTCCTCGTCGATGCACTCGGGCGGCAGCGGCTCGGAGACCACCACGGCCGGGCCCGCGCACTTGTCGGCCGGCGACTTCTCGTCGGCCAGCTCCAGGTTCTCGATCGCTATCTTGTAGTGCTCCTGGGCGCGGCTGCCCATCCCCTGCTCGATCTCTAGCTCGGCGAACCCGAGGTGGGCCTTGGCCAGCGCCAGCTCCTTGGGAGCGCAGACATAGGCGCCGTTTCGCTCCACCTGCTCCAGCTTGGACTTGGCGGTGGTGATCCCCCCGCGCAGCTTGGCGGTCTCGGCGCAACCGGCGATCAGCGCCAGGCCGAGAACCAGGATCGGAACGAACCTTTGGGCCGCGGACGACGTCGACATCAGCGCCCCCTCTCCCTGTCCCGCTGGAGCGAGATGTCGCGCGCCTTGCGGGCCATCTTGCGAGCCTCCCGCGCATACTCGACCGCGGCCTCGTAGTCCGAGTAGCCGACCTCCTCGCGCGCCTTGTGCACGTACTCGAGCGCCGAGTAGTACTCATAGGGGGCGTCGCACATCGGCTCTCCGATGCCGGCCTCGAACTCGTCGTCCACGTCCTCCGAGGACGCCAGCTCGGATCCCGGATCCGGGGCCTGGTTCTCGATCACCGGCGAAAGCCGATCGAGCTGCTCCTGGGTGCATCTCGCCCCGGCGATCTCGGCCTCGGCGATCGCCTGCGAGGCCTCCACCACGACCACGGAGTACTCGATCGGAGCACAGCCAGACGCGACCACCGCCAGCATGGCCACGCCAACCCAGTGAAAACAACCCTTCACGTGCCGTCCTCCCGACAAGTTCGTTACCAAACACACGAATTGATCAACCCTGGTTACCAAATACGTACTACCGCGTCAACTGCGTCAACTGCGCCGAGCGGTCCCGGCAGGCTCCGGTTCTCCGTCCGAACGATTCCCGCCGGCCGGCATTGCCTCGCGCAATACCGCCGCGATCCTCGAAACCGACCTCAGCTCCTGCGCCGCGTCCTCGGCCAGCTCCACGCCGAAGCTCTCCTCCAACGTCGCCAGCAGGTCCAGCCGCGCCATCGAGTCGAGGTCCAGCTCGGCCCGCTCGTCCGCCGCCTCGCCCGGGACGCCGAGATCCGCCAGCGTCTCGGCCACCCGGCTTTCGAGGTCGCTCTCTCCGCCGGCTCCTCTCATTCCTCCTCCTCCTCCTCCTCGCGCTTGGCCCGCTGCCAGGCCGGCTCCAGCTCCTCGATGCCCAGCCGATCCATCCGCGCGCCGCGCCCGCGCAGATCGCGATCCATCCTGGCGAAGCGCCTCGCGAAGCGATCGCAGCCGCTCCGCAGCGACTCCTCGGGGTTCCGCCCCAGGTGCCGGGCCCACTGCGCCAGGGCGAACAGCAGATCGCCCAGCTCGTGCTCGATCGCTTGCGGATCGTCGGCCGCGACCGCCTCGTCCAGCTCGGCCAGCTCCTCGCTTACCTTGGCCCGCACCTCGCCGGCGGCCCGCCAGTCGAAGCCGACGCGCCCGGCCTTCTCGCCCATCCGGCTCGCCTTGAGCAGCGCGGGCAGAAACGACGGCAGACCGTCGAACAGCCCGCGATTCTTCTTCTCGGCGCGCTTGATCTGCTCCCAGTTGCGCAGCACCTGTCCCGAGCCGTCGACCCGCTGCTCGCCGCCGAAGACGTGCGGGTGGCGGTGGATCAGCTTGGCCGAGATGCCGCGCGCGACCGCGTCGATATCGAAGTCGCCCGCCTCGCCGGCGATCTCGGCCTGCAGCACGATCTGCAACAGCAAGTCTCCCAGCTCCTCGCGCAAGTCGCCGGGACCGCCGCTGTCGATCGCGTCGATCACCTCGTAGGCCTCCTCGACGATGAACGGCTTGAGGCTGGCCGGAGTCTGCTCGCGGTCCCAGGGGCAACCGTCCGGAGCGCGCAGGCGATGGACTATCCGCACCAGCTCGGCAAAGGCCTCGGCGCCCCCGTCCGCGCCTTTTCGCGACTCGCCGGTCATGGCGCGTGGGTAGCACGTCCCACCCCGGCCAACAAGCCCGGGCCGGCGGGAGCACTCCGCGCTGTGGGGAAATCGTTTTGGGCCGGGGGGGATTGCGGCGCTCGATCGCGATACCCCGGTTCCAAGCTGGTGAGCCGGCCTTTTCGGCATCAACAGAATGATGGACCGGGTCTTTACCTCATACAACAAATCGAAGCGGCCGCTGCGCTCACATCAGCGGCACCTCGCAGAGGCTGGCGGGGACCTCGTCGTCGCCGATGTACTCCTCGCCTCCGAGGATGTCGCCGTAGCCGAGCTGGCCCCACTGGCCCCACCCCCAGCAGACCACGTCGCCGCCCTCGAGGATCGCGCAGCTGTGGTCGCCCCCCGCCGCCACCTGCACCGCCGGACCGCCCAGCTCCACCGGCCCGACCTGGTCGGGCACCTGGGCGGCCGCCACGAAGTCGGTGTGGCCGTACCCGAGCTGGCCCACGTCGTTGTAGCCCCAGCAGTAGACGTCGCCGTTTTCCAGCAGCGCGCAGTGGTGGATGTATCCGGCGGCGGTCTGAATAACCGGCTCGCCGAATTCCATGACGCCCAGCGATTCGGCGCCGGGCATGCACGGGGGCTTGCAGCAGCAGCCCCAGGTGACCACTGCCTCGTCCTCCGTGATCGCGGAGGTGTGCTCGGCGTTCGAAGAGATGGAGACCACCGTCTGACCGATGTCGCAAACACCCATCGTGGAAGGGTCATCGATTGTCCCACTGTTGGGCACGGTGTCGTAGCCAAGAATTCCACCGCAGATGCCCATTCCCGCAGACAAGTCGTATCCCCAGCATTTCACCCCGCCGCTTTCCAGCAGCGCACAGGTGCTGTAGGCTGCAGCGGTCACCTGCACGACGGGGCCACCGACATCGACCAGCGGGCAGGTGTCGGGCGTGGGCCCGCTGCACAAACCTTCGTAGTACTCCTCCAGCGGGTAGCCCAGCTTGCCGAACTGGTTGGAGCCCCAGCACTTCACCCCGCCGCCCTCCAGCACGACGCAGGTGTGGGACCGACCGGTCGCGATGTCGACCACCTGGTAGTCCTGCTCCGGGCAGCTCGACGTGTCCACGTCCCCGTCCGCGTCGGTGTCTGCGTCGGTGTCGCTGTCGCCGTCGGAATCCGCGTCGGTATCGGTGTCGGCGTCCGTGTCGCTGTCCGCGTCGGCGTCCGGCCCCGCGTCAGGTCCAGCGTCGTCATTGGCGGATGAAGATCCTCCGCAGGCGGTGAGCAGCAACGCCGCGGCGACGAAGCCAGCGATTCGCACCGACCGCCGCACCAGATCAACTCCCCCCGTCCGGCCCGGCGTCCGGCTCCTCGACCGGCTCCCGCGCGCAGCGGAAGCCCGAGTACGGCTGGCCGCTGGTGGTCGTTAGATAGAATCTTTCTCTAGTCCTGAATGAAGTTCCCGTCCCGCCATAAAATGAACCGCGAACAACCCGACTGCTACACGGGTACTCGTCCCAGACGCTGCCGTCGGTCGGCGCGCCGTGGTAGCTCCCGT
>CAZHCG010000081.1:0-21925 GCA_964530995.1 uncultured Myxococcales bacterium
CGGTGTCGGTGTCGGTGTCGGTGTCGGTGTCGGTGTCGGTGTCGGTGTCCGTGTCCGTGTCCCCGTCGGTGCCCGAGTCGGAATCGTCGTTCGATTCGCCCCCGCACCCAGCCGCGAGCGCCGCAAAAGCTCCTATGAACGCACACATCACACCCGCTCGAAATAAATCGCTCATCACCAGACCTCCTTTTCTGTTCGGTGAGCGCCGTTATTCTATCTTTTGGGGAAGAAAGTCAAGCCCTTCGACCGTGCTCCGGAGGATCGGGTGGCTTCAGGACAGGCAGCCGCTGGCGGCGAGCACGTCGTCGCCGCGAAGGCCGGGCTGCGTGCCCGCAGGCCTACCTTACGCCGAGGAGTCGAAGCGCTGGAGCTCCTGCATGATGTTGACGAAAACGAGCTTCATGGGCGTGTGCGCGAGTCCTCAATGTACACCGAAGATGAAAAAAAAGCACAGTAACCGTTCACCCGTCTGATTGCTCAGATCAGAGCCATCCGCGCTGTGAGGTTTTTCCCCGAAAAGGCCGGCTCACCAGCTTGGAAGCGGGGTATCGCGATCGACCGCCGGCCACCCGACCGCCGGCCCGAAACGATTTCCCCAAAGTGCAAAGTGCTCTATCTTCGTCAAAAGTTAACATCGGAGCCCGCCGCTGGTATACAGCTGGGACGGAGGGGCTGGTGGAGTTCATAGAGATAGAGATTGAGCCGCTGGCCAAGCTGGGGGTCGCCGCCCTGCTCGGCGCCCTGATCGGCCTGGAGCGCGAGGTGCACGGCCGCCCGGCCGGCCTGCGCACCAACGCTCTGGTCTGCCTGGCCTCGTGTTTGCTGATCGTGGTCAGCCGCGCGGGCGTGCTCAGCGGGCTCGAGACCGGGGCCGGCTTCGAGGTCAACCTCGACCCGGCGCGGATGGGCGCCGGAATCGTGACCGGGATCGGCTTTCTGGGAGCCGGCGCGATCCTGCGCATCCGCGAGAACCTGGTGCGCGGCCTGACCACCGCGGCCAGCATCTGGTTCGTGGCCGCCAGCGGCGTGGCGGTCGGCCTCGGCTCCTACGTGCTGGCGGTCGTCGCGACCGGGCTGGCGCTGCTGGTGCTGACCGTGCTGCACCGCCTGGAGCGGGCGATGGACGACGTGGTCTACCGCACGCTGACCGTCACCGTCGGCGAGGAGCGGAGAGCCGAGGTTGAGCGTGAGTGCCAGCGCGAGCTGCGCGAAGCGGGAATCCGCCTCTTGCAGACGGGCTACCGGATAGACAACCGCGAGCGGCTGGCCCGGTTGCTGTTCGCGGTCAGGGCCAAGCGCGAGCACGACGACGGAGAGCTGATCGGCCGCCTGGCCCGCCTCCCCGAGGTGGCCAAGGTCAAGTGGTCCTGAGGCCGCGACCGATCGCGAAGAGATCCTGAAAACCGCCAGAGAGGAATTTTCCAATCAACAGATCATACACCACCGCACAGTTTCAGTGTGTTTGACACCACCCAGTTTCAGTGTGTTTGACACCCGGATTTGCGGGCGGCTCGTGACAGATCGCCGCGCCTGAGCCAAGCGCGCCCAGGACCGCGCCCGGGAGGCGATCGCCCGCGCCGTGGCCGTGCGCGTCGCGTCCGCTGTGTCTACCCGCCGTTTTCGTGAGGAGCGGGAGCCTCCGGCAGCACCACCTGCTGTTGGATCTTCAGCGGCTGCGTCGGGGGGACGAGCAGCTGGCCCACTCGGGTCAGGAAGAACTGCTGGACCGTGTTCCAGTCGGCGGGGCCCTCGCCGGGGAGCGGCGCCTCCCGGTCCGCGTCGTCGAAAAACGTGAGCGCGCGCAGCAAGAGGCCGTCGCTCAGCCGGTCCGGGAAGAGCTGCTCGATCGCGCTCAGGCACTCGGCGATCCCGAGGTCGTGGCACTGGAGGGTGACGTACAGATCGAAGAAGTCGCGCCGGGCACCCCGATCGAGGATCGCGTGGAGCTTGGTGGCCAAAACGCCGGTGACTCCGAGGCGGCGCCCGTCGACGAAAGGGGCGAGCGGCTTCAGCACGAAGATCGATGTCTTGATCCCCTCGAAGCGCGCGTGGGCCGTGCCTTCGCTGCGTTCGAGCAGCTCCAGGCTGCCGCTGCGCTCCAGGTGGGCCAGCAGCCCGTCCAGGTCGGTGGCCTCCAGCACCCCCAGGTCCACGTCGAGGCTGGGCCGGTAGGGGCAGAAGCAGCGGACCGCCTGCCCGCCGATGACGAACCAGCCCCGCTGGTCGTCGACCGCGCGGCCCACCGGCGCCGGGATGATCTCGACGGGGTCCCGCGGCTTCATCGGGCGATCCCCCGCACCGAGGCGACCGCCCGCAGCAGCCCGCGACTCCTGGGGCGAAGCTGCGGGGAGCCGAGCGCTTGGCGGACCGCGAGCCAGGGTAGCCCGGCGGCGAAGCTGATGGCGGTCGTGTCCCCGTGGTTGAAGCAGTAGAGCGCCACCTGGTGGGCCGGAACGCGGATGTCCCCGGTCAGGTTGTACAGCGCCGAGCGGACCGCTGCGGGCAGCTCGGCGAGCGGCAAGCTCGCGGTCGGGCAGCTTGCCATCAGCGTGTAGAGCGTGGCCCGGGACGGCGCCTTCTCGCCGATCGCGACACAGCGGCGCTCGATCCGCTCGAGAAGCGAGGCCATGGGCGGGCGCTCCTGACCGCTCAGTTCTTCTTCCACGATCGCGAGCACCGGCGCCGCCAGCCGGGAGCGCCCCCGGTCCGCCCGCGGGCGACGCGAGGACGGCAGCGCGTGACCGGAGAGCCGCTCCTGCGCCTTCTCCACCGAGCGATCGATCTGGTCAATAAAGGACATGCCGGGATTTAATTATAGACTTGAAGGCGAATTTTGCAACAGGGAATCGCGGCGACCCGTCCCGGCCCGCCACCGCTCGGGGCTGTGCCGGCGGACGGCTTCGCGCTCGAGGGTGCGGACCGCGGGCTGCACCGCCTGGAGCGAGTGATGGACGACGTGGTCCACAGTTTCAGTGTGTTTGACACCCGGATTTGAGGCCCTGCTCCGATATGAGCGCTTTTGCAGCGCATTTCGCTCGGAGTGTTCCAGGCTCGTTCCCCGGCGTCGTCCCCCACATGGGGGAGTCCGAGCGATTCTTTTTGCGCAGGTCGTAGGCGCCCCGCCGCATCACCTGGGCCCGCGGATCCCGATCACGGGCGACGGGCGCAGGACGCGGGGTTGATTGGCTGTTCGAAAGCTGTTTTTGTTTTGGTCTTGACCAGAGTAAAATTTGTTTTATTATGGGAGAATGAGACGGAGCCTGGAAGCGCGCATCCGTACCGATCTCGCGAAGAAGATGGTGCTCATCACCGGGCCGCGGCAGGTTGGCAAGACCTGGCTGGCCAAACGGATCGCCAGGCAATACGAGCGTCCCGCCTATCTGAACTACGATGATTTCGACGATCGCGAAGTTATCGAGCATCGCAGCTGGTACGAGGACACGGATCTGCTCGTGCTCGACGAGGTCCACAAGATGGCCGGCTGGAAGCGTTATCTCAAGGGGGTCTACGACACCCGACCCGCCGGCATGCACATTCTCGTGACCGGCAGCGCGCGGCTCGACACGTTTCGACAGTCCGGCGACGCGCTCACCGGGCGGTACTTTCGACATCGGCTCTTGCCGTTTTCGCTGGCCGAGCTCGGCGGCAGCGAACTCGAGGGGGATCTGGATCGGCTCGTCGAGCGGGGGGGATTTTCCGAGCCGCTGCTGGCGCAGAACCCGGTGGACGCCGATCGTTGGCGGCTGCAATACCAGGACTCGCTGATCCGCACCGACGTGCTCGATCTGGGGCGCGTCTCGGAGATCCGCAAGATGGAGCTGTTGCTCCAGATCCTGCAGCGGCGCACCGGATCGTTGCTCTCGTACAACTCCCTCGCTCGGGACCTGGGAGTCTCACCCCCGACCGCGAAGACCTACGTGGAGATCCTCGAGGCGCTGTTCATCGTCTTTCGCGTCACCCCGCACTCGCGCAACGTCGCGCGGGCGGTTCTGAAGAGCCCCAAGCTCTACTTCTACGACACCGGCATGGTGCGCGGCGACGACGGCGCGCGGCTGGAAAACGCCGTGGCCGTGAGCTTGCTCAAGGACGCCTGCGCGCGCACCGACGAGACCGGGAAGCGCCACACGCTCCACTACCTGCGCACCAAGGAGGGCAAGGAGGTGGACTTCTGCCTGTGCGAGGAGGGCGCTTTGCGGGAGCTTCTGGAGGTGAAGGCGAGCGACACGCAGGTGACCCCGTCGCTGCGCTACTTCCACGAACGGCTCGGCGTTCGTTCGACGCAGCTCGTCGGAACGGCGAAGCGCTCGCTCACCAAAGACGGCATCCACGTCCGCCCCGCGGCGAGCTATTTGAAGGAGCTGTTTCGGTAGGAGTGCGGTCGCCCTCCGCGGGTTTTTCGATTCGCCAACCGCGACGCAGCCGACAACGCCAAACGTCTCAGGGCGACGATCGGGAGGAGCGCCCCCGGGAGCGAGTGATGGACGACGTGGTCTACCGCACGCTGACCGTCACCGTCGGCGAGGAGCGGAGAGCCGAGGTTGAGCGTGAGTGCCAGCGCGAGCACGACGACGGAGAGCTGATCGGCCGCCTGGCCCGCCTCCCCGAGGTGGCCAAGGTCAAGTGGTCCTGAGGCCGCTTTGCCGTGGTTGGTGGTCTATGCCGCCGCGGAGACTATCGCGGTCAGCTCCAGCCTCGCTTCTTCGGGCGGAGAGAGCGCCAGCGCCTTGAGCGCGAAGGTCCTCGCCCGGCAAAGCTCTCCCAGCGCGGCCAGCCTTCGCGCCTCGGCCAGCAGCTCGGGCCAGCGATCGGGCGCGGGACGGCGCTCGAGAGTCACCTGCGCCACGGAAGTCGCCGCGCCAAAGCGCACCGGACGCGCGCGCCGGGAGCGTCGCTGGCGGTGGTAGGCGGCCGACACGCAGCGAAACGCCTCGGCGGCCATCGTGCGCTCGCGATCGGGAAGCCTCGCCGCGCGGTCGGGATGCAGCTCGAGCGACAGACGGCGAAAAGCGCGATCGGCGGCCTGGGGAGGCTCGTCGGAGGAGACGCCCAGCAGCTCGGCGTCGGAGGCGCCCCGGCGCCGGGCTCGCAGCACCCTGACCGCCGCCGAGAGCCTGGGCAGAAGGCCGATCTCCCACTCGTCCCGCCACAGGCCCAGCAGGTTCAGCGCGACGAGCAACGCGCCCGCCCGCCGCGGATCGAGGCCTCGTTTCCACAGGATCATCGGAATCGGAGTGGGGCGCTCCAGGCTGGCGAGAAAGGCGACGTCGGCGCGGGAGAGCGGCATAAAGCGGCGGGCCGAGCCGAGAACCTCCCGGGGCACGACGAGCGTCTCGACCGGAATCCGCTCGGCGAGGGCGCGGGGATCGAACAGCTCGCTGCGCGAGCTGACGCCGGCCAGCACCACCGCGGCCGGATCTATCGCGCCGGAGGCGACAGCGCCTTGCGCCTCCGGCCGCCAGACGGGATAGGGCCGCGGCAGCGAAAACAACCGCGCGGCATGTTGCCGAAGCGCGCCGTCGGCCGGACGCAGACCGTCGTTCCGCGCCAGGCGGACCTGGGCGATCGCTCCTTCGACCACCCGGATGCGGTGGACCCGATCGCGATCCCCGACGTCTATCCACCCGCTGCTGCGCTCCAGGCGGGCGCGACCCAGCGCCTCGCCGAGCAGGAGCAACGGGCTGCACGGATCGCGGCGATCGATTGGCGGCGCTGCGGCCATGTTTGGATTAAACCGCCGCCGAGCCCGGGCGGCAAATTATCGGCGCGTCCAGCGGTCGCAGGCGCCCCCCCAGTAGGCGATCGGCTCGCCGTTCTCGGTTACGCGCACGATCTCGCAGCGGCTCTCGCAGTGCTCGCAGGTGAAGCTCGAGGTATCGTGGACCGCCGAGGAGATCGTCTCCAGTCCCTTGAACCTCGTTTCGCCTCCGATCTCCCGCGCGAAGGCGGCCATGCCCAGCGCGCCCATCACGTCGTTGTGCTCGGGCACGATCACCGGCAGGCCGAGCTCCTCCTCGAAGGCGCGCACGATCCCGCGGTTGTTCGAGACACCGCCCTGGAACAGCACCTGCTCGCGGATCGGCTTCCCCTTGGCGCAGTTGTTGAGGTAGTTCTTGGCCAGCGAGCGGCACAGGCCCGCCAGGATCTCGGCCTGGCCGAAGCCCTGCTGCTGGCGGTGGATCATGTCCGACTCGGCGAAGACCGTGCAGCGGCCCGATATCGGGGCGGCCCTGGAGGCGGAAAGGGCGATCGCGCCGACCTCCTCGACCGCGATATCGAGACGGCGGGCCTGCGAGTCGAGAAAGGCGCCGGTGCCGGCCGCGCAGATCGAGTTCATGTTGAAATCGGCCACCATCCCGTCGCGGATGCAGATGATCTTGGAGTCCTGACCGCCGATCTCCAAGATCGTGCGACAACCTGGATAGCGCGAGATCGCGCCGCGGAAATGAGCGATGATCTCGGTCCGACGCACGTCGGCGCCTACCACCGACCCGATCAGGTTGCGGCCCGAGCCGGTGACTCCGACCCCGGCGATCGCGGCGTCGCGATCGCCGAGCGCTCTTTTCAACACGGCGCGCGTGGCCCCGATCGGATCGCCGCGGGTGTAGCGGTAGTCGGCGGCGACCACCCCTCCGGCCCCGTCGACCAGCGCCAGGTTGGTCGAGACGGATCCCACGTCGAGGCCGAGGTACAGCTCGCTTCCCATCACGCGGATCCTATACTCGCGCCGGCGGGCGGTGTCGACATCTTCCGGAGAAACCGCGCTCGTCATTGTTCACGTGGGAGACGTTTTCGTAGTATAATGACAAGGGCGCGGCTCGCCGGACCGCTGGAGGTGCTTTGGTGCGTGTGAAGATAATCGTTTCGTTGTTCTCGATTCTCCTGATCTCACTGGTCTGCGGTGAGACACCGGCGCTGGTGATCGGTCCTCCCGCTCCTCCGAGCTGGGAGTCGGACGCGCAGGTCAAGCTGGGTTGGGTCTTCGACGACCCGCAGAACCCTGAGAATGCGATCACGGAGCCCGACTGGAATCTGGCGGTCGGCACTCCGCCGTCCTGGGACTACGACGCGGGACGGGTGGCCTTCACCTACCCGGCCCAGTGGCACATCGAGATTCCCCACGAGGTCAACTCCGACCAGATGCAGCGCTTCTGGTTCTCTTTCGTCTACGAGTTCGAGGCCACTTTGCCCGGCAACCCGAGCCTGTTCTCCAGCGTCGTTCCGCTGCCGTCCCAGTCGACTCAGGGCTTCTCGTTCGTCGACGAGTGGTTCACCGCGAGCGGCGACCCCACCACCGACTACCAGCAGGCGGAGTACGGCCGCTGGACCGCGCAGCTCGAGATGTACCCCAGCCCCGACTCGGTCGAGCTGTTCCTCGGCACGGAGCCATCGCTGTCGATGGACGTTTACGAAGTGTACGTGATCGGGACCACTTACGAGTGCGTGGACGACTCGGTCTGCACCGACGACGATCCCTGCCTGGGAGATCAGTTCTGCGACACCGAGGGGCTCTACGGCCCGCGCTACACCTGCCAGTACGATCCGGCCACCGCGGTGGCCTGCGATCACTCCAACGACACCGAGTGCACCAAGAACATGTGCGATCCCGACACCCTCGATTGCACGATGACCGACCTGGAACAGGGCACCGAGTGCGACGACGGGGACGCCTGCACCTACGACGATGTCTGCGACGGAGCGGGCACCTGCGCCGGGAGCTCGTACCTGTGCAACCCGGCCGAGTGCGAGGCGTCCTCGGTCTGCGACGGGGAGGGAGGCTGCTACCCGATCTACGAGCCGCCCGGCACCGAGTGCGACGACGAGGTCGAATGGACCTATGACGACACGTGCAACATGGGCGTCTGCGCCGGAATCGAGGAGGGTTCCTGCGGCACCCCGGTCGAGGTGGACGGCATTCCGTACGAGCACACCACCACCACGGTCGGTCGCCCCAGCCACGTCACGAGCTACGGAAATGGCTGCGGCGAGATGGACGCCGGGTTGCTGGAGCTCGGCCAGGGCGACGTCGTCTACGAGCTGGAGATGCAGGCGGGACAGAGCGTGACGATCACCCTCGAGCCGGGCGCCGGCGTCGACGGAGCGCTGGCCGTGCTCTCCGCCTGTGCCGACGGAGAGGACTGTCTGGCCTGGGCCGACGACGCGGGGGCGGGCGGAGACGAGGAGATCGAGCTGACCGCCGAGGAGGACGGCACGGTCTACATCGTCGTGGAGGGCGGCGACGACCCGGGCGAGCACACGCTGCTGATTACACCCGACGCGGTCGACACCGACAGCGGCAGCGACGCCGATGCCGACGCCGACAGCGACGCCGATGCCGACGCCGATGCCGACAGCGACCAGGACGTGGACACCGACACATCCACCTCGAGCGACGACGAGATCGAAAAGAGCGGATCCGGCGGCGGATCCAAGTCCTGCGGCTGCCGCACACCCGGTCTCGAGGCGCGAGCGGGCGGCGGGCCGTTCACCTTGCTCTTGTCCCTCCTGTGGGGAGGAAGCGATGCTTGACCGACGCCTTGCGATCATCGCGCTGCTGTCGGCCCTGGCCGCCGCCTGCGCCACAGCCAGCGTGGAAAGCGACGACGACGGAACCTCCGATTCCGACAGCGACAGCGACAGCGACAGCGACGCCGACAGCGACGCCGACAGCGACGCCGACGCCGACGCCGACGCCGACGCCGACGCCGACAGCGACAGCGACAGCGGCCAGGAGGAGTGCCCTTACAACTGCCTGTCCTCCTCTTCTTGCGACTACCTCGGCGGGGAGATCCACGAAGAGTACAGCTGCCCCGACACCGACGTCTGCTGCGAGGTGGGCGGCGACGCGGACACCGACAGCGACGCGGACACCGACAGCGACGCCGATTCGGATGCGGACACCGATACCGACACGGACGCCGACGGCGACACCGACACCGACACCGACACCGACTCCCTGGCCTGCCCCTACGACTGCATCAGCGAGACGCTGTGCACGCTTTCCGGCGGTGAGGTGGAGCCGATCTACGAATGCCCGGGCGACGACGTCTGCTGCAACCTCGATCCCGACACCGACACCAATGCCCAGGAGTGCATCTCGGGGCCGTGCTGCGAGGACGGTCTGCTGCTGGGCACGGATCACGTCTGCGACAGCTGGATCGAGCAGGGATGCAGCGCCGACGAGTGCGGCGCCGACGCCCGCGAGCGCCCGGTGGATCGGATCTGCTCCGGAACCTCCAGCGATTGCACCGGAGCGGAGCAGCCCGGCGAGTGGACCGTCGTCGACGACTGCGATTTCGACCAGATCTGCAATCTCGACGGTGACGGATATGCCCAGTGCGTCAGCTGCGGATACGGATGCAGCGCCGGCGAGTGCGCCTGGGTGGACTGGGTGCCGATCACCGGAGGAATGTTCCAGATGGGCGGCACCGACGGAGGAACCGAGGAAACGCCGGTGCACGGCGTGACGCTGGACTCGTTCGAAATCGGGCGCAGCGAGGTGACGGTCTTGGACTACCAGCGCTGCCTGGATCTGGGCGGCTGCGCCACGGCTCCGGGCACCGCCGAGGGCTGCAACTGGAACGAGACCGGGCGCGAGTACTACCCGGTCAACTGCGTGGACTGGGACCAGGCCCGCGCTTTCTGCCAGTGGGCGGGCGGAGACCTGCCGAGCGAGGCGCAGTGGGAGTTCGCCGCCCGCGGCGCGAGCCAGGCCGGCGACTACCCCTGGGGAGACTCGCCGGAGCCGAGCTGCGACAACGTCGTGATGAGCGAAGGTGGCGACGGCTGCGGGATGGACCGCAGCTGGTCGGTCTGCTCGATAGTTGAGGGCAACACGCCCCAGGACGTCTGCGACATGGCGGGAAACGTCTGGGAGTGGAACCTGGACTGGTACCACTCCAACTACTCCGGAGCTCCGAGCGACGGATCGGCCTGGCTCGATCCCGCCGGCACCTCGCGCGTGACCCGGGGAGGCAGCTACAGGGATCACGACTACTACATGCGCGCCTCGGCCCGTAGCGGGGCGCTGCCCTCCTTCAGCGACACGTTTCTCGGTTTCCGCTGCGCGCGCTGAGCACCGCGCTCGAGCGCGAGCCGTCTACTGGCACTCGTAGTTCAGCTCGCCGCGGTGCCCGGCCAGCACCAGCGCCGGCTCGAACTCGTTCGAATCCTGCCCGGGAAGCTCGCAGGTCAGCGGAGCCGGGGGCGTCACGCTGGCCGTGATCCCGTCGCCGGGCGGCACGTTGACGAACATGACCAGCTCCTCGCCGGGCGGCACGATGTTGCCCTGCGTCGCGGTCGTTCCGTCGAGCACGAGCGCCTCGGCTCCCGGGGCGCCCTGCAACGCGACCTCGGCGCCTTCCACCGCGTTGACGAAGAGCATCCCCGAGGCCGGATCGATCTCGGTCACCGGGGCGAGAATCGACTGCACCAGCGAATCGGGCAGCAGCTGGAGCTCGATCTGCACGTCGCTCAGCTCCAGCCGCACCGTCTTGATCTCCCCCCAGTGGTCCGAGTCGGGCGGGGTCGCGAGCACGTAGAGCACCTCGTGGTGCAAAACGTCCGAGAACTCGAAAGCGCCGTCCGGACCGGTCACGACCGGGTCGATCTCGGGATGCCCGTAAACCTCCACGGTCGCGTTCTCTATCGCCGGAGGGCCGCCGTCGGGCTGCTCGAGCGTCAGCTCCACGACAGTGCCCGAGAGGTCCACCACCAGCGGCTCGCAGGCGGCGTAGTCCTCCAGGTCGACGTCGCGGCCCGGCGACAGCTCGGCGCAGGGCAACAGCGAGCTGGCCTCGCAATGGGAGACGAGCTCGACGTCGAAGCAGCTCGGCCGCGCCAGCGATGCGCCGGCGGCCAGCGAGCCAGCGTCGTAGCCCGCGCTGTCCACCACACGGCCTTCACCGTCCTTGACCACGATCGACCCCGTCGCGTCGCCGAGACTCAGAGAGCCTTCGCTGGCCGTCGTCGCGCAGGACTGACCGACGTCGGCCGGCGCGATCCCTCCCCCGCCGAAGACGACCACCGCGGCCCCGGGAGCGAGGAACAGCCACTGGTCGAACTCGTGCAGCAGCGAGCCCTGTCCGTCCTCCAGCACCCAGCCGTCCAGCTGTAGAATCTGCTCGGTCGTGTTGACCAGCTCCACCAGCTCGTCTCCGTCGTCGATCGCCAGATCGCCGTTCAGGTCGGCCGCCGGCTGGGGATGAATCTCGGCGATCGCCAGGTTGGGAACGCAGTGCACCGCCGCGGCGCTGACGTGGTCGTCGATCACCAGAACCGGTCGCGAGTCGTCCCAGGCTCCCGGCCGCCCCAGCGTGTCGCAGTCGTGAGCCGTGGGCGGCGGCGGATCCTCGGCGCCGAGCGCCACCTCGACGAAGCCGCGTCCGTTGTGCTCTTCGGGAATGTTGAAGGTTACGCTCCGGCCGCCGCCCAGATCGACCGCGTCCCCGATCGGTCCCCAGCGCTGGACCTCGACCGGGGCGTCCGGCCGCGCGGTCAGGATCACGATCCCGGTCTGCGGCTCGATCGAGACGCCGCCGTCGGCCGCGATCGCCTCCAGGTGCTGGCGCTCGACCAGCTCCAGATCGCGCTCGGAGAGCCCGGGCGGCAGCACGGTCGAGGTCACCGCCCCGTAGCAGGTCTCGTCTCCGTCGGCGACGATGTGGCTGATCGAGTCGGTGGGCAGCTCGGACAGCTGGTAGACGCCGTCCTGCTCGCCGTCGGCGGCGGTCTCCGTCTCCGGCTCGCCCTCGGGCCAGCCGAACTCCGAGTAGCGAAAGACGCGCACGCCGTTGAGCGGCGTCTCGCTCGGCTCGGCGGTGTCGCTCTCGTAGAGCAGCCCCAGCGCGCGCCCGCGCAGCGCGGCGCCGGTATCCGCATCCGAGTCGGTGTCCGAGTCCGAATCGGTATCCGAGTCGGTATCGGCGTCCGTGTCGGTGTCCGAGTCGGTGTCCGAGTCCGAATCGGCATCCGTGCCCGAGTCGGCATCGGTGTCCGAGTCCGCGTCGGCGTCAGTGTCGGAGTCGGCGTCCGCGCCGGTCGATGCGTCCGGTCCGGCGTCGTCGCCCTCGCCGCCGCATCCCCAGGCGGCGAAAAGCAGCAACGCCAAAGCGACGGCCGCGATGATTCCACCCCTCATCGACCTGTCCTTTTCACCCTCCATCATCTCGATTCTAACCCGAGCGGCGTCGTTTCACGACTCGGATTCGTCCCGAGCCGGTTCCTTCCGCTCCTCGATCGCGGGCAGGACGACGGTGAAGATGCTGCCCTGGCCCATCTGGCTGCGGACCTCTATCTCGCCGCCGGCGTCCCGCACGATCCGCTGGCAGACCGAGAGGCCCAGCCCCGAGCCCTTTGATTTAGTGGTGAAGAACGGAATGAAGATGTTCTGCAGGATCTCCGGTCGAATTCCCGGTCCGTTGTCCGCGAACCTGACCTCGACGAAACGGCTCCTGTCGCGCTCGCCTCCGGTCTCGCGCCCGCGCCGCACCGAGTGCATCCTGGTCGAGACGGAGAGGCGGGGCCGCTCGCTCTCCTCGGTGGCCTGGTCTCCGTTGATCAGCAGGTTGAGAAAGACCTGGTGCAGGTGCTCGCTGTCGACCATCACCGGCGCCAGGTCCTCGGCCAGCTCGACCACCAGGTCGACCCGCTTGGCGCGCCCGGTCTCGAAGACCTGCAAAGTGCGCCGCAGCACTTCGTTGACATCCTGGCGCCGCGGATCCCCGGAGGAGGGCCGCGCGTACGAGAGAAAATCGCTGACCACGCGGTTGAGCCGATCGACCTCCTCGACGATCACTCCGAGAAGCTCCCGATCTCCGCCGTCCCTCTCCTCGTCCTCGCCCTCCCGGCCGGGCGAGACCTCCTCGATGAACTGGGCCGCCGCCTTGATCGAGCCCAGCGGATTGCGGATCTCGTGAGCCAGCCCGGCCGACATCTGGCCCAGCACGGCGAGGCGATCGCGCTCCTTCATCTGCTGGTAGAGCTGGGAGTTCTCGACCGTGATCGCGACCTGTCCGGCGAGGACGACCAGCATCGTGACCTCCTCCGGGGAGAAGGCGTCACGGAGCCGCTCGTCGCGCACGGCCAGCAGCCCCAGAATCTGCTGCTCGCCCTCGACCGGCAGCAGCACGTCGGCGTTCATCCCGTCGAGAAGCTCCTGCGCCTCGTCGGCCAGCAGCAGACGATCGCTGCGCTCGGACTGCAACAGGCGCTGGCGCTCCTCGGCGAGCCGGGCCGCGGAGATCGCCCCGCCCGCGGTGAAGGGAAGCAGCTGGCGGCGGACGGCGACGGCCTCCACCCGCTGCAGCGACGGCTCGGGTCCGAAGCTGGATCGCAGATCGTAGCCGCGATTGTTGGGATCGATCAGGTACAGCGCGGCGTGAGTGAAGCGGCGCGTCTCCTCGAGGCCGCTGATCAGCACCTCGATCATCGCGTCGATCCCGATCAGGTGTCCCAGGCGCCGCCTCAGGTCGACGAGCCGATTCTCCATCTCGCGGCGCTCGCCGAAGAAGAAATCCGATATCTTGCGCTCGACCAGATCGCGCAGCGGATCGAACAGCAACAGGATCACCAGCGAGGCGAGGAAGGCGTTGATCGCGAAGCCGCGTCCGGCCCAGAGCACCAGGGTGGTGTAGATTCCGGCCAGCGCGGCTCCCATCAGGGTCAGCACGGCCAGCCGGCCCAGCATCTCGTAGAGATCGAGGACGCGGTAACGAACGATCGTCTGAGAAATGAAATAGAGATAGAGAAGGGTCATCGCCAGTCCGACCGGCGGGAGGTCCAGGTTAAAGGCGTGGGCCAGCCGCTCGGCGACCTGCAGGGTCAGGGTCGCCAGCCCACCGTAGAACAGGTAGCGGATCCGGGCCGCGTCGAAGCGGGTCGGCGCGCTGCGGGCCTGGACGTTCAAATCCAGGATCGCCACGAGCGTGAAGCCGACCACGTAGGCCAGCACGGCCGGACCGACCGCGGGGCGCAGCAGGCTGGGATGCAGCACGACCGCGATCAACGCGATTCCCAGCACCAGCGCCAGCCGGCCGAAGCGGATTCGCTGGTGCGACGAGGCGGCCAGCGCGCGGAAGAAGTGCAGGCCGCTTTGCGGAAGCAGCACCGCCAGGGTCAGCGAGATCCGCTCGAACCACGGCTCACCGCGCCAGGTGTAGAGGAAGGTGAAGAAGTAGAAGAGCGTGACGTTGCCGCCCAGGAGGATGAACAGCTTCTGGCGCAGGTCCTTGTCGCGGCGCAGCAGCACCGAGACGGTGATCGCCAGGGCGATGATCCACCCCAGCAGCGAGCTCTGGACGCGAGACTGATCCACGGCAGGCCCATGTTAGGCGGAAACCGCCCGGCGCGGTAGGGGGATCGACCGCGAGGCGCCATCACGGCCCCCGGCTGCAAGCAGGCCGGGGAGGGCAACCTGCCGGCGGATCCCATGCTGCGCGATCCCGACGACGAAGTCCTCGTACGTGCGGGCCGCGCAAAAGGCAAAAAAGGTGGCTCGGCACAAAGGGGGTTGCTAGGCTTGCGCCATGACTGTGCCCTTCAAGACGATTCCCCTGGTTTTTGCCGCGCTGGTAGCATGCGGCAGATGGGCTCCCCCGCAACGCGCGACAGAGCCTGAGCCGGGAAACGACGGCTCCAGTATCGCTGCACGGGGCAAAGATTCCGCCTCTGCCGGTCCCGTTTCGTCCGATGCCTCACCTCCAAAATCCGAGCTACTGAACATCGACTCGATGGGCCCCTACTTCGCAGGCATCCTGGAAGGGGAAGCGGCCGCAGCGTTGGCCGAGGATCGCCTGGAAGACGCCGTCGAGCTCTTCGACGAGATCGCGAGCAGGAAATACGACCCAATCATGACTCCGCGCGTCCTGTTCCTCGCGGCATACCTGTCCCAACGTCTCGGAAACGACGAGCGCGCTCTGTCCGAGCTGCCAGGGCTGGCCGAGCGTCTGCCCCTTGTTGCCGACACCGCTTTGGAAACTGCGGCGCTGGCCGCGCTGAACCTGAAAAAATACGAGGTGGCGATCCGGTTGGCGCGCTCGGTCTCCCCGGAATCTCTGGAAGCAGAAGCAGCATCGATCATCGCCGCCGACGCACTCGCGGCACTCGAGCGCTGGGAGGAGGCCGCCGCCGCTTACAGGGAGCACCTGGAACGCTGGCCCGAGGGAGAGGGCAACTGCGAGGTGATCAGCAAGCTCGTTTCCTGCGAGACGACCCTGGCGACCGACGGAGAAGAGGTGGACGAGCGTCTGGCCCGCGTCGCTCTTGCGCGAATCGAACGGCTGCTGGCTCAGCGTTCCTCGGGACCCTGGGCGAGGATCTCCACAGACTGCGAAAAAAAACTGCGCGAGGCCCTGGGCGAGCCGTACAGGAAGAACCAGCACGAGCGCCCTGCCGCGCATCGAGCCTACGACGACGCCCGTGACCTGATGCGTCGCATGCGCAACGAGGAGGCCGAACGGGCTTTCAAGCGCGTAGTCCGTCTGGCGCGGGATGGCGGGAGCCTCGAGTGCCGGGCGCGTCTCGACCGCGCCAGGATGATCAGGCGTCAACGGGACCACGAGCGCGCCGCCGAGTCGTACGCCCGGACCGCCGAGCTGTGCGAAGACCCCTACGTCCGGGTCCGCGCCCTCTACAACGCTGGCAGAAGCTACGCTTCGGCCGGCCGGACAACCGACGCAATCGAAGCCTTCAACGCGGTCGAGAGGGATTATCCCGATCACTCCTACGCCGACGACGCAAGGCTGCGCGCGGCGCGCTGTCACCTGGACGCCGGTGATCGCAAAAAATTCCTGGAGCTTCTTTCCACGCTTCCCGACGACTACCCCTCGGGAGACATGCGCGCCGAGGCGTTCTGGATCGTGGCCCACGACGCAATCGGCAACGACGACCTCGCAGCGGCGCGCGAGGCGCTCTCTCGCTATTTCGAGCTGTTCCCGGTGGAGGACGGCTGGTACTCCTCGGGGCGCTCCGGCTATTGGCTGGGGCGTGTCGAGCAGCTCGCGGGCAACACCGAAAGCGCCGTGAAGCGCTACGAGCACGTGATCGCGACGGCCCCCCTGACCTATTACATGGTCCTGGCCCACGCCAGGCTGCGCGCGATCGACCCGGTACGGGCGACCGCCCTGATCGCCCGCCTGGCTCCACCCGGCGGACGACTGACCACCCGTTTTCCCGAGGAGCTTCTCGAGCAGTATCGCTCCCTGGCGACCGGGATCGAGCTGATGCGCCTCGGTCTCACCACGCGAGGAAAGCGAGAGCTGCGGCGACTTGTAGCCGATCCCGGCACCCCCGCCGATCTCCACCTGGCGACCGCCGCGCTCTTTCGCCGGATGGGGAGCTTCGTGGAGGCTCGCGAGGTGGCGTCGATCGGCGAGAGCGACTGGCGGCACCGCTACCCGACCGGCAACGATCTGGCCCGCTGGACGCTGGCCTACCCGCGCGCCTACGAGGAGGAGGTCGCGAAGGCCGCGAAGGAAAGCGGCGTCGACGAGGCGCTGATCTACGCGGTTATGCGCGAGGAGAGCGGGTTCAACGACGATATCGAATCCTGGGCCAACGCGATCGGCCTGATGCAGCTGATCCTGCCCACGGCCAGGAGCATGGGCCGGCGGCTCGGGATCCGGGTCGACCGGCGCGCGCTGCGCCGTCCGCTGGTCAACCTCCGACTGGGCGCGGGTTACCTGGCCTACCTCGAGGAGAAGTTCGACGGAAACCCCGCGTTGGTGATCGCCGGGTACAACGCCGGAGAGGGTGCGGTCGAGAGCTGGATCGAGAAACGCGGCGGCGAGCCGCTGGACGAATTCGTCGAAAGAATTCCGTACCGGCAGACGCGCGGCTACACCAAGCGCGTGCTGGCCAGCTACGCGGTCTACTCCTTCCTCTACGGAGAGGAGCGCCCTCTGCTCCTGCCGCCGCTCGAGATACCCCGAAACGACTAGACAACAAGGCGCGGAGCGCCGGGCGCCGCGCGGGTGACCAGCTCGTAGTTGATCGTGCCGGCCAGGGCGGCCAGATGTTCGGCGGCGATCCTTTCGTCGCCCTGCCGGCCGAGCAGCACGACCTCGTCTCCCGCGACCGCTCCGGGCACGTCGGTGACGTCGACCATCGTCAGGTTCATGCAGACCCTTCCCCGCACCGGAGCGCGAACGCCGCGCACCAGCACGTGGGAGGAGTTGCTCAAGCGACGGTCGTAGCCGTCCGCGTATCCGATCGGCAGCACCGCCAGCCGCGTTTCGCGCGTGGTGCGGTAAGTCCGCCCGTAGCCCACGTAGTCTCCGCCGGGCACCTCCTTGATCTGTGCGACGCGCGTCTTCCAGCTCATCACCGGATGCAGCTCTACCGTCTCGCGCCCGCGCAGACTGGCCGAGACGAAGGTCTCCTTGGACGGCCAGAGGCCGTAGAGCGCGATCCCGACCCGGACCAGGTCGAGGTAGGTCTCCGGAAACAGAATCGCCGCAGCCGAGCAGGCGGTGTGCCTGATCGGGGGGTCGAGACCCAGCTCGGCGAGGTGCTCGATCAGTTGCGAAAAGCGGCGGCGCTGGTGCTCGGCAAAGGCGTGATCGGTGGTGTCCTCGATGTCCGCGAAGTGGGTGTAGACCCCTTCGATCTCGACTCCGCGACTTCTCAGCAGCCTGACCGCCTCGGGAAGCTCGCTCCGCAGCAGCCCCTGCCTGTTGGTCCCGGTCTCCAGCTTGAGATGAACGAGCGTGGTGCCGTCGGACTCGATCCCGCAGATGCGGCGCACGGCCTCCAATGACGGAACCGTCAGCCGCAGCCCGGACCGCACGGCATCTGGCAAAAGATCACGAAAAGTGTCTCCCAGCACCAGGATCGGCGCCTCGATCCCGGCCTCGCGCAGCGCCAGCCCCTCTCCCGCCCAGAAGACGCCCAGCCAGTCGGCCCCGCCCCGCAGCGCCTCGCGGGAGACATCGATCAGCCCGTGGCCGTAGGCGTCGGCCTTGACGATCGCCGCCAGACGCCTCTCGGGTCCGGCCAGCGAACGGAACTCACCGATGTTGTGGCGCAGCGCCGCGGCGCTGATCTCGACCCAGGTGTTGGCGCGCCGGATCCGTGAGGCTCTCTCGCCCATGAGCAGAAGATACGCGACTGGACGGACAATGCCAGCTCTCAGATGTCCTTGCAGCAGCGGAATCCGGCGTAGAGCGACTCCCAGCCCGCGTTGTAGGTGCAAAGCAGCCTGGCGCTCGCCGAGGCGCAGTTGAAGGCCCCGCCGCGGATCTCGAACCCGCGCGGATCCGAGGTGGAAGGCACGATCTCCCAGACGTTGCCGTTGATGTCGAAGGCCCCGAACTCGCCCGTGCAACCGGAGAAGGATCCCGTCGGCGTGACTCGAAAGCAGCTGGCGTTGTCCGAGCAGTAGTACTCGTAGGTAGGGCAGCTGGAGTCGGAGCAAAGCTCCGATTCGCAGACAGGCCCGCAGTGGTAACCGCAGTTGGAGCCGGTCCAGCAGATCTCGGAGGAGATCGAGTTGTCGTCGCAGTAGTCGTCGCACCAGGTATCGACGCAGTTGCAGATCTCGGGATCGAAGATGTCGCCGAACGCGTAGTTGGTCTGCTCTGTTCCCGTGCAGCCGAAGTACCACTCGTCCGGCTCGCAGATCCTCTTGCCGGCCTGCTGGCACGCGCCCTGGAACTGGTCGAGGACCGACAGGGTCACAGAGGTCACGTACCACGGAATCACCTCGGGCCGCGATCGCGCCACCGAGGTGTCCGAGCCCATCGAGTACTCCGTGGCGTCGTCCCGGGAGGCCTCGTAGCGGTCCATGCAGAACGCCTCGACGCCGAAGGTCGCGCTGGCCGGCACGTAGACCATGTCGTCCGGGCAGAGATCCGTGTCGGTGTCCGTGTCCGCGTCGGTGTCCGTGTCCGTGTCCGTGTCCGCGTCCGTGTCCGTGTCGGTGTCGGTGTCCGCGTCCGTGTCCGTGTCCGCGTCCGTGTCCGCGTCCGTGTCCGCGTCGCCGCCGGTGTCGATACAGCCTCCGTCCTCTGTCGCGGTCCCGGTGTCCGTGTCCGCATCCGAGTCGCTGTCGCTGTCGCTGTCGCTGTCGCTGTCGGCGTCGCTGTCGGCGTCGCTGTCGGCGTCGCTGTCGGCGTCGCTGTCGGAATCGGCATCCGAGTCCGAGTCTACCTGGCCGAAAGAGGCGTCAGGCTCGAGGCTCGCCCAGTAGTCTTTCATCTCGCCGAGGCAACCCGTGGACAGTGTCGCCGCCAGCGCCACGACGAAAAGCGTTTTTCGGCTTGTCGCGTACGGCATCTGTTCCGTCCTTCCCGCGCGGTCCGGGTGAGCGCGCACCAACATCATAACTCCGCGACGCTCCTCTGTCTCGAATATGTGGAGAGCCCATCGGTTGCGAGATCGAGAAAGGTGGTCAATAATGGACAAAGGTGAGGATCTGCATCTCGAAGCTGCTGTTCTCGGCCGCGCTTTTCGCTTGCGGATGCGGCTCGGGAGAAGCGGGCGAGCCCGTCGGCGATCGCGAGCCCGGCCGCAAGACCGCCGGGTCCGCCGCCGAAGCGCAGGCCGATCGACCGGGCGATGCCGTGCCCGCTTCCCGTGCCGAGCCGGTTGGGACTCGCGGGACCAAGGTCGTGATCCTGGGCAGCGGGACTCCGGTGCCGAACCCGGATCGAAGCGGTCCGGCGACCGCCGTGATCGCGCAAGGACGACCGTACATCGTCGACGCCGGGCCCGGGATCGTCCGCCGCGCCGCCGAGGCCGCGCGTCGCGGAGCGAGGCAGCTCGACCCGCGCCTGCTCGACACGCTGTTCCTCACCCACCTCCACTCGGATCACACCGCGGGTCTGCCCGACCTCTGGCTGACACCGGCGGCGGTGGGCCGGCCGCGCCCGCTGCGCGTCTTCGGCCCTCCGGGAACCGCGCGGATGGCGAGGCATCTCGAGGCCGCCTGGAGCGAGGACCTGGAGATCAGGACCGAGGACGAGAGCCCCGGTCGGTCGAGGGGATACGGTCTGGAGGTGAAGGAGATCGAGCCGGGAATCGTGTTCGAGGACGAAAACGTGAAGGTGACGGCGTTCGCGGTGGATCACGGTGCCTGGGAGCACGCCTTGGGATACCGGTTCGATACGCCGGATCGCTCGGTGGTCGTCTCCGGAGACACGGCGCCGGTCGACTCCGTGGTCGAGGCCTGCGACGGCTGCGACGTGCTGGTTCACGATGTCTACTGCGAGGCCGGCTGGAGGCCGGGACCGCCGTCGTGGCGCCGCTACCACGCGACCCACCACACCTCCGGCCCGCAGCTGGCCGAGATCGCCTCGCGGGCCGAGCCCGGGCTGCTGGTGCTGACCCACCTGCTGCTGTTCGGCTGCTCCGAGAAGCGCCTGCTGTCGGAGGTGACCGCCGGCTACGACGGCGAGGTCGTGCTGCCCGACGATCTGCAGATCCTGTAGGCGGCCGCCGAGAAGCCGGAGCCGCTCAGAAAACGATGTCGTCCGCCGTCCCCATCTCCCGGTCCGAGCCGGGAGAGACCACCACCGAGCTGCCGTCGTCGCCGCAGATCACGGCGTACTCCGCTCCCCACGGATCGAGAATCGGCCGGTCGGCGATCATGCGAGCGCGCTTGAGGTCTTGCAGCTCGGGGCATTCGGACTCTTTGAGAATGTAGACATCGACCGCCTTGCCGATCGCGGCCGCCTCCTCCATCGCCCGATCGCGCTTGCGCTCGGCGGGCGAGACGATCGACGAGAGCGTCACGATCGCGACCAGCGAGATCAGCAGCGAGACGGCCAGGAACATCCCGGTCGCCACCAGCAGGCGGCTCTCCCGCTCGCGTGCCTTGTGCTGCTCTCGTTCGCAGTCGCTCAAGCCGGCTCTCCCTTCTCGCGCCGAGTATAACCCATCCACTCCGGATCCGCGGACGGCCCGAAGAAAAACGATTAGGGAAACAATCCAGGCCGTTTTCAAAAAGCAACAAATTGGTTATTTTCCACGTGAAGCAGAACCATCCGGCAGCGGGGAGAAGCGATGAAGGGCGTGATCGTCATCTGTCTCGAGGAAATCGCGTGCAAGCGCTGGGGAGCCGAGGTGTGGGGACGGGCGTTGAGGAGGGCCGGGATGGAGGGCGACGAGATGTTCGTCGCCACTCGCGACGTGCCCGACGAGATCGCGATGGGTGCGATCGAGGCGCTCTGTCGCCAGGCCGGGATCGAGCGCTCGGAGCTGGCGCGCGAGTTCGGCCGCTACTGGATCGACGAGTTCGCTCCCCGCTTCTACCGCATGTACTACGAGTGCGTCGACTCGGTGCGGGAGTTCTTGCTGCAGCTCGACGAGGTGCACCGCCAGACCACCGAGTTCATCGCCGGCGCGGACCCGCCGCGCTTCGAGTACGAGTGGAAGGACGACGATCTGCTGGAGATGCGCTACATCTCCTCTCGCGGCATGCTCGACTTCGCCGCCGAGCTGGTCGCCAGCGCGGGCCGCCACTTCGGAGAGCCGCTCGATGTGACCAGAATCGGCGAGGACCGCCTGCGCGTTCGCTTTACGCAGCCCGGCTGACGGCGGTCCCTTGGGTTTCCAGGGGGCCTGGCGGGCGTCGCCTGCGCGGGGTATCATCGTCTCGGTTTTTTTGCGGGGTGACTCACGATGAAGCTCTGCGTGCACGCGGCGGCTCTGCTCTGGCTGGCTGGCGTGATCTCGTCGTGCGGCGGCGGGACCGGGGGCGCGCCGGATACCGGTCTGGACGGCGGGCCGGACGGGGACGCGGACGGGGACGGCGACGCGGACTCCGACGGGGATTCCGATACGGACTCGGAGACGGAGACGCACCCGTTCGTTCCGCTGGAGTGGGTGGCGGTGCCGGCGGGGACGTTCACGATGGTGGCTCCCGCAAGCGAGCCTTGCCGGGGGGCGCAAAGCGAAGATCTGATCGAATCGGTGACCCTCACCTATCCTT
>CAZHCG010000082.1:0-21626 GCA_964530995.1 uncultured Myxococcales bacterium
CAGAACTTCCACTCCAACCTCGCCCGCGCCGTCAACAAGCGCTGGGAGCGCGAGGGAGCCGTCTGGGCCGGCCGCACCGGCTGCGCCCGGCCGCCGATCGGCGCTGCAAGATTGCACCGCCAGCGGCCGAGAACACCCACCCGACCCGCCGCATCGCCCGCCCGAAACCCCTCGACCAACGAACCGACCGCCCGCCAACCGACCCCGCCCCGCGTTCCCGACGAAAACTGTCTTCGGCTCTGAGCCGATATGAGGGCACCTTTTTCGATTTTGCTCGGTCGACAACCGTTTCTCTTGTGCGCCCTGGTCGATCGCGCGTATTGTTCTTTGTCATGGTCGGCTCGAAAAGCTGTTATCTGTGCGGCACGCAGGACGCCGGATCGGGGCTCTCCCGGCTGGCGGGCTTCGACGTTTGCGACGGCTGCCTGCGCGGCGACCTCTCGGCGCGGCTGCGCTCCTGCGGCATCTCGGTCGAGGGCGACGCCAGGGAGGTCACCGACCAGGTCCGCAGCAGCAGCGGGTACGGATCGGCCGATATCCGCACCTTCTACGAGATCAGGATCTCGGGGACCTGCCCGGCCGAGACGGAGGTTGGGTTGGTGCTCGGCCGCGAAACCGTCGGCGGCAAGCTGCTCAAGCTGTTCAAGAGGGAGATCCAGGTCGGCGACCCGCTCTTCGACGACGCGATCCTGGTGCGCTGTCGCGGCGACGAGCAGGCCGCCCGCGATCTGCTCGCGGACGATAATGTGCAATCGGCGATCATGGAGCTGGTCGGACCCAGGGGCCGCGTGACGATCGAGGGCAACCGGATCGACGTCTTCACCGTGCACGAAGACTACTCGGCGCTCGAGAGCTGCCTGGTGCTGAGCGCCTGCCTGCTGACCCGCCTGACACGGACGCCTTGAACGGAGAATCCCCTTTGCCCGCGCTGGAAGAAACCGACACCGCACGCCTGGGAGTGGACCTGGGCTCGGTCAACCTTCACGCCGTGGCCCTCGACCGCAGCGGCGCGGAGCGCTGCTGGGTAGCGCCGCTCGAAGGCCGGCCGCTGGAGAGGCTCTTCGAGCTGGTGCGAGAAGAGATCGCCCCGTTCGTGGGCGACTCGCCGCTGCGGCTCGGCGTGACCGGCCAGGGACGGGCGCTGCTGGAGCGCGAGATCGAGTGCGCGGCCGTCAACGAGCTGGCGGCCTCGGCTCTCGGCGCCCGGCTCGCCTGCGGCGGCTTTGCGAATCCGCGCACCGTGATCGACCTGGGCGGGCAGCTCTCCAAGTGGATGCTGCTGGACGACGACGGCTCCATCCTCGACTTTTCCACCAACGGCCTGTGCGCCGCCGGAGCGGGATCTTTCCTCGCGCAGCAGGCCTCGCGGCTCGGGATCGGGATCTCGGAGCTGGGCCGGACCGCCGCCGCGGCCGAGCGCTCCGCCAAGGTCGCCGGCCGCTGCTCCGTCTTCGCCAAGTCGGACATGATCCACCTCCAGCAGAAGGGCACGCCGCTCGACGAGATCGCGCTGGGCGTCTGCCGGGCGCTGGCCGACAACTTCGTCTCGACCGTGCTGGCCGGACGCACGATCGAGCCGCCGCTGGCGCTGGTCGGCGGAGGAGCGGCCACCCCGGGGCTGGTGCGCGCGCTGATCGACACCGGAGAAGTCTCCCGCGAGCATCTGGTCGAAATCCCAGCTCCGCTCTGCGCCGGAGCGCGGGGCGCCGCCGAGCTGGCACGCGACGCTCCGGCGATCGACATCGCGAAGCTGGCCGCGATCGACGCCGCCGCCAGCCGCGCGCGACGCAGGCAGCGGGCCGCGACTCTGCCGCCCTTGCCCGACGTGCCCGAGCACCGCGAGCCGCGGCCGGCCCCGATCTCCGAGACGGGCCCGGTCGAGGCGTTCCTGGGCGTCGACGTCGGCTCGGTCTCGACCAACCTGGTGCTGCTCTCGCCGCGCAACGAGGTGCTGCAGGCGATTTACCTGCGCACCCGCGGCCGCCCGCTCGAGGTGCTCGCCGCAGGGCTGGAGCGCATCCGCGCGAAGCTGGGTGAACGCCTGCGGGTGCTGGGCTGCGGCGCCACCGGCTCGGGCCGGCACCTGGCCGGAGAGCTGCTCGGCGCCGACGTGGTGCGCAACGAGATCACCGCGCAGCTGGCCTCGGCGGCGCACTACTTCGACCAGGTCGACGCCGTGTTCGAGATCGGCGGCCAGGACTCCAAGTTCATCGGCACGCGCGACGGGCACCTGAGCGGTTTCGAGATGAACAAGATCTGCGCCGCCGGGACCGGCTCCTTTCTCGAGGAGCAGGCCGAGATGCTGGGCGTCTCGATCGTAGACGAGTTCGCCGCGCTGGCTCTGCGCGCCGATCGGGCCCGCGACCTGGGCACGCGCTGCACGGTCTTCATGGAGGCCGAGCTGCGCAACGCCCTGCAGGAGGGGACCGCCGTGCCGCGGCTCTGCGCCGGGCTGGCCTACTCGGTGGCACGCAACTACCTGGAGCGGGTCGTGGCCGGACGGCCCGTGGGAGAGCACGTCGTCTTCCAGGGCGGAACCGCCTCCAACCGCGCGGTGGTCGCCGCGCTGGCCGGCGTGCTGGGCCGCGGAATCCGCGTCCATCCCTGGAACCGCGTCTCCGGGGCGATCGGAATGGCGCTGATCGCCGCGCACGAAAAGGCCGCCGGCGGCTACCGGCCCGCCTTTCGCGGCCTCGATTCGTGCAGCGGCGCCGAGTCGTCGAGCTTCGAGTGTCGCGGCTGCGAGAACCGTTGCCTGGTGAGCCGCATCCGCGCGGGCGGACGCACGCTCTGCTTCGGAGACATCTGCGAGAAGCATTCGGGTCGAGACGCGCTCCGCCGCCGCCGGGAGCGCCCCTTTCCCGAGCTGTTCGCCGAGCGCGAGCGGCTGTTCTCCTCGGCCGTGGAGCGGGCCGCGCGCGGCGAGGGGAAGGCGCCGGGCGGAACGCTGGGAATCGCCCGGGCCTCGCTCGGCCTCGAGCTTTCTCCGTTGCTGGCGGCCGCGGCGCGCGGGATGGGTTTCGAGCCGCGACTCTCCGAGCCCACCTCGGAGCGCGCCCTGGAGCTGGGATCGCGCGGCCTGCCGGCCGAGATCTGCCTGCCGATCAAGGCCGCGGCCGGCCACTACCGGCTGCTGTCCGAGGCGGGCGGACGCGTGCTGTGCCCTTCGATCGTCGACCTTCGCGGCGCCGAGCGCGACGAGGAGACCTTCGTCTGTCACCTGACACAGGAGCTGCCGTTCATCCTGCCTCCCGACCTGGCCGAGCGGCTCGATCGCCCGCAGTTCGGTCTCGGCAGAGGAGCCGGCGCGCTGCTGGAGACCGCGCGCTCCCTGGCCGAAACGCTGGACGTGCCCGTACGCCGCGCGGCGCGGGCCCTGTGGCGGGGGCTGAGGCTACAGCGCGGCTTCGAGGCGGAGCTGCGGCGGCTGGGCCGGCGGGCGCTCGAGTCGAGCTTCGACCGGGCCGTGGTCGTGATCGGGCGTCCCTACAACCTGCACGATCCGCTGGTCAACCTCGAGCTGGCGCGGCACCTAAACGATCTGGGCCTGCCCGCGATCCCGGTCGAGATGCTGCCGCTCGACGACGAGCCGCTCGAGCGGCGCTGGTCGTCGATTCCGTGGATCTTCGCGCGCCGCGCGCTGAAGGCGGTGGAGCTGATCCGGCGCGACACGCGCCTCTTCCCCGTCGCGGTCTCCAGCTTCGGCTGCGGAGTGGACGGCTTTTTGGGCAAGCACCTCGAGGAGCTGCTCGCCGACCGCCCGCACCTGCTGCTCGAGTTCGATGAGCACCGCGCCGCGGCCGGGCTGATCACGCGCCTCGAGGCGTTCGCCGACGAGATCGAGGACCACCTGCGCGGCGGCTCCCGGGGCGCGCCGGCGCGCTCGACTCCGGCCAGCGACGAGCGCCCCCGCGGCGGTCGCGTGCTGATCCCGCACCTCGAGGAGTTCTCGCACGTCTACTCCGGATCGCTGCGCGCGGCCGGATACCGCACCGAGCTTCTGCCGCGGCCGACCGCGAGCACGATCGCGCTGGGAGAGGCTCACTCGTCCGGACGCGAATGCCACCCGTACGCCGTGATCGGCGGGCAGCTCGCCGAGCTGTGGGAGCGGGACGACGTGGGCGAGGACGACGTCTTCCTCTCGCCGGCCAGCGAGGTGGCCTGTCTGCTCAGGCAGTACGGGGACGGCTACCGCATCGCTCAGCGCAGGGCCGGCGCGCGCGCCCCGCAGGTCTTCGACGTGATCTCCGGCGAGATCCACCACCTGATCGGCCTGGCCGGCGCGTTGCATTTCTACGAGGGGCTGGCCGTCGCCGAGCTGCTGATCGCGCTCGCCCGCCGCGTGCGGCCCTACTCCGCCGACGGCGACGAGCCGCTCGAGACATGCGCCCGGGCGATGCAGGAGGTGGAGGAGGCGCTGGCGGATTCGCGGCCCCTGGGCCCGATCTCGGAGGCGGCCTCCCGTGAGATGCTCGGTCTGGCGCAAAAGGGGCGGCCCGGCGACCGCCCGGTCGTCGGCATCACCGGCGATCTCTACACGCGCTTTCACCAGGCCGGCAACCACGGGCTGTTCGACCGGCTCGAGGAGATGGGGCTCGAGGTCTGGCTGAGCCCCTTCTTCGCCACCTCCTCCCAGTTCGCCGAGCTGGTCGACCGCCGCCGCCTGCTCGGTCGCGCCGAGCTGAGGCGGACGGCGCTCAGCGCGATCACCTCGACGAGCGTGGATCTGCTCTACCGCGCGATGGTCGGACGGCTCCCGGCCGAGGCCCGGCCGCTGGTGGTCGAGCCGCCGGCCGAGAAGCTCTACGCCAAGGCCGTGCGCCACGCCGGCCCGCGCTCGAGCTGGCTGCACCTGCTGGCCGTGGGCAAGCTGATCGACTTTCTGGATCGGGGCGCGGCCGGAGCGCTGAGCGTGGCCGGGGTCAACTGCATGGTCGGAACCGCGATAGCCGGAGCGATCCCGTCGATCCGGCGCGAGGCCGAGGGAGCGCCGGTGATGGCGTTGAGCTACGGGGGGACCGAGGGGCCGGCCCAGCGGATCGGGCTGGAGACCTTCGCCCAGCAGGTCCTGCACCGTGCCGCCGCTGCCGGCGGCGGCGAACGGTGAATCAGAGCACTCCCAGCAGGAAGCCGGCGGCGACGGCCGAGCCGATCACTCCCGCCGAGTTGGGGCCCATCGCGTGCATCAAAAGGTAGTTCTTCTTGTTCGCCTTCTGTCCCAGGTGGTGAACCACCCGCGCCGACATGGGAACCGCCGAGACTCCGGCCGCTCCGATCATCGGGTTGAACGGCTCCTTGCTCAGCCTGCTCATCGCCTTGCCCATCAGCACCCCCGAGGCGGTGCTGATCCCGAAGGCGAAGAAGCCGAGGCCCAGCACCAGCAGCGTGCGCGGATCGAGCACGCGCTCGGCCGGCAGCGAGGCGCCCACCGCCAGCATCAGCAAGATCGTGATGATGTTGGCCAGCTCGTTCTGGGCCGTGCCCGCCAGCCGGTCCACCACCCCGCTTTCGCGAAACAGGTTGCCCAGGAAGAGCAGGCCCACCAGCGGGGCGCTCTGGGGAACGAGCAGGATGATCACCACCGGCGTGAAGACCGCGAACAGGATCCGCTCCAGCCTGGAGACCTTGCGCGAGGTCGGCTTCATCCGCAGCGCCCGCTCCTTCTTCGAGGTCAGCAGCTTGATGATCGGGGGCTGGATCAGCGCGACCATCGCCATGTAGGAGTAGGCCGCGGTCGAGGTGATCCCGATGATCTCCGGGGCCAGCCTCCCTGAGATGTAGATTGTCGTCGGACCGTCCGCCCCGCCGATGATCCCGATCGACGCGGCCTCCTGGACGCTGAACCCGAACAGGACCGCCAGGATGAAGGCCGCGAAGATCCCGACCTGGGCCGCGGCGCCGAGAAAGAACGCCTTGGGGTTGGCGATCAGGGGCCCGAAATCGGTCATCGCTCCGATGCAGAAGAAGATCAGCTGCGGCAGGAGCATGAAGGTGTACAGGCCGTATTCGAGGATGATCCCCAGCAGACCGGCCGATCCCATCTCGCCCCCCGAGCTCGGCGTGTCCGTCAACCCGGTCAGCGGCAGGTTGGCCAGCATCATGCCCGCGCCGATGGGAAGCAGCTCGAGAGGCTCCCACTTTTTCCAGATCGCAAGGGTGATGAAGCCGAGCCCGACCAGGATCATCACGCCCTGGCCCGCTGTCAGGTTGCCGAACCCGGTCTCGAAATCCAGGTCCATCAGGCGCTGCCCCTCAGCATCCGCCGGGAGGGCGCAGCGCCGACCCTGCTCCTGGCTCGGCGGCGCTCGACTCGCGACTCCAGGAACACGAAGACCCTGCCCATGATCCAGATCCCGAGCGAGATGCACGCCATCAGGGTGAACACCGCGGTCATTCCAAGGCCCAGCGTCTTCAGCGCAACGTCCAGGTTTTCCATTTTATGCTCCTTTTTCCCTTGAGTTTCGATAGGTTGCCGGTCGAACGCCATTTCGTCCATCCGGCTGCTCGCCCTTGGGTGTGCCCCGTAAGCAATTCTTTTGCCAACAACGGCGAGGACGGCTTTTCATCGATAATACAGCACCTTAGCACACGATCGGCGCGCGCGCTGCGTAGCCGGCGATGCAGGCAAGAAGACGATAAAGGAAGTCCCCGAGGCGCCTCGAACCTGAAAAGTATCATATTTTCGGCTGGTTGAAAGATGCAAAGCCCTTTTTGCAGACCCGCGCACAACCCTCCCGGCCCCGATCTCCGGCTCGGGAAAGGGTGCCGCGCCGACGTGCTCAGCATCAGGGGAATGACACCCTGAATCTCTGACTTCCCCTGTTCAGTGTCACTGACACGCGGCGGAGATTGGGACGAGCTCTACCACCTCCAGATCGGGGTGCGCTCCTGCGACATCGCGCCGGCCGAGCGGCGTCCGGTCAGCCTGACGCTCTCGCTCGACACCTCGGGCTCGATGGGCGGCGAGCCGATCGCCCGCGTCAGGGACACGTGCCGCGCGATCGCCGGCTCGCTGACGGCCGGCGACGTGATCTCGATCGTGGAGTGGAGCAACTCGCAGACAGTGATCCTCGACTCGCTCGAGGGAGACGCGATCACCGCCTACGCCGACGCGCTGGACGAGCTCGAGGAGCTGTCCGGCCAGCAGGCGCTGGACCTGATCGACATCGTCCTCCATTCTCCAGTGCGTGCGGACGTAGCGGCGGCTTTCCACTCGCCGAAAATGTTGTGATTATTTGTGGAGCCAAGGGGGATCGAACCCCTGACCTCGTGACTGCCAGTCACGCGCTCTCCCAGCTGAGCTATGGCCCCAAAGACCGGGCGCCTCGCGGCGCGAATTGGGGCTTTTAGCAACCCCGCCTCACGCTGTCAACACGCCCGTTCGCAGCTTCGCAAGAACGTATCTCCGTTCAGCCGAACAGCCGGTGGAAGAGGCCGGCGACCGGGCCCTGCCAGCGGCGGATCAGGATCACGGAGGCCGGCGAGAAGCGCGCCACCTTCTCCGGAATGTCTCCCACCAGGAAGCGCTTGAACATCCTGGCCGGCGCGGCTCCGATCACCACCAGGTCGTACTCGCGCGAGGTCTTGGCCACTCCCCCGGCCACCGAGCGGGCGCGAATCAGCCGCCGCCCCACGTCGCGATCGTCCAGCTCCAGCGCCTCCAGCGAGCCCTCGATCCGATCCAACGCCGCATCCGCCTCGGCCTCGTCCGCCTCGGCGTCGACCACGACGCAGGCGTCCACCTCGGCCCGGTAGCTTTCGGCCAGGCCGCGCGTCAGATCGGCGCCCAGCGTGGCGTTGGGCCCGCCCGAGGTGGCCAGCAGGATGCGGTTGGTGGGGCCCGGGGTGACCTTGACCAGCGCCAGATCGCACGGACAGTGGCGGATCGCGTAATCGACCAGCTCGCCGAAGATACGGTCGCGCGTGCGGGTGAACCCCTTCCAGCCCATCACCAGCAGATCGGCGCGGTGGGCGCGCACGGCTCCGATGATCGCGTCTCTGACGTTGTGCGCGACTCGCAGATCGGTGAGCAGCTCCACGCCGATCTGCGCCGCCCGCTTCTCGGCCGCGCGCAGCAGCGGCCGCCGGTGGTGGGCGACCTTGAGGCCCTCGCTGATCGGCAGCTGGACCGGCACCGGCGCCGCCGTGACCGCCACGATCTCGCCGTCGCGCTTGCGGGCGATCGCTGCGGCCACGTCGATCAACGGCTCGACCGTGTCCGGGTTGGCCAGCGGCACCAGCACGCGGTAACGCCGCCTCTCCGAGGAGACCGCCCGCTTCTCCACCTCGAGCACCTGCGGCCCCCGCGCGCGTACCTTGCGCTCGAAGACGGCGAAGTAGAGCAGCAGCCCGAAAACCGTCCAGCCGATCACGACCAGCCAGGGCCGCGGGTCGAAGGTGTACTGGTAGATCGCCAGCGCGGTGTTGAGCACGAAGCCGACCAGCGGCAGCACCGGGTAGAACGGCGTGCGGAACGGCCGCTTCAGCTCGGGGCGCTTGCGCCGCAGCGCCACCAGCGACAGGTCGACCATCGCGAAGACCAGCAGGAACATCACGCTCGCAGCCGAGCCGAGCGCCTCGATCGGCAACGCCACGGCCGTGATCGCGAAGATCGCGCCGGTCGCCAGAATCGCCATGTAGGGCGTGCGGCGGCGGCGGTGGATCGCGGCGATCCGATCCGGCAGCCAGCCGTCCCGCGCCATCGAGAACGCCACCCGCGAAGAGGCCAGCACCGTGGCGTTGAGCGCGCTCATCGTCGACAGCACTCCGCCGAGCACGATCAGGAATACGCCGACACCGGGCATCATCTCGGCCGCGGCCTTGATGATCGCGGTCTCCTTGTAGCGGCCCAGGAACTCCCAGGAGCTGGAATCCTCGGGATGAACGGCGCCGAGCGAGACCACCACCACGCACAGGTAGATCAGCACGGCCACGCCGACCGAGACCATCGTCGCGCGCGGGATGTTGCGCGCCGGATCCTTGATCTCCTCGGCCACGGTCGCGATCAGGTCGTAACCCTCGAAGGCGATGAAGGTCAGGCCCATCGCGATCAGCACGCCGCCGTAGCCCTTGGGGAAGAACGGCGTGAACTCCGCGCGCGCGGCCTCCACGTCGTCGAAGATCGCGTCGAGCCCGAACACGATGAAGACCCCCAGCACCACGATCTTGCCGACCACGATCACATTCTCGGTCTTGCCGGTCACCTCGGCACCGCGCACGTTGAGCAGGATGAAGCCGATCGCGGCCAGCAGCAGCATGAAGACCACCGCCGCGTGCTCGCCGGCCACCGCCGTCATCGCGTGGTGGGCGCCGGGGAGGTAGCCGGCCAGAAACTCCATGAAGTAGGAGCCGAAGCCGGCGGCATAGAGCGCGCAGGCCGACGTGTAGGCGAACCACAGCCACCAGCCGGCGACGAAGGCCAGCACCTCGGGAAAAGCGTTCCTGACGAAGGCGTAGCCGCCGCCCGCCTCGGGCAGCGCGGAGGCCAGCTCGGCGTAGACCGCGGCGGTGATCAGAGTCACCGCTCCGTTGAGCCCGAACGCGAGCAGCGCCGCCGGTCCGGCCTCGCCCGAGGCGATCCCGGTCAGCACGAAGATGCCGGCGCCGATCATGGCGCCGACCCCGATCATCGTGGCGTCGAAGAAGCCCAGCGTACGGGCGAAGCTTACCCCCTGCTCCCCGCCCCGATCCGGCTCGCTGCTCGCGGACGACATGACCCGGAACTATAACGGACGAACCGCCCCGACGCGACGCAAAACGAGCCCCCCCCCGGTCGGTACGGAGCTATTCCGCAAGAATCGCTTCGAGCTCCTTCACCAGTGGAGGCAAATCGTCCTCGATGGTATCCCAGAGCACATCCAAGTCCACGTCGTCATAGCCGTGGACCAGGCGATTGCGCATCGCTACCACTTGCGGCCAGGGAATCCCCTGGTGAGCGGTCGGCTCGCGTTCTATTCTCGATGAGGGTCAATGCCTCTCGCGCGCTGTCAAGCATGTGTCGAATACGCACATTGTCGTCATGCCGCGTCATACTGCACCTCGGCTTCGGCCACGACCTCGTCCCTGAAGTAGCGGCTCAAGAAGCCCTTGGTGTGAAGATCAACTTTGCGGCCGATCAGTTCGCCCAGCTCCAACTCCATACCGGCCAGGCGTATCATCCCCACTCGTGCTCCAGGCTCGAACTCTATCAGCACGTCCACGTCGCTGTCCTCACGAAAATCTTCGCGCAACACCGACCCGAACAAAGAGAGCTTTCGAATACCATGACGACGACAAAACCTGGAAATCTCCTGCCGAGGCAACGTTATCTGGGATTTACTGTTCATCGAAGACAAGTGTACTCCAATCTCGAATAAATCCAATGTTCCAGGCCAGCGCCGTGCTCGCCGATTCACCAGAACAACCCCGATTCTCTAGTGCCTCGTCAACCCTCCGATGAGGGGTTCAGGTCGAGACATCATCGGCGAGGCCAAGGAACGACGACGAAGGACTGGCGACGCCAATTCGAGGGGGAGTGACGCAGGGATCGTCGATGAGGGCCGGCCTGAACCCGCATTGTGGGGTTGACGAGGCACTAGGTGCCGAGGTTTCCTCGCGGACGAGAAGCTACTGCTCGCAGTAGCCCATCAGGACGACGATCGAGTCCAGGTCGCGGGTGGCCAGCACGGCGTCGGTCCAACCGTCTCCGTCCAGGTCGGCCAGCTGCGGCTCGGAGGGCCCGTCTCCGCAGGTGTAGGTGTCGAGCGTCTCGAAGCCGCCGGCCGGGCTGGAGACGCCGGTCAGCACGGTGACCGTGTCGGCCTGCCAGTTGGAGACCACCACGTCCGGCAGCAGATCGTCGTCCAGCAGCGCCACGCCGGTCGCCCAGGCGCCGTCGCCGCAGTCGTAGTCGTCGCGCGGACCGAAGGTGCCGTTGCCGTTGCCCGGCCAGACCGAGATCGAGTCGGAGAAGAGGTTGCCCACCAGGATGTCGTCGGTGGTCGAGCCGTCGGCGTCGGCCACCGTGACCATCATCGGATTGCTGCCCGACGGCAGGCCGCCGCTGGAGGTGAACGTTCCGTCCCCGTCGCCCAGCAGCACCTCGACCTCGTTGGAGATGCCGCAGGCCACGGCCAGATCGAGCACTCCGTTCCCGTCGAAGTCGCCCACGTCCATGCCGGTCGGGCCAGTGCCCACGATCGGGTTGCCCGGCGAGTAGAAAGACCCGCTCCAGGCGCCGTCCTGCTCGTCGCCGAGCCTAATCGAGACCCGGGAGTTGTAGTAGTCGTTGGAGGTGGCGGCGAAGTCGAGCACGCCGTCCCCGTTGAAATCGCCGACCGCCAGATCGTATGGATCTGTCAGCACGCCGATCAGCTGGCGGGGCTGGAAAGTGCCGTCCCAGGCCGACGACCCGTTGCCGATCATCAACGCGATCGCGTCCTCGTCCCGCAGGGCGACGGCGACGTCCATGATCCCGTCTCCGTCCATGTCGAGCACGGAGACGGCCCACGGATAACTGCCCACATCGGGAAAATCGATCGGCGACTGGAACGTGCCGTCGCCGTTGCCCAGCAGCACCGAGAAGGAATCGTCGTAGGCGTTGCTCACGACCGCGTCCCAGTCGTCGTCGGCGTCGAGCAGACCGAGCGCCACGTGGCGCGGGCCGTCTCCCGCCGGGTAGAAGACCGGGTAGTCGAAGCCGCACCCCTCGGGCGGCTGGGAGGGACAGCTCGGCGCGAAGTTGAGGCACTCGTCCTCGCGCAGGTACCCGGCGGGGCAGATCCACTCTCCGCCGGGGCAGAGCGCCGAGACCGACCAGTAGCCGCAGCAGCCCGGGGAGTCGTACTCGGCGCTCTCGTCGAGCAGACACGCCGGCGGAGGCCCGTCGCAGTCCTCGTAGGTCTCGGTGTCGCCGTCCGTGTCGCTGTCCGCGTCGCTATCAGTGTCCGCGTCGGCATCCGTGTCGGCGTCGGCATCCGTGTCGGCGTCGGTGTCGCTGTCCGCGTCGCTATCAGTATCGGCGTCGGTGTCAGCGTCGGCGTCGGAGCCGAGCTCGCAACAGACGTCCGGGAAGGACGCGCACTCGTACTCCCAGTGGATGCTGCCGTTCTGGTTGTCGCAGAACCAGGCCGACATGCACTGGTAGGGTAGCGGGCAGTCGCCGCTCGTGGTGCTGGTCTCGGTCTCGCTTTCCGTGTCCGTGTCCACCTCGCAGCAGACGTCGTCGGGGTCCTCGCAGTAGTACTGGGAGTGCTCTATTCCGCCGGAGTTCCAGCAGGAGATGTAGAACATGCACTCGAAGGGACAATCGGCGTCCGCGTCGCTGTCAGAATCGGTATCCGTATCGGTGTCGGTGTCGACATCCGTGTCCGTGTCGCTGTCCGCATCGCTGTCCGCGTCGCTATCAGAATCGCTGTCGGAATCGCTGTCCGCGTCGGCGTCGGGCGAGGACGGATCCACGCAGCTGCCGTCCTCCGAGCAAACCTGGTCGCCCGGGCAATCCTCGTCGCTCTCGCACTCAATGAAGCCGAAATTCCTGCCCCCGCAACCGGAGATCCAGACGAGGACGAGCAACGCCGCGCAGCTCTTGGCAAACATCGACAGCTTCATCGGTCCACCCCGCTCCGGTACCCCGCCTCCAATGGCGAATGATCGACATTGTAGCACGCGCGGGCCCTCGAATCCCGTAAACGTCGCACCCCGCGATTCCGGGTCGGTCCGACGACGTCCCTGGATTATCTTTTTTCGCCAAAACGAGCCGCCAAAACGAGCCTCAGTCCCCCAGGCCGTTGTCGCCCCCGCCGTCCAGGCGCACCGAGCAGGATGCGTCGTCGACGGCGCAGGTCAGATCGATTTCTGGCGGGTCGCCCGGCGCGGCCAGCCCGCTGCAATGGATGGTCTCCACCAGCGATCCGGCGACCTCTCCGCTGGAGCCGATCACCTCTCCCAGCTGACCGGGAATCGATATCTGGCAACCGCCCTCCTGGACTATCGAGCCGGAGAGCGGCAGCCCGGGACAGGTTCCCGAGACCTGGTAGTCGCCAAAACCCAGATCGAGGCAGGGGACGTCGTCGTCGGAGCCGCCGCTGTCCGTGTCGCCTGCCGGATCGGTATCTCCACACGAATCACTGTCCACCCCGACCAGAATCCCGGTCTCGACCTCGGTGTCCGCGGGCCACGACCCGCCGCCGTCCAGATCCTGGTAATCCACCTCTTCGTCCTTTGCGGCGAGACTACCGGAGTCGAAAGCGCAGGCGGCGAGCAAGACGAAAAATACCGGCAACGCAAAACGCAACTCAATCACCATCGTGACGGCGCTCTGTAACACTCGCGAAGATCGCGCCGTAAGATCCTCACTTCATTTTTATTTTAGCACACCGCGCAGCCTGTTTACAAAATGGGCTTGCCCGGTTTTTTGTGGACACCTGACTTGTGCGGGATAATCCTGCCGGGAGCGGAGCTTTTCAATCGACTGATTATCTACCTGCGCCGATCTCGAGTGAGTCACCCGGTTGAAGCGCGACACGGTCCGCTTCTGCGCGGAGCCGTGCCGCGCGTTTCGTCTCGACTTCCTCGGCGACGCCGGGTCAGAGCTTTTCGAGAAACTCGTCGATCACCGCGGCCAGCCCGGGAGCGCCGGGCGGGTCTTCGTGGCGGTAGGTCACCACCACCGTGGGCTTGTCGATCTTCACGATCCGGTCGATGTTGAACGGCGTTCCGATCACCACCACGTCGCAGTCCACCGCGTTGATCGTCTTCTCCAGGTCCCTCACCTGCTCGTCCCAGTAGCCCATCGCGGGCAGCAGCTTGCCGATCCCGGGATACTTCTCGAACGTGTCGGCGATTCCGCCCACCGCCCAGGGCCGCGGATCGACGATCTCGGCGGCGTCGTTCTCGCGCGCGGCCTGGGTCGCGGCGCCGAACTCCATCTCGCCGTGGGTCAGGGTCGGACCGTCCTCCACGGCCAGCACCTTCTTGCCGCGGATCAGCTCGGGCCGGTCGATGTCGAGCACCGACAGCGCCCGCACCACGTTGGCGCGGGGGTTGAGCCGGCGCAGGCTCTTCTCCACGCCGGCCACGGCCTGTTCGTCGGCGACGTTGGTCTTGCCCACCACCAGCACGTCCGAGCCGCGGGCGTTGGTCTCACCCGGGTAGTAGCGCTCCTCGTGTCCGGGCCGCAGCGGATCGGCCACGGTGATCCAGAGGTCGGGCGCGATGAACGGCATGTCGTTGTTGCCGCCGTCCCACAGGATCACGTCCGACTCCTTCTCCGCCTCGCGCAGGATCCGCTCGTAGTCCACGCCGGAGTAGATCACGCCGCCCTCGTCGACGTGCTTCTCGTACTCCTCGCGCTCCTCGATCGTGCACTGGTAGCGATCGATGTCATCAAGAGTCGCCATCCGCTGCACGGCCTGCTCGGCCAGGTCGCCGTAAGGCATCGGGTGACGCACGGCAGAGACCTTCTTGCCGGCGGCGCGGATCCGCGAGGCGACGAAGCGCGAGATCTGGCTCTTGCCGCAGCCGGTGCGCACCGCGGTGACCGCGACCACCGGCTTGCTCGAGCGCGCGAACGTGCCGCGCGTACCCAGCGTGGCGAAGTCGGCGCCGGCGGCGTTGACCCGCGAGGCGAGATGCATCACGTATTCGTGCGTCACGTCGCTGTAGGACATCACCGCCATATCCACCTCGCGCTCCTCGATGATGCTTTCCAACTCTTCCTCGGGGAGGATCGGAATGCCCTTCGGATAGCGCTCTCCGGCCAGCACCGACGGGTAGGTGCGTCCCTCGATATTCGGGATCTGCGTCGCCGTGAAGGCGACAACCTCCACCTCGGTAGCGTCGCGAAAGACCATGTTGAAGTTGTGGAAGTCCCGTCCGGCCGCCCCCAGAATGAGTACGCGTTTTGCGAGCATCTCTGTCCGCTCCTTGCCGCCCCTCGTGTGTCGGGATCCGCCTCAGCCCGGCGGCTGGACTTGACGGCGGCTCCGTGCTACCAACCGCTCCGGCTTTCACGCGTGCCGGAGTGGCGGAATCGGTAGACGCGCCGGATTCAAAATCCGGTGGGCTCGCGCTCGTGGGGGTTCGAGTCCCCCCTCCGGTACCACGAGGCGCCCAGCGCCTGGATTCCATACCACGAACAGGGCGCTCTTGTCTCGCCGATTACGGCTCGTGCGGGACGAATAGATATTCGAATTCGCAAAAGAAAATGAGGGCTTGGGCCTCGCGGGCCGGGGCTCAGTCGAGCGGCGAGACCACCAGCTCGAAGCCGTCGTCGACAGGGATCTCGGCGGCGATCAGCTCCCGCGAGGGCGATATCGCCATCGCGGGCGTGCCCCGGCGCGTCGGCACCGGCAGCTTCTTGACCTCCTCGGCGCGATCCCGCTTGCTGTCGAGCCGCCACATCTTGCCGGCCTCATCCATCAGTAGAAAGCGATTGTCCAGCCAAAGAGGCGGCGTGGCGCTGAGACGGCCGTCCGTCTCGGCGATCCGTACCGACTTGCTCTCGATGCTAGTCTCCTTCCAGGATCCCTTGGAGATGTAGATCGTGGTCATTCCTCCGCTGCGAGGCTTGCAGGCAATTCTGCGTCCGTCCGGCGAGACCGAGGGGTAGAGCCCGAACACGATACCCTGCACCTCGCCGGCCGCGTCGACCACGTGCACCCGTGCGCCTCCGGTGGAATCGAACTCGAAGTGGGCGAACATGCCGCCGTCCGGGAACCACGCTCCGCTGCCGCCGTACCACTGGTTCGAGGTCATGCGCGGCTTGCCGCCATCGATCTCGGCGATGCCGACGAAGTTGCGGTATGCGTAGGCGTTCTTGGACTGGCTCTCCCTGTCGAAGACGTTGGCCACCACGAACATCATCTTGCTCCCGTCGGGAGAGAGCACCGGGTGGCGCTTGGGCGCGCCCTTGACCAGCGAGTTGCGTCCCAGCAGCACGCGGGTGCCGCCCCCGGCCGCGAGCAGGATCTCGTCGTTCCGCTCCAGCACGACCGAGACGTCCGCGGTCAGCCCGGGCGATTTCCCCTCACCCACGACTCGGATCTCGCCGCTGCTCGCGTCCGCGATGCAGACCTCGTTCTCCTGGCGGACGTAGCTCAGCCAGCGCCCGTCGGGCGACCAGCCGATCTCGAAGATTCCCCGCTCGGATTTGTCGATGCGTTTCATCGATCGCTCCTCGCGCCCGCTTCCAGCGCGGACCGGCGGAGGATAACACCCGGCCGCCGGGAAGCAACTGCGCCGGGGTCATCCGCCGGGCGGCGGGCCGGACGAAAGAGCGGGCAGTGCGCCGAGCACTATTCGTCCCACCGCGGCCATGTTCTCGGGCGACAGCTTGTCCACGTCGTCCTGCTCGGTGTGCCAGTAGGCGTTGCTGCGGTAGCCCGGGCCGAAGCGCAGGTCGATCAGCACCGCCGACGGAATGCCCACCCGCTGGAAAGGCGTGTGGTCGTCTTCGATGCTGATTCTCGGTCCCCGCATCAGGGTCTCCGACCCGAGTCGCTCGGCCGAGCGCCGCAGCGCGGCGTAGACCCACGGCGTGGAGAGCGGGTCGCGAAAGATGCGCAGCCTGCGATCGCCGATCATGTCCACGACCACCAGCGCGGCGATCGAGCGGTGCTCGCCGGAGGCCTTCAACTCGGCGGCCATGTGCTTTGATCCGTACAGCCCGTCGGAGTCGCTCCACTCGACCAACGCCTCCTCGCCGTCGAAGAAGACCAGCCGCACCGGGCAGGGCAAAGGATGCTCTTTCAGGCAGCGGGCCATCTCGAGCAGCACAGCGGTGGACGAGCCGCCGTCGTTGGCTCCCTTGAAGGTACCTCGCTCGATGATCTTGCCGTCGAAATGACCGCCGATCATCACGATTCGCTCGCCGGGTCCGGGGATGTCGACCAGGACGTTGGCCATCTCGACCCTGCCCAGCTCCGGGTGCGGCGTGCGCGCGGTGAACTCGTCCAGCCGCGGCTCGAGGCCGAAGCCGCGCAGCGTACCGGCGATCATCTCGCGCGCTTTCGCTGCTCCGGGGGTGCCGGCGTGCCGCGGTCCGAGCGCGATCAGGCGCTCGATGTGGCCCAGCGCGCGCTCGCCGTCGAGGCAGGCCAGCAGTTCCTCGGACGCGGCGTTTGCTCCGGCGCCGGACTGATCGGGCGACTCGTCCCGGCAGCAGCGCCCGGCGCAGGAGGCGAGCACGAACGTGGCGGCGAGCAGCGAGAGCCGGACCGATCTTCGTCCCGATCTCAGCGGTGTCATGGCGCGAATTGCAACTTTGCCCCCGTTGTGGAGAACAATTCTTTACTTGTTGTCTTCAGTTCGACCCATCATATACACTACTCGTCCGAAAGGATCGTTACAACGACGGCCGTTTTTTTTCGGCGTTGCCCAGCGGGGAGAGGATGATGAAGAAAGGCGCTTGCATAGTACTGGCTCTGGCGTTCACGATCGCGGGCGCGACGGCGCACGCCGGCGCCAGACAGCACTTCATGGCCGGCCAGGATTACTACACCCAGGGTCGCTACGAGAAGGCGATCGACGAGTTCAAGGAGGCCTACCGCCTCGATCCCAGGACGCTGCTGCTCTACAACATCGCCCAGGCCTACGAGAAGCTGGGCGATCTCTACCAGGCGGTCGACTACCTGAAGCGCTACCTGGAGGCGGAGCCGGACAGCGAGGATCGCACCACCCTGCTCAACAAGGTCGCCAACCTGGAGGCGCGGATCGCCAAGACCGGAGTCAAGGTCACCTGCAACCAGGCCGAGGCGTCGGTGTACGTGGACGGCGAGAAGAAGGGCAAGACGCCGATCTCGGAGGTGATCTCGCTGCCGGTGGGCGCGCACAAGGTGCAGGTCTCGAAGGAGGGATTTTCCGACTTCACGATCAACGCGGCCGTCTCCGCGGGTCATACCACTCCGGTGGAGGCCGAGCTCGAGCCGGGCGAAGCCGGCCCGGCGCCGGTTGCGGCCGCCGGCGGAGAAGGCGAGGGAGGCCGGGGCGAGGGCGAGGGAGGAGCGGGTGAAGAAGACGGAGCCGAGGATGAGGAAGGCGGAGTCGAGGCGCTAGACGTGGTGCCCTGGGCGATCGCCGGCGTGGGCGCCGCGGCCGCGATCGTGGGGTTCGGTGTCGTGGGCGGAATGGCGATGGGCAACGATGATCACGACCAGGCCGTGATCGCGGACATCATCGGCTGGCCCGGAGTCGCGCTGGCCGCCGGCGGCACGATCTGGGGAGTGCTGCGCATCACCGGCGACGAGGAGAGCCCCGCGGACGATCCCGAGCTGGCGGTGATTCCGGTGGTCGGAGACCAGACCGCCGGCGTCTCGGCCTCGATCACTTTCTAGCCGAACAGAAAGCAAGAGAGGTGCGATGCTTCGCTACGAGCGCGCGCTGGCGCGTCTGATCGCCCGAGCGGTCGAAGTCCCCGCCGACGAGATCCGAGCGCTGATCAAGATTCCCGAGCCCGAGCGCGGGGATTTCTCGCTGCCGTGCTTTCCCCTGGCCAAGCGGATGCGCAAGAACCCGGCCGCGATCGCCGCCGAGCTGGCGACTTCGATCTCGCCGGCGGAGGGGTTTTCCAGCGTGGAGGCGGTTGGCCCGTATCTCAACGCGCGGCTGGACGCTCGCCGCCTGGTCGGCGAGCTGGTGCCGGAGATCCGGGCGGCCGGCGACCGCTTCGCGACCTCTCGGATCGGAGCGGGAGAGCGCGTCGTGATCGAGTTCTCCTCGCCGAACATCGCCAAGCCGCTCGGCTTCCATCACCTGCGCTCGACCATGATCGGCAACGCCCTGGTACGCATCCACCGCGCGCTGGGCCACGAGGTGGTCGCGCTGAACTTCCTCGGCGACTGGGGCAAGACCTTCGGTCTGCTGGCCGAGGGATTCCGCCGCCTGGGAGATCGCGAAAAGCTCGAGCGCGAGGGAATCGCCTACCTGCTCGATCTCTACGTGCGCTCGAGCGGCGAGGCCGAGCGGGATCCCGATTTCGACGCGGCCGCCCGCGAGATGTTCCGCCGCCAGGAGGAGGGCGGAACCGAGGCGCTGGAGCTGTGGCGCATGATTCGCGAGATCAGCCTGCGCGAGTTCCAGCGCATCTATCGGCGGCTCGGCGTCTCGTTCGATTCGATCGACGGCGAGAGCGACTATTGCGACCGCATGCAGTCCGCGATCGACGAGGTGGAGCGCACCGCGGGCGTACGCGAGGACCAGGGCGCGCTGGTGGTCGAGATGCCCTACCAAGAGAGCGAGCCGCCGCTGATGCTGCGCAAGCGGGACGGCGCCACGCTCTACGCCACGCGCGACATCGCCGCCGCGATCGATCGCTTCGATCGCTTCGCCTTCGACAAGGCGCTGTACGTGGTCGGCGCCGAGCAACGGCGGCACTTCGACCTCCTGCTGCGCGCCTTTCACGCGATGGATCTGGAGTGGGCGGATCGGGTCGAGCACGTCGAGTTCGGGCGCGTCAAGGGGATGAGTACGCGTCGCGGCAGCGTGGTCTTCCTCGAGGAGGTGCTGGACGAGGCCCGCGATCGGGCGCTGGCCAAGATGCGCGAGGACTCGCAGCAGCGAGGTCTGGACCTGGAGCGGGCCGCGGAAGACGTCGGCGTGGGCGGCGTCGTTTTCGGCGACCTGAAGAACCTGCGGAGATCCGACTACACCTTCGACTGGGAGGAGCTGCTCAACCCCCGGGGCTTCACGGGAATCTGCGTGCAGTACGCCCACGCCCGCTGCTGCTCGATCCTGCGCAAGGGCGGCGGTGCGCCCGATTCCGATCGGGTCGACCCGGAGCTGCTCGGCGCCGCCGAGGAGGTCGATCTGGTCAAGGAGCTGGCGCGGATTCCCGCAGCCGTCGAGGCGGCGGCGCGCGAGCTGGAGCCGTCGCGATTGGCCCGGGCAGTCTACGAGGCGGCCCGCGCCTGGAATCGCTACCAGCAGGCCGGCAACGCCGATCGCGAACTGAGAGTGCTCGCCGAGGACCAGGAGCTGTGCCGCGCGCGGCTGGCGCTGGTCGACGCGGTGCGGATCGCGCTGAGCCGCGGCCTGGATCTGCTGGGCGTGCGCTCGCCGGAGGCGATGTAAAAAAGCTCAGCGGCGCGAGTCGTAGCGCTCGAGGCGGCGGCCGTCGGTGGTCAGGTAGGATCCGAACATCTCGGCCGTCAGGCAGGAGTGCGCCGGCGCGACCAGCGCCACGTCGCCCGGGCTCCAGCCCGTGACTCCTCCGTCGATCCGCACGATTCCGTGCTCCTGAGACAGTGAGACGACGCGCGCGGCGGGGTCGGGCGCGCTCCAGCCGTCTCCGGTTCGGTGGACCAGCAGCCCGTGGACGCGGCGATCGCCGACCGGGGCGGTGTCCTTGGAGAGATGCACCGCCCCGCCGTGGATCGCGATCTCGCCGCGGCGCGGGTAGACCCCCGCCACCGGGCAGGCCGCCACCGCGGCGATTCGATCGGGCTCGCAGGCGCCCAGCGCGAGCTGCTGCAGGTCGAAGAAGACGAAGTTGCCGGGCCGGATCTCGTCGGCGCCGGAGAGATCGCCTGCCAGGCAGCAGCTCGGGGTGTCTCCAATCGATATCTCCGGGAGCCTTCCGATCGCACGGTCGACCTCGTCGGCCAGGCGCTGCATCTTTGCGATCGTCTCGGTGCAGATCGCGCGGACCTCGTCCGCGGAGGCGGCCCGGTAGGTCTGGCCGGCGTGGGTCAGCAACCCCCCCAGGCGCGGGCCGTCCGCCGAGTCGATCAGACGCGCCAGCTCGACGATGCGCTGCGGCTCCTCCCAGGAAACGCCAGTCCGTCCGTAGCCCGGATCGATCTCCACCCAGACCGAGGCGCTCGGCGGCAGTCGATCGCGCAGCAATCGCGCCACGCTTTCGTCGTCCGTGATCGTCCCCAGGTTCGCGCGACGCGCCAGGCTCTCCAGCTCGTCGATTCGGCGCGGATTGGCCGGGAACGCCAGCGTGATGTCTTGCCAGCCGGCTTCCGCGAAGTAGAACGCCATCGCCAGCGACGAGACCGCGATCGACTCCACGCCGGCCGCGGCGAACCACTCGCCCACCGCGGCCGACTGGTGGGTCTTGAAGTGCGGGCGGAAGCGCGCTCCGGCGGCGCGCGCGCGGTCGGCCATCAGCGCGATGTTGTCTCGCGCGCGGCGCTCGTCGACCAGCAGCGTCGGTCGGCCGACACGATCGAGCAGATCTCCAGATCGGAAACGATGTCCGAGTTCCTGGCTCGATCCCGTCACTCGAAGAGAGCCTGCACAGACGCCCGGAGCGGGGAATCAGTCCTCGTACTTGAAGGAGACGGAGACGCGGGCGCGGTAGGTGACCACCTTGCCGTCGTCGACCTTCATGTCGAGCTTCTCGACCTCTGCCACGCGCAGCTCGCGCAGCGACTTGGCGGCGCGCTCGACCGCGTTCTTGGCGGCTTCCTCCCAGGATGTCTCCGACGTTCCGATCAGCTCGATGACCTTGTAGATGCTCTCTGCCATTTTCCCCTCCTCTTTTGGTTGCGGGCCGTCTTCTCCCGCGCGAGGCTTTCCCCGGCGCGGACCAGTTCAGTATGAACGCCCACCGGCTGCCGTCAACCAGGCTTCAGGCCGGAATCGGGCCAAAAAAGAGGCTCATCCGGATCCAGCCGTTTTCATCTCCGCGTCCGTGCGCCGCG
>CAZHCG010000083.1:0-21483 GCA_964530995.1 uncultured Myxococcales bacterium
TCGGTGTCGGTGTCCGTATCGGTGTCGGTGTCGGTGTCGGTGTCCGTATCGGTGTCGGTGTCGGTGTCGGTGTCCGAGTCGGTGTCGGTGTCGGTGTCGGTGTCGGTGTCGGTGTCCGAGTCGGTGTCGGTGTCCGTGTCGGTGTCGGTGTCTGAGTCCGCGTCGGTGTCCGTGTCCGCGTCGGTGTCGGTGTCCGCGTCGGTGTCCGTGTCCGCGTCGGTGTCCGTGTCCGCGTCGGTGTCCGTGTCCGCGTCGGTGTCTGAGTCCGCGTCGGTGTCTGAGTCCGCGTCGGTGTCCGTGTCCGTGCCGGTCTCCGTGTTCGTATCTTCCGAGCCGCCGGGCTCGTCCGTGGCGATCTCGGCGCACGCAGCGACCGCGAGGAAAAAGCACAAGATCGCCCACGATTCGAAACCGCCCATGGAACGAGCCGAAGCGGTGGTGTCAAACCGATCGTCGCCCCTGATCGAAACAGCATCGCGCGCCAGATGCTCGTCCATGAAACCCCTCCGTTTCTAGCGGACAGCTCGATTCGGCAACATGCCGACGAAAACTATTTTAGCACAATCCGAGACCGAGCAGGGTCGCGATCCCGGATCCGACCGTTTGCGCAGAAAACGACACCAGAGCCATGATCACCGACCACCCGGAAGGAACCACCGGCACCCCGATCTCCCGGGCGATCCAGCTCTGAGGGAGAGCTGTTCGCGGCCGACCTCCCGCTCCTCAGTTCCCCTCTTCTTTTTTCAGGATCTCCTGGCCGGCGAGCATGCCGGAGGTTATCACGGCGGACTGGCCTCCTCCGGGGAAGGTCCAGGCTCCGGCCAGCAGCAGGTTGTCGACCGGGGTCTGCTGGGGCAGGCGGTTGTTCATGCTCTGCTCGGGTATGTTGTCCCAGCCGAAGATCGAACCTTTGGGGTTGCCGGTGAAGCCGCGCAGGGTCAGCGGCGAGCCGACCTCCATCTTCTCGACGTACTGGGTCAGCTCGGGCAGGAAGTCCTGCTCGGCCCGCTCGACTAGCTGCATTCCCACCTCGTGCTTGAACTGCTCGTAGGCGTCGTGGCTCTCCTGCCAGTGCCACATCTCCTCCCAGTCGAACATCAGCATCGAGGTCAGGCAGATCACGTTCTTGCCCGCCGGCGCCACGTCCGGATCGAGGATCCCGTAGTTGGCGATCGCGTACGAGGCGTTCTGCACGTCCGAATCCTCGTAGTAGTCGAAGTTCTCCTGCTGGCTGTAGCTCTCGGTGATCATCACCTCGTGGGCGCCCTCGAACAGCGCGGTGTAGTCGTGGTCGACACCAAGGCAGACCTGGAAGGCGGGCATCCCGATCTCGAGGCTGGCGTCGTTGCCCCGCTCCAGCTTGTCGGGGTGGTAGGGCGACTCCGGGTCGTCGGAGAGGTGCTCGGGGCCGAGCATCTCCAGCAGCGTCTCCGGAGCGTTGGCGTTCGAGACCACGTAGTCGGCCGCGTAGCAGGCTCCGTCCTCGGTGCGCACGCGGGTCGCCACGCCGCCCTCGACGTCGATCCCGGTCACGCGGCTGTTGACCCGGATCACGCCGCCGTTCTCCTCCACGACCCGGGCCAGCGCGTCGCTGACCGCCTGCGATCCGCCCTCGAAGTAGTAGTAGCCGCCGAAGTGGTAGTTGTTCCACATCACCATGAAGAACAGCGCCGAGACCCGGTCCGGCTCGGCTCCGGCAAACCCGGCCAGCTGCGTCCAGATCGCGATCAGCCGCTCGTCGCTCAGGTACTCCGAGATGAACTCGCTGAGGGTGGTGCCCTCCATGTAGCTTTGCACCGTCATCAGCTCGTCCATCAGCTCCTTGTCGTTGATCTCATCGAGGAACTCCTGCATGGCGTCGCCCTCGATGTCCTTGCCCGCGTACTGGTAGCTGAGGATCACGCGCATCACCTCGTCGACCGCGGCCAGCGTGTCGAACATCTCGGCGATGCCGTCGGCCTCGTCCGGGAACTTCTCCTCGAGCAGGGCGCGGTACTCGTCCACGTCGGCCGGAATCGCGAACGACAGCTCCGGGTCGGGGTAGTCGACGAAGTACATCGGATCGGCCCGCACGGGCGTGATCTCGTCCCAGATCCCGATCTCCTGGAACATCGCCACGTTCATTCCCATCTCGGTTGTCGGATCGGGCCCGTAGGGCGCGGGGTCGAGCCCGTCCATCGCGTGCAACGATGCCTCGAACCTGTAGTCGCCGCGCGTGAAGTTGACCATGTAGCCGCCCACCTTGTGGTGCTGCTCGAGCACGATCACGTTCATGCCCTTGCCCGACAGGTAGGCCGCGGTACCCAGCCCGCCGCCTCCGGCTCCGATCACGACCACGTCGTGTTGCTCCTCGACCGCGCAGGAATCGTCCTGCGGGGGAACGAAGCGGTGGCAGGAGCGGCAGTCGTTGACTCCGGAAAAGCCCGGCCCGGGGTGGACGTCGGAGTGGCAGCCGGTGCATCCGCCGTTGTCGTGGCCCTGAGGCAGGGTCGGAGCCCCGTTGACCCCGTGGCAGGTCACGCAGTCCGAAGGCCGGTAGCCGGCCGCGTCGTGCACCTCGGAGTGGCAGCTCGCGCAGTCGGCCCGCGCCCAGCCCTGGTGGCCCTCGCCCAGCTCGGCCGACTCGACCCGGGGCGTCGCGGCGCTGAAGCCGTCGGCTCCGCTCCCGGTGTCCGTGTCCGTGCCCGTGTCTGTGTCTCCGGCGTCGGACGCTCCCGAGCCGCCTCCTCCGTCGCACGCCGCCGCGGCCAGGATCGAGACCGCCGCGACGAGCACCAGCTTTCGCAGTCGAAATTGTTTCATCGTTCCTTCTCTCTGGTCGTTGTCGAATTGTCCGATCTTTGTGACATATGTGCTTCTTGCAGGCAAACGGACGGATTTTCGGCGAACCATCAGCGATTTTCGTCGAATTTTCCACGTAGCCGCGACCTTGTGCGGTGCGCGCGGATGGGGCAAGTTTGGATTGCGTCGATCAAAGGGAGATTCCGATGAGCCCCCGCCGATTGCCAGCACGACCCCACGCCTCCCGATCAGCGCTGCTGCTGGCGCTGTGCTGCTCGCTGTGGGGTGTGCCGGCAACGGCCGCGGAGGGCGAGCCCGCCGACAGGCTGGTGATGCTCTGTCCCCTCTCGGACCGCGAAGGTTCCGAGGCGGCGGCCGAGGCGGTGGCCTCGCAGCTCTCGGACCTGCCCGTCGAGCTGGACACGATCTGGATAGGCTCGCTGCCGCAGACCATTCCCGAGCAGGTGGAGCTCGCGCGCAGCACGGCGCTACGCCGCGAGGCCGCGAGCGTCTTCTGGATAGACCTGACGCTGTCGGACCAGGTCTTTCTCTACGTCTCCGAGCCGGAGGGCGAGCGGGTGCTGGTCCGCGGCGTGGGCTCGGGCGAGTCGACTCTCGAGGGGAGGCTGGTGACCGTGGCGGTGATCGTGCGGGGCGCGGTCAAGGCGATCCTGGCCGGCGGCGAGATCGGAGTCGAGCCGCCGCCCGCGCGGAAGGAGCCGCCGTCGGTCCGCGAGGCGCACGCCGGTCGCCTGGAGATGGATCTGGGCTACGCGGCGCAGATCTACGCGCCGGAGGCGGTCGTCGTGCACGGGGCCTTGCTGGGCGCGGGGGTCCGCGTCGTCGGTCCGCTGCGGGCCGAGCTGGCCTACCGTTGGCAGGCGCCTCCGCGGATCTCGTCGAACGAGATGGTGCTCCACATCGAGCCGCACCCGGTCGAGCTCGGCCTGGCGTTGCGTTTCCCGCTGGGGCGCTGGGCGCTGCAAGCCCAGCTCTCGGCGGTGGTCGACATCGTCTCGCTGGACGTCACCTCGCTCGACGCCGACCTGCAGCCGCTGGACGCCGACGAGACCCGCCGCGTCCACTTTTCGCTGGCGCCCGCGCTGTGGCTGGGACGCTCGTTCGGCGAGGTCGTCACGATCTTCGGCCGGGCCGGGGTCGACGTGGTTCTGGACGACCATACGTATGTGGTGGATTTGGGCGAAGATCGCCGCAAGGTGGTGGATCCGTGGAGATTTCGACCGTTGTTTATCCTGGGCGCCGCCCTTACAATCCTCTGAATTCTCCGTCCGGAAAAAGGGCCAGATGCACAAAGTAAACAAGAGCCGGGGGCGCGCCGCCAAGGAGGTGAAAACGGATCGCCGGCCCCCATCGGTTCTCGAGGACGTACGTCTGGCTCGAAAGGCCGGGCGGGACCGGAAGGCGGCCGAGGAGGTTCTCCGGCGGCTGGGACCGCGCGTGCGTCAGACGGTCTGGATGCTCGTCGGGTACGACGAGGAGAGCGAGGACCTGATAGACGGTTGCCTGCTGGCGATCCTCGAAAACATCGGCAAATTTCGGGGGACCGGATCCCTCGAGGCCTGGGCCGGGCAGCTCACCTACCGAGTGCTGATGCGGCAGCTCAAGCGATTGCGCCGCAGCGAGCGCACGGTCAGCCCGGTGGCCGAGGAGGCCGGAGTCTCCCGGGACGATCCCGAGCGCGACGCGATGAGGAGCGCGATGCTCGGGGCGCTGATGCAGCAGATGTCCAAGATACCGCGACGACGACGAGAGACGCTGTTGTTGCGCATCCTGCACGGCTACTCGGTGGCCGAGGTGGCCGAGCTGACCGACACGCCGGTCAACACCGTGCGGGATCGGATCAGGGTCGGGCTCAAGGAGCTGAGAGAGAACATCGGCGACGACCCCAGGGCGGCCGAGCTGTTCGGGAGGAAACGAAGTGAGTAGGCGCGGCGAACCTAATTCTCGACAGAGCTGCGAAAGCGTGCGGGGCATGCTCGAGGCTCGTCTCGTCGAGGAGCGCGAGCCGGACCTCGACGAGCGAAGCCTCGCCGAGCGGCACGCCGCCGAGTGCGACGATTGCGCGGCGTTGCTGGGGGCGATCGAGAACCTCGCCGACGACGGGGGCGAGCTCGAGGATCGTTATCTGGAGCGCGCGCTGGACGCCCGTTTCCGCCGGGCGCGCGGCCGTTCGATCGCGCTGCTGGCGGGAGCGGCGGCGGTCGCGGCGGCCGCGGCGATCGTGGTTGTCTCTGTCCTCTCCTCGCCCGAGGCGGAGCTCGAGAGCTCGCCGGACGCACCGGCGCTGGCTCTGGAGATCGCCTCCGCGGGCGCGTCGATCTCCGGGGACGGCACGCCATCCCGAGAGCCGACCGCGGGCGAGACGGTGGAGACCGCGGCTCGCCCGGCCCTGCTGCGCGGCGGCGATTTTCTCGAGCTGGGTCTCGCCGCGCACACGCGTATCTCTCTCGAGGCGCTGGAACGGGACCGCGTGGAGATCTTCCTGGAGAAGGGAAGCCTGGCGGTACGGCTGGATCCCGGCGCCGAGGCGGAGCTGGCGGTCGACACGCAGCTCGGTCGGGTCGAGGTGGTGGGCACGGTCTTCATGGTTCAGATTTCGAACGGCTCTTTGCGGATCGACGTCGTCGAGGGATCGGTCGGAACCGAAATCCCGGTCGAAGACGGGCGCAAGAGGCTGGCGGAGGTGGCCGCCGAGCGCAGCCTCGTCTCGCCGGAAGCCGAGACCTCGCTGTTGAGCCCCGAGCGCAGGCGCGAGATCATGACCCTGCTCGAGCCGTGGCGGGCGGAGGGCTCGCCGCGGGTCGCGACCGAAAAGGGCGCGGCGGACGACAGCGCCGAACGGGCCGAGAGAATCGAGCCGGACTCGGAGGAGGGCGGCGCAAAGCCGCGGGGACCGGAGAAAGCGTCGGCACGCTCCACGGCAGGCGCCGGACGCGGGTCCCCGCGGAGCGCGGAACCCCGGGAGGTTCCGGGAGCGGAAGAGCTGATCCGCGAGGCGCGATCGGCGCGGAAGAGCGGCAACTGGAACGCCGCGGCCGGCGCCTACGGAAAGGTGCTGGAGCTGCACGGAGGCAGCCCCGAGGCGATGACCGTGCTCGTGCCGCTGGCCGAGATCGAGCTCGAGCACCTGCACAGGCCGGACCTGGCGCTGCGCCACTTCGGCCTCTACCAGCGCAGCCGTCCGCGCGGGCCGCTGGCAGAGGAGGCGGCCTGGGGACGTTGCTCCGCGCTGCGGGCGCTGGGGCGGCTGGGAGGCGAGATCGGCGCGCTGAGGCATTTCCTGGCGCGATATCCGGAAAGCATTCACGTATCCGAAGCAAAAACGAGGCTTGACAAGATAGAGTAAAAAAAACATAGAAACATCCGTCCGTTTGTAAAACAGAGGGCACTTCATGTATAAAGGAGTCTGGAGGTTTGAGATGAGCAACATTTGGCGCATTCTATTCGTGGCGATTCTGGCCGTTCCGCTGGTGCTGGCCTCGGCGTGCGGAGACAGCAACGTGGTGAGCGACGACGACGACGACGGCACCAGCGACGCCGATACCGACAGCGACACCGACGGCGACACGGATTCCGATGTCGATTCCGACGCCGATTCGGACGTGGACTCGGACACCGACACGGACAGCGACTCGGACACCGACACGGACAGCGACTCGGACACCGACCCCTACAGCAAGATGTGGAAGTGCCTGATCTGCGACTGAGCAGCCGCTCCGCATTTCCCGCTCGCCCCGCTCGCGCGGGAGCATAGCATTCAGTCGAAAGTTACTTTTCGGTGAAGGAGCGTGGAAGCGCGAAGTCCCGCGCGGCCAGCTTCAGAGCGTTCGGTCGATCGTCGGCCGGAAGCAGGTCCAGCCCTCGCACCACCGCGCTGATCGCGTGCTGCACGGTGTCGATGCGGATCCTGGTCTTGGACTGGGTGTCGAAAAAGCCGCCGATCGCCTTGCGCGGAGAGCGCATCCAGAAGGTGTCGTGGACGCTGATCTGGGATTTGGCCAGGTAGTCGTAGGTATCCCGCAGCTGGTCCTCGATCGGCGCAACGTCGCGATCGATCTCGCGGCCGAGGCGGACCGCCGAGACCATCGCCTCTGCCGCGGTGGCGGTTCCGCCCACGTGCGGGGTGAACAGGTGCGTGATCGACATTCCGCCCGCGTCCTCCGAAAAAGGCGTCTCGTCCTTGCGATGCGTGATGTTGTCGTAGTGCGTCCCGATCGCGTGGCACAGCTCGGCGTAGGCCTTCTTGGGCTTGACGCGATACAGCTCCTCGGCGGCCAGGCAGGTCCAGTGCTCCTGGCCGAAGAACCAGCTGCCCAGGAAGTGATCCCAGTAGGGGCCGGCCAGCCTGTCCATTCCGCGCTCCGCCGCGTCCAGCTTCCCGTCGTCTCCCACCGCACGGGCGTGAATCGCAAGAGCAAGGATCGCCTGCTGCGAGGCGTAGAGCTTCATCAGCTCGCGCTCGATGCCCTTGTCGGGGTACCACTCGTGGAAGAAGAGGCCGTCGCTCTTCTGCATGTTCTCGATAAAGGCGGCCAGGCGCCGCGCGACCGGGTCGAAGCGATCGTCCCCGGAGGCCAGCCGGTACTCGGACAGCGCCAGCAGACCCAGCGCCGAGGATCCCAGGTAGCAGCGTCCCTTGGCCAGCAGGCACGACGAGCCGTCCGGCCCGTCGATCAACCGCTCGGTGAACCCCTCCAGCGCCCGACCGGCCGTCTCCACCAGCTCCGGCCTCTCCAGCAGCCTGCCGACCAGGGCCAGGCTGTAGCAGACGCCGGCGTGACGCGGCCAGTTGTAGCGCCAGCTCAGATCGGTATCCATCACGGGGTTGAAGTAGTAGCGGAACTTGCCGCTCGGCTTCAGCGCGCTGTGCAGGTAGCGCGCTCCGGCCAGCACCACCGCCTCGCCCCGTTCGCGAGTCAGCGGCGCGGTCTCGAGCGTGCCCTTGAGCAGGCGGCGCGGCTCGAGGTCGTCGTCCTCGACCATGCACAGCCCGCGGAAGCGCCGCAGGTCGGCCGGATCACTGCCCCCCGCGATCTCCAGCCGTTCGGCCTGGTGCTCGATCGTGGAGGTGACGCGCTCGCGGGAGACGCCGACGCCGAAGCCGCTGTCGTAGCCGGGCAGCGGCTTGAAGGTGCCGTACTTGCGCTGGCGGACCAGCTCGGACGGCGGGAGGTAGACCCTCCTCTCGCCGACCATCCCGCTCACGCCGTCGTGCCCCTCCACGAAGGAGAGGCTGAACAGCAAACCGTCCTCGGGCAGCCAGCCCTCGGCGGTCGCGGCCGTCAGCTGCAAGCGCAGCCGTCCGCTTTCCAGCTCGTCGCCGAAGGCGCGCAGCTCGGCGGCCAGCTTCGGCACGGCCTCGGACAAGGGTAGATCCTCGACCTGCCAGACCGCGGCCCTGCCGCCGTCGACCCAGGCGGTCAGGACCAGCGGGACCCGATCCCCGGCCAGCGCCGACAGGGAGTCGGGCAGCTCGCCCCGGTCCTCTCCCTCGAACGAACGCCGCAGCGCGACCAGTGCCTCGCCCAGCTCGGCGGGAGCGATCGAGGCGTTGGGCTCCAGGCGGAACGGCAGCGGCGCGACCAGCACCGCGGTCAGCAGCACCAGCGCCGAGACGGCGCCCAGCCTCGCGGGGGTCGGAATCCTCAACTCACGCCTCCGCCCTCGCCGGCGGGACGGGCCTTTCCGGCCGCGCCCCGGCCCGATCGGCGCGCCAGGTAGTGCAGCTCGTGGAGCGGAATCAGCCAGAACAGGATCAGCACCACCCCGGCGATCACGAACGCGATCGATCCGACCGCGTGACCGTGCCTGCCGTAGATGCCGTACAGGTACGAAGCCGACCAGGCGGTCAGCGCGGCGAACGCCAGCCCGGTCAGCCAGTTGGCCAGGCAGGCGGCCGCCGCGACCCAGCGCCCCCAGCCGCCGGACGACAGAATCGCCGGCGCCGCCAGCAGCGACGCGGCCGCGACCGCCCAGAGCACCGCGTTGATCGCGTCCGAGCGGCTCGGAGCCAGCAGCGGGATCGCTCCCACCAACAGGCACTGGACCGCGTTCAACGCCGCGAACAGGATCCGCTTGCCTTCGATGCGCATCATCGAGCTCCCCTGATTTCAGTAGACCAGCAGGCTGTGGATCTTCTCTTTTTCGATCTTCTCTCTGCCCTTCAAGAACCCCAGCTCGATCACGAACGCCGCGCCGGCCACCTCGGCGCCGGCCTCGCGCAGCATTCGTACCGTGGCCGCGGCCGTGCCTCCGGTGGCCAGCAGATCGTCTACCACAAGCACGCGATCGCCGGCGCCGACCGCGTCGGCGTGCATCTCCAGCGCGTCCGAGCCGTACTCCAGCTCGTATTCCCGGCGAACCGTCTCGGCCGGCAGCTTGCCCGGCTTGCGCACCGGAACGAATCCGGCTTCCAGCCGCTCGGCGACCGGCGGCCCGAAGATGAAGCCGCGCGACTCCATCCCCGCCACCACGTCCACGCCCGCCCCGGCGAAAGGCTCGGCCAGCAGGTCGCAGCCGGCCCGCAGGCACTTCGCGTCGCCGATCACGGGCGTGATGTCGTAAAAGAGGATCCCGGGCTTCGGGAAATCGGGAACCTCCCGGATCCGCGAGCGAATCATCTCGATCCTGTCGTCCATCTGCTTCTCCCTGGTTAACTTTCTCGTCGCTGCGCGGCTATCTGCCGGGCAGGTACATTAGCGGATCTGCGGGCCGCTCGTCGACCCGTACCTCGAAATGCAGGTGCGGCGCGGTGGCCGCTCCGCTCTGGCCCACCTCCGCGATCGCCTCGCCGCGCTCCACGCGGTCCCCTTCCTCGATCAGGTTGCGGCGGTTGTGGGCGTAGACGGTCATCAGCCCGCTGGGGTGGCTCAGGATCAGCAGGTTGCCGTAGCCCTCGATCCCGCCGCCGCTGTACAGGACCTGTCCCGCGTCGGCGGCGCGGACCTCGCTGCCCTCGGGAGCGACGATGTCGATTCCGTCGTGGCGCCGGCCCTCGCGCTCGCCGAATCCCGATCCGACCTCGCCGTCCACCGGCCAGGCCAGGCACGATCCGGCCCGCTCCTCGCAGCGCCCACTCTTCTTCCCGGTCCCTCCGGCCGGCTCTCCGCCCTTCGACCCGGCGGCCGCCTCGGCGACCGGCTCCGGAGGCGGAGCCCCGGTGCCGGGGGGATTGCCGCCCGCCTTGGGCACGAAGACCTCCTCGCGTCCTTTCATCGAGCCGCTTGGCGGCAGGTCGTTGAGCTCGATCAGCGCCCGTTCGTCAGCGCCGTAGCGCCTGGCGACCGAGGCGGCGTCGTCGCCGTCGGAGACCTCGTGCCAGCTTCCCCCCAGCTTCTCCGGCGGTAGCCGCTGCGAGCCGCAGGCGGCGGCGACCAGCAGCGTCAGCAACGGGATTTCCAACCTCAGCATCGCGGTGATCGTAACAGAAGTCCTCGTCCGAGCCGAGATCCGCCGGCGATCACTCCTCGTCCTCCCGCTTGCGGCGACCGAGAGCGATCAACCCGACCGATCCGACCAGCCCGGCGACCAGCGCGCCTCCGGCGACCAGCCCCTCGCGCGCGTCGTCCGGCAGGCGGTTGGGCGCGGTGGCGATCCGCACCTCCTGCTTGACATCTCCGGAGCGGTCCGCCACCTCGGCGCCCGCCGAGATGTCCTTGAACGGCCACATCACCCACAAGCTGCCCAGCAGCAGCCCGATCAGAAACGCCATCGTGGCCGACTTGAAGCGCGCCAGCAGAAAACCCAGCAGCCGGGCGAACAGCAGCAACCCGACCAGCATTCCCAGGCCGAGCACCGCCAGCCAGAGAGCGGCCGAGACGTCGAGGCTGCCCTGGCCCAACCCCCGCTGCAGCCCGGTCAGCTTGGCCAGCACGTTCTGGTACTGGCCGAGCACCAGCATCAGAAAAGAGCCGCTGATCCCGGGCAGGATCATCGCGCTGATCGCCAGCGCCCCGGTTCCGGCCGCGACCAGCAGGTTGTCCGAGCCGGCGGCGCCTTCCGGTATCGCCAGCGAGACGCCCACGGTCAGGACGATTCCCGGCACGGCCCACAGCAGCAGCAGCCCGCGGCGGTCCATCATCGCCCACGGCACCGCGATCGACGGCAGGATCAGCCCGATGAAGAACGCCAGCGTGGGGGACCAGTGCTCGCGAAGCAGGTAATCGATCAGGAACGACGAGGAGAGGATCGCCGCCGCGGCGCCGCCCAAGAGCAGGATCAAAAACCAGGCGTCGACGCGCCGCCACTCCGCGGCGAGCTCCGTGCGGCGTTCCGCGCGAAAGCCGCCGCCAAGCAGCCGCCAGAACACCTTCAATGTGCCCACGCCCAGGGAGTTGAGCGATCCCACCAGCCGGTCGAAGATGCCCAGCACCAGGGCGAAGGTGCCGCCGGAGACGCCGGGGATGATGTTGGCGATTCCCATCAGCCCGCCCTTGATCAAGGTCCTGATCGGACCGTCGCGACGCGGCGCCCGGTAGCTCTCGGCGGTTTGCTTGCTCATCCCGACTGCTCCACGCGGTCGACGGCGATCCCCAGCCGCTCCGCAATCGACGGCGCGCCCGCCGCACCGTTCGGCTCGATTTTCAAGGCCGTGGCCGCGGCCACTCCCCGCTCGACCAGCCAGCCGTCCGAGCCGGGCAGCCGCCGATCCCTGACCGGAGGCCCGCCCAGCCAGTGACGCTCGCTGCCGTCCGCTGCTCGCACCCGGCGCACCTCCTCGGGGTAGTCCCGCGATCCCGGCTCGGCCAGGCGTGGCCCGCCGAACGCCCCCGCCGGGTAGTTGAGGTTGAGCAGCAGCGGCGATTCGACTCGCAGCCGGGCCACGGCCGAGGCGATCTCGGCGGCGCTGGCCGCAGCCTCCTCGAAGGACTCGCCCTCCACCAGGCTGGCGGCCACTCCGTGCACCCCGCGGATCGCGCCTTCCCGAGCGCCGGCGACCGTGCCGGAGTAGATCACGTCCATTCCCAGGTTGCCCCCCTTGTTGATCCCGGAGACCACGACCTGCGGCCGGCGCGGCATCCAGCCGAACAGCGCCCAGTAGACGCAGTCGGCCGGGGTGCCGTCGAGCGCCGCGCGCCGCTCGCCGGCCTCGATTGCGCGCAGCGGGCGGTCGAGCGTCATTCCGTGGCCGCAGGTGGAGCGCTCGCGGTCGGGCGCGGCGACCCACAGCTCCACTCCTGGACGCTCGCGCAGCGCGGATTCGAACGCGCGCAACCCCGGCGCCTCGATGCCGTCGTCGTTGGTCAGCAGGATCGCAGTTGGGACCGACACCCGAGCTGTTCCTCTTTTTCGTTCGACCCGCGAGCAGAAAAAAGGAGGGCCCGTTGCCGGCCCCCCCGGTCGGGGCGAGAGGATTTGAACCTCCGACTTCTTGACCCCCAGTCAAGCGCGCTAACCAGACTGCGCTACGCCCCGAAGAGCCGGTCCTTAGTACCAGACAGACCGTCCGGCCGCAAGCCGACAGGAGCGACGAAAGGCACCGATCGCCTCACTCGTCGTCTTCCTCCTCCCCGGCGAGCGCGTCCAGCCGCTCGATGTGCTCGCGGGCCTCCTTTTGCAGATCCAGCAGGGCCGCGTGAAAGCGATCGGCGGTCTCGGATCGCGCCCGCCGCACCTCGGCTCGCATCTCGTCGATCGCCTCGCGCCGCGCGCTGGCGGCCACCACCTCCGGGTCGGGAGGTGGCACCTCGTCGGCCACCCCGCTCTCGGCCAGCTGCTGCCGCGCGCCCTCGATCGTGAACCTGCGCTCGTAGAGCAGGCGCTTGATCGCCAAGACGGCCTCCACGTCCCTGCGCCGGTAGAGCCGCTGGTTGGTCTTGGACTTCTGCGGTCTGATCGAGGGAAACTCGTTTTCCCAGTATCTCAAGACGTGCTGCTTGACGCCGGTCAGGCGCGCCACCTCGCCGATCTTGAAGTACAGCTTGTCAGGAAGATCTGGTCGCTCACCCACGCTTCACGCCTCCCGTGCTCCGACTGGGATGCTAACGCGCCCGCGCGGCGGCGTCCATCAAGAGGATTTCGGCCTGTCGTTCAGCGCGTTCTTCAGCACCTGGCTCGGCTTGAAGTTGAGCACGTAGCGCGGAGCGATCACGATCGGCTCGCCGGTCTGCGGGTTGCGCCCCATCCGCTCTTTTTTTCTGCGAACTACGAAGTTGCCGAAGCCCGAGATCTTGATCTTCTTGTTCAAGGCGAGCGACTGCTTCATGATCTGGAAAACGGCCTCGACGATCTCCGCGGCGTCTTTCTTCGAGAAACCGCCGACACGATTGTACACATGCTCGATGATGTCCGCTTTCGTCATCAGCTTCTCCCTTTGACCCCGCAGTGGATCGGATATTGGACAATAATTCAACCACAGGAAATCTATGGGTTCAACCCCGAATCCGACCCGTATCGGCGTACGGCCGCTTTTCTTCGTTTGGCGACTACCTGGCCGCCGCCGCGAACCGCTCCCCGACCGCCGCGACCGCCTCCCTGTGCAAGGCGTCCACCTCCTCGTCGGTCAACGTGCGGTCGGGCGCGCGGTAGACCACCGAGAAGGCCAGCGACTTGCGGCCCGCTCCGAGCTCCTCTCCCCGGTAGACGTCGAACAGCTCCACCCGCTCGGCCAGATCTCCGCAGCGCTCGGCCAGCGCGTCGCGAATCGGACCGGCGTCCTGCCCCTCGTCGACCAGCAACGCCACGTCCCGGCTCATCGGCGGCTGCTCCGGGATCGGCCGCGCCTCCGGCATCCGCCTCCGGCACCAGATCTCCATCAGCGCCAGCTCGAAGCCGACCGCGCCGCGCGGCAGCTTCAGCGAGGACAGCGCCGCGGGGTGGATCTCGCCGAGAGATCCGATCCGTTCTCCCTCCAGCCGGACCGCGAGCGCGCGCTTGGGATGCCAGCCGGCGTCGCTCTCGTCTCCGAGCGGCACGAGCTCCGGCGTCGCGCCGCTCAGCTCCTCGACGAAGGCCACGGCCAGCCCCTTGGCGTCGTAGAAATCGAGCGGCGTGCGGCTCTCTCCGATCCAGGCCTCGCGCGGACCGAACAGCACCGCCGCGGCGCGCACGACCTCGCGCGGCAGCTCGCCGCCTTCGTCGTGAAAGGTACGACCCACCTCGAACTGCCTGATTCCCGGCTCGAAGCGCGAGACGGCCCGCTTGAGGTTTTCCAGCAGCCCGGCCAGCAGGGTGGTGCGCATCGAATCGCGCAACGAGCTGAGCGGGTTGGAGATGCGGACCAGCTTCTCGGAGCGACCCAGCGCCTCGAGGCTCTCCGCGGAGACCAGCGAGTAGCTGATCGACTCGTCGAGCCCCAGCGAGGCCAGCAGCTCGACGGAGCGGCGAATCGCCTCGTGCTCGTCGCGCCGCGGTACCTCGCAGCGCAGGCGCGGCAGTCGCGAGGGGATGCTGTCCAGCCCCTTGACGCGCGCGATCTCTTCCACCAGGTCTATCTCCCGCTCGATGTCGGGACGCGAGGTGGGGACCAGCACCTCGAGGTTCTCAAAGCCGGCTTCGACCTCGGCGCCGATCCCCTCGAGCACGTCTCGCGCCTCTGCGGCCCCGACCGGGGCCCCGATCAACTCCGTGTAGCGCTTTGGCCTGAAGCCGACGCGCCGCGGACGGATCGGATCGGGGTAGCGGTCGATCGTTCCCGGGGCCCTCAGCCCGCCGCCCAGACGCGCCAGCAGGCTCGCCGCCGCCTCGATCACCCGCGGCCCGCCGCCGGGATCGACTCCGCGCTCGAAGCGGTAGCTCGACTCGCTCGACAGCTTGAGACGCCCCGAGGTGCGGCGAATTCCGCTCGGCTCGAAGTAGGCGCACTCGAGCAGCAACCGCTCTGTGGCGTCGGTCACGCCGGTCTCCTCGCCGCCCATCACGCCGGCCAGGGCCACCGGTCCGGCGCCGTCGCAGATCAGCAGGTCCTCGGAGGTGAGCTCGCGCTCCACCTCGTCCAGGGTTCGGATTCGCTCGCCGGCGGTCGCCCTGCGCACCTCGATGCGAGATCCGGCCAGCCGATCCAGGTCGAAGGCGTGCAGCGGCTGGCCGTGCTCCAGCAGCATCAGGTTGGTCACGTCCACCAGGTTGGAGATCGGCCGCACGCCCAGCGAGTGCAGGCGGTAGCGAAGGGAAAAGGGGCTGGGACGCGCGGTCAGCCCGGTGACCGCGGCCGCCATGTAGCGCGGGCACCCCACCGGATCTCGCAGATCGACCCGGGCCAGCTCCTCGACCGAAGGGCCGCCCTCGGCGGCCGGCTCCGAGCGCGGCGGGTCGAACGGACGTCCGTAGAGCAGGCACGTCTCGCGCGCCACGCCGCGGTGGCTCAGTGCGTCGGGGCGATTGGGGGTCACGCTGATGTCGATGATCCAGTCGGTCAGATCGAGCGCGTTGCTCAGCGGCGTCCCGGCCGCGGCGTCGGTCTCTCCCTCGAGCAGCAGGATGCCGCTCTCGTCCGGGCCGATCCCCAGCTCGTCCTCGGAACAGAGCATGCCCTCGGAGCGGACTCCGGCCAGCTCGACGCTCCGGATCTCGCGATCTCGCACCCTGGCTCCGGGCAGCGCCAGAACGACCCGCGCTCCGGGGCCGGGCGTGTTGGGAGCCCCGCAGATCACTTGCAGCACGCCGGCGCCCGAGTCGACCTGCACCACGTGCAGCTTCTTCCGCTCGTGGTGGGCCTTCCGCTCTACGATCCGCCCGATCACGATTCGGTCGTGCCGTCCGATTTCGCTCAGGCCCTCGACCTCCAGCCCGCCGAAGGTCAGGCGCTCGGCCAGCTCTTCGGGATCGGGATCGAACCCGGCCAGCTCGCGAATCCACTTGCAGCTCACCAGCACCGGATCACCTCCTGAAGCATCCCAGGAACCGCGGGTCGTTCTCGTACAGCAGCCGGATGCTCGTGATTCCCTCGTAGCGGAGCATCGCGATGCGGTCCACGCCGATGCCGAAGGCGAACCCCGAGTAGCGCTCCGGGTCGATACCCACGCCCTCGAGCACGTTGGGATCGACCATTCCGCAGCCGAGCAGCTCCAGCCAACCGGTTCCGGAGCACAGCCCGCAGCCGCGGCCCTTGCAGGCGATGCACTGCACGTCCACCTCGGCCGACGGCTCGGTGAAGGGGAAGAAGCTGGGGCGGAAGCGCGTCACCGCGTCGCGGCCGAAGACGCGCCTGATGAACGTCTCGAGCGCTCCTTTGAGATGCGAGAAGTCGACGCCCTCGTCGACCAGCAGCCCCTCGACCTGGAAGAACATCGGGCTGTGGGTCGGATCGTCGTCCCGGCGGTAGACCGCGCCGGGGGCCACGATCTGGACCGGCAGCGGTCGCTCGAGCAGCGCCCGGATCTGGACGGGCGAGGTGTGGGTGCGCAGCAAGGTCTCGCCCTCGCGTACGAACAGCGTGTCCTGCATGTCGCGCGCCGGGTGGTCCGGCGGGAAGTTGAGCTTGCCGAAGTTGAGATCGTCGGTCTCCACCTCGGGGCCCAGCGCCACATCGAACCCCATCGATAGAAAGACGTCGACCACGTCGAAAAGAGCGATTCGGATCGGGTGCATGTGCCCGCGGCGCGGCTCCCGGCCGGGCAGGGTCAGGTCCAGATGGCGCTCCAGGTACTCCCGCTGCTCGCGCTCGGCCAGCGCGTCGAGCGCCTCGCGGGTAGCGGAGGTGATGCGGCCCTTGACATCGTTGAAGGCGCGCCCCACCTCGCGACGGGCCTCTGTGGGAATCTTGCCCAGCAGCCTTTGCAGCTCGGCGACGGTGCCCTTCTTGCCCAGGTAGGACGCCTGGAGATCCCGAATCCGCTGCTCGGTGTCCAGCCCCTCCAGCTCGTCGAGGAAGCGCTGCGCCAGCTCGCGGAGTCGAGCGGTGATTTCCTCGGGTTCCATCGACAGGCTCCTTGTGCGAGCCGCGCCCCGACTACTGGAAAGCTGCCCCGGCGCGCTCGGACGGCCGCGGCCCGCGCTAGCGCGCTTTGGCGGCCACGGAGACGACCGCGGAGAAAGCCTCCGGATCGGCGACCGCGATATCGGCGAGGATCTTGCGGTCCAGCTCGACCCGGGCCTTTTTCAGCCCGCCGATCAGCTTCGAGTAGCTGGTACCGTTCTGTCTCGCGGCCGCGCCGATGCGGGTGATCCACAAGCGGCGCATGTCGCGCTTGCGCAACCGGCGGCCGATGTACGCATCTCGCCAGGCGTGCATGACGGCCACGCGCGAGATGGTGAACAGCCGGCTCCGCGACCCGAAAAAACCCTTGGCCCGGCGTATGATCTTCTTGCGCCGGCGCCTCGCCTTGAGGCCTCTCTTGACGCGCGCCATGGTCTCGCTCCCTTTCTTCCGAGCCTCTCAGCCTTCCCGTTAGAGATCGCCGTCCCTACAGGTAAGGCAGGAGCCTGCGAATCTGGCGCTCCCCGGTCTTGTCGAGGATGTCGTTCTGACGCAGCCTGCGCTTACGCTTGCTGCTCTTCTTTGTCAGAATGTGACTGTGATACGGCTTGTCGCAGCGAATCTTGCCCTTGGCGGTCTTGCGAAACCGCTTGGCCGCCGCGCGATTGGTCTTCATCTTGGGCATCGTTATTCCCTGGCTCAGCTAGTCAAAATCAACCCGGCCGGTTTTCCCGGTGACGAGGAGTGTAGCTATGTACACGCCCGACCGGCGAAATGCAAGCGCTTTTCGGCGGGAGCAGCAGCGGCGCCCAGCGACCCATCAGCGCGCACGCCGCCACGGCGATCCACCACCTTTTTTTGTCAACCGGTTTTGTCTCTCGTGCCGCTCCGTCTCCCGGAGCTACGACTGGGGAGTGTGCTCGGCCGGGGTGGTGGCGCTTTGCAAATCGAACTCGAAGTATGTCGTGTAGTCGGGGTCGTACCCGTCGGAAAAAGAGGTCGACGGCACCCCGGCGTAGGTCCCTTCGACCCCTCCTTCCTCGTTGATCATGGACATGTGCGCTCTCAGCGCGCCGGGATTCCCCAGGTCGGCCAGCAAGATCCTGATCTCTAGGAAGGTGCCGGACTGGTAGACGTTGCCGCTGTAGGTCCACCCCGAGTCCTGCCATTCCGATCCGCTCCACTCCAGCGCGTTCGTGTATTCGCCGTCCGCCCGCCAGCGCAGGTGGAACCTGGCATCGAACGGGAGCGACGGCTGCTGGGTGTTGTACAGCTGCCCGACGCTGGTGCCCGGAGCGCCGCCCAGGTAGAGCAGCACCCACTTGGTCATCGTCGAGTCGATGTCGTCCCCCTCCATTCCCAGGTAGAAGTAGGTGTCGTCCCAGGAGAAGTAGCCGGTGTAGCCGACCGAGGTGGTCGCGAAGGTGTCGTCGGCCGAGAAATCGTTGACGCCGTCGATCGTGATTGTGTGTGAGTAAGGATCCGCGTCCGTGTCGGTGTCGGTATCGGCATCGGTGTCGATGCAGGATGTCTCGGTGTCGGTGTCGATGCAGGATGTCTCGGTGTCGGTATCGGTGTCGGTGTCGGTGTCCGTGTCGGTATCGGTGTCGGTGTCGGTATCGGTGTCGGTGTCGGCGTCGGCGTCGGCGTCCGTGTCGGTATCGGTGTCGGTATCGGTGTCGGTGTCGGTGTCGGCGTCGGCGTCCGTGTCCCCGTCGGCCCCGCTGTCGTCGTCGTCCCCGCACGAGATCTGCACCAGCCCCAGGCTGGACGCCAGCATGCAGACAATCCCGAAACGCATCAATTCGTACTTCATTTGTTCCACTCCTTTTTGTTCGACCTCGACAGCATACCAAAATCCGGCCCGGAGCGAATATGAAGTTGGCGCGCGGCGCGGGCTCGGTTAGTCTGCGCGGGCGAAGGAGAACTCAGAAGATGAGCAAGAACAAGAAAAGCGAAAGCGACGAGAGCTCTGCGATGCGCCAGATCGTGGCGCTGTGCAAACGCCGGGGCTTCATCTTTCAATCCTCGGAGATCTACGGCGGCCTCAGGTCGGCCTACGACTACGGCCCGCTCGGCGTGGAGCTGAAGCGCAACGTGATGGACGAGTGGTGGCGCGCGGTCGTGCACGAGCGCGAGGACGTGGTCGGAATCGACTCGTCGGTGATCATGTCGTCGCGGGTCTGGGAGGCCTCGGGTCACGTCGACGGCTTCAACGATCCGCTCGTCGACTGCAAGATCTGCCGCACCCGCTTTCGCGCGGACAAGGCGCCGCGGGTGGAGCCGGGCTCCGAGGTCGAGTACCGTTTCAAGGGCAAGACCAACAAGGGCGTGGCCGAGCGGGGCTACGTCTGCCCGGAGTGCGGCTCGCCCGAGCTGAGCGAGGAGCGCGCCTTCAACCTGATGTTCGAGACCAACCTCGGCCCGGTCAAGTCCGAGGAGAACAGGGTCTTTCTGCGACCCGAGACCGCGCAGGCGATGTTCGTCAACTTTCCCAACGTGCAGCAGACCTACCGCCTGCGGCTGCCGTTCGGGATCGCGCAGCAGGGCAAGTCGTTCCGCAACGAGATCACGGTCGAGCACTTCATCTTCCGCTCCTGCGAGTTCGAGCAGATGGAGATGGAGTACTTCTGCGAGCCCGAGCAGATCGATCACTGGTTCGAGTACTGGAAACAGGAGCGCCTCGACTGGTACCTGAAGCTGGGCGTGAGCCCGGACAAGCTGCGCGCGCGCCGCCACGACGAGGACGAACTGGCCCACTACGCCAGCGACTGCTACGACATCGAGTACCTCTACCCTTGGGGCTGGGACGAGCTGGAGGGGATCGCCAACCGCACCGACTACGACCTGCGGCGCCACCAGCAGGCCTCGGGCAAGAAGCTGACCTACTTCGACCCGCAGAAGATCAACCCCGAGACCGGCAAGCAGGGAATGCACTATCTGCCCTACGTGGTCGAGCCGGCCGGCGGGATCACCCGCTCGGTGCTGATGTTCCTGCTCGACGCCTACGACGAGGAGCCGCCCTCGGAGTCGCGCAAGGACGGGCGCACCGTGCTGCGGCTGCACCCCAGGCTGGCGCCGATCAAGGCCGCGGTCTTCCCGCTGGTCAAGAAGGACGAGTGGCTGACCGGCAAGGCCCGCGAGATCGTGCGCGAGTTCTGGGGCGGATCGGTCAACGCCTTCTACGACGAGAAGGACGCGATCGGAAGGCGCTACGCGCGCCAGGACGAAGCCGGCACGCCTTTCTGCATCACGGTCGACGGGCAGACCCGCGAGGACGACACTGTCACCATCCGCTACCGCGACGACATGCGCCAGGAGAGGATCCGCGTCGCCGAGGCGGTCGAGGTGGTAGAACGCAAGGTCGGGGAACAGGCGGACCGCTAAGCGGCAAGGTCCCGCAAGGCGTCGCGCACCGAGTCGACGATCAGCCGCACCTCGTCCGAGGTGATCCGGAAGTGGGGGGTGAAGCGCAACCCGTTTCCGCCGCCGTGGATCATCGAGATGCCGTTCAGCCTGAGGCGCTCCTCCAGCCCTCCGCGGCCGGTGACGCTGCACTCGCCGGGCTCGATCTCGGCGTTGACCAGCAGTCCGGTGCCGGTCACCTCGCGAATCGTTCCGGGCATCTCCTCGGCCAGGGCGCGCAGCCCGTCGGCCAGCTCGGCGCCCCGCTTTCGGATGTTGGCGCGGATCTCGTCGTCGATCCCGTCCAGCACGGCGCAGCCGACCTCCAGCGCCCGCGGGTTGGTGGTCATCGTGTTGCCGTAGATTCCGCAGACGTAGGTGTCGGCGGCGCGCTCGGTCATCGCCAGCACCGAGAGCGGATACTGGCCGGCGTTGAGCGCCTTGGAGTAGGTCTCCATCTCGGGCGGCTCGCAGCCCTCGAAGCCCGGGTAGTCGACGATGCTGAGGCAGCCGTGGGCCCTCAGCGCGGCCTGGATCGAATCGACGACCAGCATCGTGCCCCGCTCGGCTGTCAGCTCGCGCGCCGCGTCGTAGAACTCGCGGCTCAGGGCCACGCCCGGCCGGCCCTCCCCCATCACCGGCTCCACGTAGAACGCCTCGAAGAACACTCCCCGCTCGTCGGCTTCGGAGAAAGCGGAGCGCAACCGCTCGGCGTCGTTGATCGGCACGGTCGCCAGCTCCTCGTCGATATTGTGGAACGAGGCCAGGTTCTCGCGGTAGACCGGCAGCGTGGAGTGGGAGATCCGCGCCGGGCGATAGGTGCGGCCGTGAAAGCCGCCCTCGACCGCGAGGCGTCCCACCCGCTGTCCGGCGCGCGGCCCTCCTGCGGCCGTCAGCCGCTTGGCGTTAACGTCCGCGATCCGGGAGGCGACCGTGACCGCCTCGGATCCGCTGTTCATGCAGATGAAGCGGTCGAACGGGCAACCGCCCCTGCTGCGCCCGATCTCGCGACGCAGCCGATCGTCGAGGCGCTTCTGGGTGACGCTGGGCGTCATCACGTTGGCCATCGCCCAGGGGGCGGCCATCGCCTCGAGCAGCTCCGGCGGCGCGTGACCGGCGCCCAGCATGCCGTAGCCGGCCGAATCGTGGAGCACTGCGCCGTGGGTGGTGACCAGCCAGGGCCCCAGGCCGGCCAGCGCCACGTATGGATTGATCCCGTCTTCGGGATAGAAGTTCACGTATCCCCGCTGGACCAGCTCGCACAGCTCCGGCTCGTCCATGCGGACCAGCTCGGGCTCCTCTTCGCGCAAAGCGGCGTGTGCCTCGTAGGCGGCGCGGATAGCTCCCTTCAGGGTCGAATCGGCTTCGCAACGGATCTTCCCCCTGATTTTTTGAAAATAATGGCGTAACACATTGTATTC